>JAUYPJ010000122.1 GCA_030697665.1 Candidatus Omnitrophota bacterium
GATCATGTCCTGCTCGGCAATCCCCACCGAGAAGAAGCGCTGCGGGTACTGCTGCTTAAACCAGATCGCCCGCGCGGAATCTTCCAGATCCCCGGAGAGGGCGACGACGTGGGGGTGGGTCTTGCCCAACTCCAGCAGCCCCTCGCCGAATCCGTCCCTCGTCGGTTTTAGTTCCATGGGGACTGAGTTTCGAGTTGCGAGTTGCGAGTTGCGAGTTGAACGCGAAACCCGAAACCCGAAACCCGAAACTGATCACAGGCCATCATGTGGGGGTCGCTTCGAGTTCCTTCAACGCGCGCTCCAGCTCATCCGGCTTCGGCGCGACGCCGTGCCAGGCGGCCTTGAGCTCCATGAACGACACCCCCTTGCCTTTGACCGTCCGCGCGACGACCACCTGGGGTGCGCCGGTGATCGTCGCCGCCTCATCGTAGGCGTTCATCACCTGCGTCACGTCGTGCCCGTCGATCTCGATCGCATGCCATCCAAAGGCCCGCCATTTGTCGGCCAGCGGCTCGATGTCCTGGATCTCCCGCACGGGACCGTTCTGCTGCAGTTGGTTGGCGTCGATGATCGCGCAGACCGCATCGAGCCGGTGGTGGTGGCTGGTCATCGCCGCCTCCCACACCTGGCCCTCCTGGATCTCGCCGTCCCCCATGAGACAGAAGATGCGGCGGCGGCGTCCGTCCAGCCGATCGGCCAAGGCGATGCCGTTGGCCATGGAGAGCCCTTGCCCGAGCGACCCGGAGGAGATCTCGATCCCCGGCACTGACGCGCGCTCCGGATGCCCTTGAAGCCGCGTCGGGTAGCGGCGCAACGTCATCAGCTCCTCTTTCGGGAAGTAACCCTGGAAGGCCAGCACCGCGTAGAGGGCGGGGCATCCGTGGCCCTTCGAGAGCAAGAACAGGTCGCGGTCAGGCCAGGTCGGATGCGCCGGGTCGTGCCGGAGCGCGTGCCAGTAGAGGCCGATAAGCAACTCCACCATGGAGAGCGATCCCCCCGGGTGTCCGCTGCCCGCCGTCGCAATCATCCTCAGGATCGTCTGGCGCAGCTCAAGGGCCAGCGCCCGAAGGGCGCGCGCGTCAGGGCGCTGAGCCATCGTCCTCACCGTGGCGGTGTCCCGTGGCCTGACGCTGCTGCAGCCGCTCCAGCTTCTCTCGAAGCGTCGGCTGGTCCGGATCGAGCCCCAGCGCCTTTTCCCAATTCGTCATGGCCCGCTCGATCTCGTTGCGCTGCAGGTAGGCATCGCCGAGATGCTCGAAGATCACCGGATCGGCCTGGGTCCTCGCGGCCGCGCGCTCCAGATAGTCAATCGCCTCATCGAGCCGCCCCATCTTATAGTAGACCCACCCCAGGCTGTCCAGGTAGGCGCCGTTGTCAGGATCAAGCTCCAGGGCGCGCTCAATGAGCGCCTTCGCCTCAGAGAGGTGAAGGCCTTCCTCCGCGTCGAGGTAGCCGAGATAGTTCATCGCATCGGGATGGTTCGGATCCAGCTCCAGCGTCCGGCGCAGGTGTCGGCGCGCCTCGTGCCGGCGGCCCAACTGGTCCAGTTGCGCCGCGAGGTAAAAATAGGCCTGGGCATAATCGGCCTTCACCGCCACCGCCCGCTCGAACGCCCGCATCGCCTCTTCGGCCTGCTCGGCTTGCCGGTACACGATCCCGAGAGCCACGTAGAGCTCTGCGGGCCCGTTGAGCTCATCGATCTTGCGGGCCAAGAACCGGGCGGCCTCGTCGAACCGGTCCTGGGCCAGCCACACCTGGATGAGCCCCACGATCGCCTCCACGTCGGAGGGTGCTAGATCCAGCAGGGCTTCGTAGCGCTCCGTCGCCTCCGGCCATTGCTCGGCATCGGCGTACGCCCGGGCCGCGTACGCGTAGAGCCGCGGGTTCAGCGGATCAAGGTGGATCGCCCGCTCGTAGTGCGCCGCCGCGTGCCCAAACCGGCCCTGGAGCTCATACGTGAGCCCCAGCGCAACGCACACCTCCAGCGCATCCGGTGACAGCTCATAGGCGTGTGAGAGCTCTTGCAGGGCGTCCTCCAGCTGGCCGAGGCGGCCGTAGAGGATGCCGAGGTTGAAGTGGAGCTGCGTGGAGGGGCCGGACGTCTCAATCAAGCGCTCGTAGAGACCGGTCGCCTTCGGCAACTCCCCTTGCAGCACGTAGAGATCCGCCAGCGTGCTCATGACGAAGGGATCATCCGCCTCGACGCGCAAGAGCCGCTCATACGCTTCCACCGCCGGCTCGAGCTGCCCCTGCGAGGCGTAGAGCATGGCGATCCAGCGCAGCGCATCGGGCTGGTTGGGATCGAGGGCGAGGGCGTTCGAAAATTCCTGGAGGGCCCGGTCCATCTGCCGGAGCTTGAGATAGGTCCCCCCGACGCGGACGTGCAGCAGCGGCGAATCCCGGTCGTGAGCCAGCGCGAGCTGGTAGGCGTCGAGCGCGTCATCCAGTCGCGCCGAGCGCTCGAGCATCACCCCCTGCAGATAGGCCCCGTAGGCGATGCGGCTGGCGTCCTGGCGGCTCCAGCGATGCGTGGCGCACCCGGCCACCAGGAGGCCGCTGATCACCACCCCCCATCGTCCCGCCGCCGTCTCTGTGCTGCCCACTCTGCTGAACACCGCCATCCATCATCTCACTTCGCTCGATGCGTTCACCGATCACGAGTAGTGCCTGACTTTCCCCTCGACACCACAGAGGTCATGGAATGCCACGGAGACACGGAGAAATCTTCAAGGAGACGTTTCCGTGCTTCCGTGGCACTTCCGTGGTTCCGTGGTGTGAACAGTCAATAGATGACTTTATTGAGCGGATACTCGATGATGTCCTGGCCCCCCGCCTCTTTCAGCTTGGGAATCAGCGCCTTGACCTGACGCTCCTCGATGACCGTTTCCACCGCCCACCACGGATCGCGGCCGTCTTTCGACCACAGCTTGGAGACGGTCGGACGCTTCATGGCCGGCAGGGCGTCCATGACCTGTTGGAGGTGACCTTCGGGCACATTGAGCTTGATGCCGACCTTGCCCTCCGCTTCCACCGCGCCGACGAGGAGCGTCTTGAGGCTCTCGATCTTGCGCCGCTTCCAGGGATCCGCCAGGGCCGAGGGATGGGCGATGAGCTGGGTCGTAGATTCGCACACCGTCTCGAGGATGCGCAGACCGTTGGCCAGGAGGGTCTGGCCCGTCTCGGTGAGCTCGACGATGGCATCCACCAGCCCCAGGCGCACCTTTCCTTCGGTCGCCCCCCACGAAAATTCGACCTCCGCCTTGACCCCGTGCCGGGCCAAATAGTCCCTGGTCACGTTGACAAGCTCCGTGGCGATCCGCTTGCCCTCCAGATCCTTGAGCCGGCGGAGAGGCGAGACGGCCGGCACGGCGATCACCCAGCGGACGGGATGGCGGGTCCGCTTGGCGTAGACCAGCTCCGCCACCCGCTCCACGCGCGAACGGTTCTCCAGCACCCAATCGTTGCCCGTAATCCCGCAATCGAGGACGCCCTGCTCCACGTAGCGGGACATCTCCTGCGCGCGCAGCAACATCGGTTCAAGCTCCGGATCATCAATCGAGGGCGCATACGAGCGCTCGCTGATGAGCACCTGAAACCCGGCTCGATCAAACAGCTTGACCGTCGCCTCCTGGAGGCTTCCCTTGGGCAGGCCGAGCGTCAACCGCCGTTCACCCGTGGCGTCGCCCCCCGCCCCCCCGGCCCGCCTTTCACGACCGCTGGGGCGGGCTTGCCCCTTGCTCCTTGCCCCTGTGATGCGCTGCGTGTGGTGTGTCATGCGCTTGGTGGTCATGGCTGCGCTCGCGGTGCGTCGTGGAAGAGTCGGCGCTCCTCGACGGAGAACGCGCCACGATTGTACAGGAGCGACGAAGCGGGTGTCAACCCACATGCGGGATCCTCTTTCATCCATCGTTGGAGCTCTGTCAGTCGGTCGATGTCGTACCCCTCCGGCAAGAGTGCGCTCGTCATGCCCGAGGCGCGCGCTGCGGCCAGCGTCTGATCCAGCACCTGGCTGGTGCTCCACGAAATTCCGTGGAAGAGTCCGGGCGCCGACTTCGCCAACCCCACAAGGTAATAGCCGCCGTCCTCCGTGGGGCCAAGCACCAGATCGGTTCGCTCCATGGCTGAGAACGCCTCCTCGATCCGCAGATGATCGAGCCACGGCGAATCGGTGCCGATGACGATGACCCGGCGCATCCCCGCTGCAAAGGCGCTGTCGGTGGCGTCGGCCAGCCGTTCACCCAACGTGGCGCCACGCTGGGGCTGGACGGGCCACGCCGACCCCAGCCACGCCTGGAGGCGACCCATCGCCTCGGCCGGCTCCACGCACAACGTGATCTCACCGCGCAGCGCCACGAGCCGCTCGAGCGTCCGCTCCACGCACCGCCGGTAGACGTGGCAGGCGGCTTCGGCGCCGATCTCAGTGGCCAAACGAGTCTTGACCTGTCTGGGGACGGGCTCTTTGACGAAGATCAGGAGCCGGCGCATGTCTCTGTCCGGCATCGAACGCCGGGCTGAGCCGCAATGCGAACGATGGTGGTGACGATGGCCCACCCCGCGCAGATCGCGCCTCGCGCCGTCCCGGAGATTTTTGAGCGGCCGATGCGGCGACGATATCGCACCGGGATTTCGACGATGCGCAGCCCTTGGCGCGCGGCTTTTGCCTGCATCTCCACCGTCCAGCCAAACGCCGGGTCCTGCATGTGGAGCCGCGCGAGCGCGTCACGCCGAATCGCGCGGAACGGGCCAAGATCCGTATACCGGACTCCAAAGAACCGGTTGATGAGAGAGCACGCGAGCCGATTGCCGAAGCGCTGCGGCAGCGTCAGGCTGCCGCGCTGCGCATGGGTGATCCGTGAGCCGATGACCAGATCCGCCTCCCCCCGCGCAATCGGGGCGAGGAGCAAGGGGATCTCTTCGGGATAGTCCGAGTGGTCCCCGTCGAGAAAGACGACTGTGTCGATCTCCGGTTCGAGCGCGGCGATCCCGGCCAGGCACGCGCGGCCGTAGCCGGGGGTGGGCTCGCTGACGACCCGCGCCCCCATTTCCTCCGCGACCTGGGCGCTGCCGTCGGTGGAGCCGTTGTCCACCACGATGATACGGTGGACCGCCTCGGTCGGCCTCCGACTGCGTCGTTCGGCACTTCCGCCCCGCCCGCCTGGCGGGATCCCGCCTTCCACTAAATACTTAGAGGTGGCGGGATCGGCGACCCCCGCACGTTTGGCTTCGCCAAACGAAGCCGCGGGGGTGCCCGCCTCGGTCGGCCGCGTCGCCGCTACGTCGCGGCACTTCCTCGGCAGCGAGGATGGTGCCGCCTCGGTCGGAATCTCGCTTAAGACCTGGCCGAGCGCGAGGACTTCGTTGCGGACAGGGATGACGACCGCCACCTTCATGGACGACATGCTCCACGCCGCAACTCCCAACAGCCCAAGAGGACGACGGGCGCGTACTCCAGCACGTGCGCCCACACCGGCAACATCCACCGGCCATCAGCCAGCCATCCCGGCCAGACCGTGTAGGCGAGCACCGCCGTGCCGGTCAACGCGATGATCGCCGGCACTCGGTAGAAGCACAAACAGGGGATGAGCCAGAGCAGATACCAGGGGTGCAGCACGGGGCTGAGCAGGGCGGCCGCCACCAACCCCACGAAGAGGTAGCGCACGACATCGGCCTCGCGCTTAGCCCACCACAAGAGAATGGCCAACCACAGTCCGCCGACAACCACCCGAGCGATGCCGGCATCCCCCAACAACCACGAGAAGAGGAGATACCCGGAGGCGTTGGACTCAAACCGCGCCGTCATCGCCGACAGGCTTTCGTACAAGGCCGACAACGCCGTAGGACGGCAGACCAGCGGCCAGGCCGCCAGGGCGGCACAGACCAGCAAGGCGAGCCGGCCCTCTCGGCGGAACCACCACCAGGGTGCTAGGATCAGCGTGGCGTATTTTGAGAGGAAGGCGAGCGCCCACGCCCCGCCCGCGACCCACCGCTGCTTCAACTCCCAGCCGAGCACGCCCAACCACAGCAGGGCGATGCCCAGCGCGTCATTGTGTCCTGACCCGGCAACTTCGAGCACCACCAGGGGATGCCAGGCGTACGCCGCCACCCACAGCGGTGATGCGCCGCGTCGATGGAGGATGAGCAGCACGCACAGCAGCGTGATCAGCTCTGCGCACGCGAAGACGGCCTTCTGCGACGTCACCGTCGGCCCCACCCCACCACCTGCTGTTGGCCCGAAGGGCCCTGCGCCTTGCGCAGATCCGCCTTCGGCGGAGGCGGCAGGTGGTGGGGCCAGCCACGCGCCGAGGCGGAAGGCCAGCTCGGTGAGCGGCGGATAGACGGTGCGCAGATGAGGAAAGTTGATCTGCGCCGATGCCTCGTCACGCAACCCTGCAAGGGCCGGGTCATTGGGCGGGTAGCGGTAGGGATCGATCCCAGCGAGCTGGACGCGCCCATCCCACTGGTAGCGGTAGATGTCATCGGAGAGGACCGGCGTTGCGCCGATCATCACCAGCCGAAACGCCGCCGCGGCGAGCAGCACGACGGCGAGCGGGGGTTTCCACGACGGTGGCGCGCCGTCGTGTGCGCGCCGAACCGTCCAGAGCGCCGCGAGATAGACGACGAAGGCGAGCGCAAACCACCCATAGAATGCGCCGAGATGCCGGCGCACGTCCCCGAGAAGCCGGATCTGCCACCAGCTCCAGAGGCCCGCCGCCGCCAGCAGCGCAAAGGGCATGGTCATCTCGTCATCTCGCTCAGACTGTGCCAACGCAACATGTGCCAACGCAACGCTTGTCCTGTCCGATGGGCTGGCGTAGAATACCCCAAACCTCCAGACATGTTCAAGCGTCTCATCCGATCCCACGCGGTTCGTCGGCGCGTCAGTTGGGCGATCGCCGCCGTCCTCATCCTGCCTCTCGTGATCTTCTTCCACGTCACCGGGCAGGGGACGCGGGAAGGCCCGGGGGGCGTCGCCGGGAAGATCTTCGGCAAAACCGTTCCCTGGGAACGGTTCCAAGAGCAGTATCAGTGGTCTCGTACCCAGGTGGAGCGCCAGATTGGGAAACTGCCTGACGAGTGGGAACCGCTGCTGTATGACCTCGCGTGGGAGCGGCTCATCCAGTTGGAGGAAGCCAGGCGCCGCCGCCTGCGGGTGGACGATGCGGAGCTGGCCATGTTCATCCGGCAGATTCCGGCCTTTCAAGAAGAGGGCCGATTCCTCCCCGAGCGCTACCACCGGTATCTGAGCGCCACGAGCCTGAGCCCACAGACGTTTGAGCAGCTCCTCCGCAGCGACCTGCTCCTGGAGAAGCTCACCAACGCCGTCACCGAGGCGGTGACGGTCAGCGATGAAGAGGTGCGCGCGGCATACGCCGACCAGCACGCGCAGCTCAGGGCGACGCTGATCCTCTTCGAACCCGCCGCCTACGCGGCACGGGCCGCAGCCGACCTCACGGAGGATGAGGTGCGGGCCGCCTACCAGGCGTCCCTCGAGGAGCTCCTCAGCCCCGAACAGATCGTCATCCAGTACGTGGGGCGCTCCCGGGATGAGATGATGGCCCAGGCGCAGGTCCAGGTCAATGAGGAAGAGCTTGAGCGGCCGGCGCAGAACGGACGGGAGCAGCCCGAAGGAGCCGACACAGCGACGACGCCGCAGGACGATGTGGAGGGGAGCCTCCGCCAAGAGCTGGTGAATGAACGCATCCGGAAGCGCCTGGCGGCGTTCCGGCTCGATCTGGAAGAAGACGTCGAGGCTGGACGCTCGTTGGAGGAGATCGCCGCCGCGCGCTCGCTGAGCCTGCGCTCAGCCGGGCCGTTACCGGTCGGCAGCCGCGGGGGAGCTGAAGCGCCTGACCCGCAGGTGCTGGAGGCAACCGAGTACCTGCCGGAAGGGCAGCTCACCGAGGTGATCCAGACCGACAGCGGCGTCTACCTCGCGCGGGTGACGCGGCGCATCCCGCCGCGCCTGCCGCCGTTTGACGAGGCGCGGGAGACCGTCCAAGAGCAGCGCCTGCAGGAACGCGCCCGCGCTGCCGCGAACACCCACGCCGAGGCGCTCGCCGCCTCCCTCAGCGCGCGACGCACAGCCGGTCTGCGGTTCGAGGAGGCGGCTCTCGCATTAGGGCCGTTACCCGTCAGACCCGTCACGTTCACTCGCACCGGGCCGATCGAGCCGATCGGCACCTTTCCCTCAGTCAACGAGGCGGCGTTCGCCACTCCGCTCGGTGAACTCACCGCAGTCCTGGAGACGCCGCACGGCTTCGTCATCCTGCGCCCCGAGGAACGCCTCCCGGCCGATGAGGCGCAATTCGCCGCCACCCAGGACGCCCTCCGTCAGGCCACCTTGACCCAGAAACAGTCGCTCCACCTCGAGGAGTGGCGTGGGGACCTGCGGAATCGCGCGAAGCTTCAGAGCTTCCTCGATCTCCCCTCCTAACGAGTCCATAGTCCATAGTCCGTAGTCCATAGTAAAAACGCTCTGGAATGACGACTGTTTGTGCTGTTGCTATGGACCATGGACTATCGACTATGGACTGATACGGCGTTTTTCAGCAGCCTGCTAAGTGTGCCTGATCAGCCGCTCCGTGACAAGAGGCCGCATCGGGTCGGATGCGGGGGGGACGGGCTGGGGAAGTTACGACTGGGCTTTGAGGGCGAGGAGCTCTTTCAGCTCCCGCATGAACTGCTCGACGTCCTTGAACTCCCGATAGACTGACGCGAAGCGGACGTACGCCACGGGATCGAGCGCGTGGAGCTTCTTCATGACCCGCTCGCCGACCTCGCGGGAGGGCGCTTCCCGTTCAAACTGCTGGGAGAGCTCGCGCTCCAGCTCGTTCACCAGCCCCTCCAGGCCGTCCATGCTCACCGGCCGCTTCTCGCACGCCTTGACCAGCCCGGCCAAGAGCTTCTGGCGGTCGAACGGCTCTCGACGGCCGTCTTTCTTGACGATCATGAGCGGCTGCCCCTCGACGTGCTCGTAGGTCGTGAAGCGCTTGCCGCAGGCGAGGCACTCGCGCCGGCGGCGGATGGAGGCGCCGTCGGCGCTGGCGCGCGAGTCAACGACCTTGTCCTCGTGGTGACCACAGAACGGACACTTCATCCCACAACCTGTCGCGGGGTCTGCCGAAGGCAAACCCAGTGCCAGATCCTCCACGGGCCTATCCGCCTCGTCATGGCACACCCCGCCTGTGGGCGGGGTGCGACAGATTGTGGGATCATCTCTGCCGCAGCTCAGGATAGAGCGGGAAGCGCTCGACGAGGGCGCTCACCTTGCGACGCACCGCTTCCCGCCTCGCCTCATCCGTCGGATGCGACAACACCTCATCGATCAGCGCGGCGATGACGTCCATCTCCGCTTCCTTCATGCCGCGGGTGGTCAGGGCAGGACTCCCCAAGCGGATCCCGCTGGCTTTGCCCGGCGGCAGGGGATCGAAGGGAATCGCGTTTTTGTTCACGGTGACCTTCGCCTGGCCCAGCGCCTCCTGCGCCTCCTTCCCCGTCAGCCCCTTCGGGGTGAGATCGACCAGCAGCAGGTGGTTGTCGGTTCCACCAGAGACGATCCGGTAGCCGCGCGCCGCCAAGCCGGCGGCCAGCGCCCGCGCATTGGCGATGACCTGGCGCTGGTAGGCCAGGAACTCGTCGGACATCGCCTCGCGAAAGCAGACCGCCTTCGCGGCGATCACGTGCATCAGCGGCCCGCCTTGGTTGCCGGGAAAGATCGCGGCGTCAATCGCCTTGGCGAACCGGGCCTGGCAGAGGATGAACCCCCCTCGAGGACCGCGCAGCGTCTTGTGCGTCGTGGAACTCACCAGGTGCGCATGCGGCACCGGGTTGGGATAGAGGCCCGCGGCGACCAACCCGGCGAAATGGGCCATATCCACCAACAGCAGCGCGCCGACCTGATCGGCGATGGCCCGGAAGCGCGCGAAGTCCAGCGCACGCGGATACGCGGAGTACCCCGCCAGGATGAGCTTGGGCTGATGCTCCTTGGCCAGCAGCTCCAACGCGTCGTAGTCGATCTGCTCGGTGTCCTGGCGGACCCCGTAGGGGACGACCCGAAAGAAACGCCCTGAGAAGTTCTTCGGATGGCCGTGCGAGAGATGGCCTCCATGCGCCAGGCTCATCGCCAGGATCGCCTCGCCCGGCTGGAGCACCGCGTAGAACACCGCGAGGTTGGCCTGGGTGCCGGAGTGGGGCTGGACGTTCGCGTGCTCGGCCCCGAAGAGCGTCTTAACCCGCTCGATGGCCAGCCGCTCCGCCACGTCGACCCATTCGCAACCCCCGTACCACCGAGCGCCCGGGTAGCCCTCGGCGTATTTGTTGGTCAACACCGATCCCTGGGCCTCCAGGACGGCAAGGCTTGTGAAATTCTCCGAGGCGATCAGCTCCAGATGCTCGTGCTGGCGCTGCGCTTCTCGCTGGATCGCCTCGTGAATCTCCGGGTCAGTCTGTCGTAAGTCGTGCATCGTTCAGTCAACAGGTCAATGAATCAATGGACAAATGGCTCAATGATTCAATCCCTCCACCATTGACATACCGACTCATTGAGTCATTGGGTCATTGAGCCATTGAGTCATTTGCCACCTTTCACGATGGCTCGCTCAATGGCGGTAATCTGACGGACGCGCCGCTCATGGCGCCCGCCGGATTCAAACGGCGTCGCGCACCAGATCCGCACGATCCGCTTGGCCTGCGCCTCGCTGAGCTGTTCCGCCCCCAAGACGAGGATGTTGGCGTCGTTATGCGCGCGGCTGCGCTGCGCCTCGAAGGCATCACGGCACACCGCGGCGCGGATGCCGGGGATTTTGTTCGCGACGATCGCAATGCCGATCCCGGACTTGCACAGCAAGATCCCGCGGTCAAACCTCCCTTGGGCGACCGCCGAGGCGACCTTGCCGCCGATGAGCGGGTAGTCGCATGGCGCCGGCGAGTGGGTCCCGAGGTCGGCGACCTCAACACCCGTGGCCTGGAGGAGCGGGATCAGCCTGGCCTTCAAGCGAAACCCGCCGTGGTCGGCCCCGATGGCCACACGCCGGATGACGGTCTGCCTCATGTCGGACAGGCCCCCAGCGACTTCGCCACGCGCTCAACCGCCTCGCGAATCTGGGCAAAGCACACCTCGTAGACTTCCAAGGGCTTGCCGATCGGATCGGAGATCCCCTCGGCCGCAACGGCCTCCTCGGCGCCGGGGAGGCCATAGGACCGCAACAGATGGACCTTCCCCTTCGCGCCGGGGACTCGCTGGAGAATTTCCTCTGCATGAAAGGGCTCCATCACCAAGATCAGATCGGCCGCCTCCGCCATCTCCGACGTGAGCGTGCGGGCGCGGTGGCCTGCGCAGGCGATGCCCGCATCCTGGAGCACCCGCTGGGTTTCTCGGGTCGGCGTCATGCCGTCGATCGCAAAAACGCCCGCGGACTCGACCGTCATGGCGTGGAGGCCGGCGCGCTGCAGCAGGTGCTGCAACAGGTACTGGGCCATGACGCTCCGACAACTGTTTCCCGTGCAGACAAACAACACCCGTTGAGTGCCCATGTCGAGCTCACAGAATCTTTTCCCTCGGAATGGCGCCTTCCCGCAGGACGTCACACCGACCACCGATGACCGACACGACCGTGGACTCGCGGCCTAAGGGGGTTGGACCGGCGTCGAGGAGACAATCGAATTGCCCATCCAGCGCGGCCAGCACCTCCTTGCCGTCCGTCGGGGGCGGGAAGCCTGAGCGGTTCGCGCTCGGCGCCACGACGGGTCGCTGGCACGCGCGGAGAAACATCCGCGCCACGGGGTGGCTCGGCAACCGGAACCCTACGGTCGCGCCATCCTTGCCCGGCATCACGATGGTCAACGGGCCTGGCCAAAATCGCTCGATGAGGTGCCGCGCCAATGACGGCACCTCTGACACGAATCGGTGGAGCTGCTCGACATCGTACAGGTGGATCGAGTAGGGCTTCTCCGGCGGACGACCTTTCACCCGGTTGAGCCGGTCGATCGCCTGGGGGTTCGTAGCATCAGCCGCCAGACCATAGACCGTCTCCGTGGGAAACGCCACCAGTCCACCGTCATGGACCAGCCGCGCGGCCTGCGCTAAGAGCGCCTCGTCAGGCTCCACGGCGTTGACGGTCAGGAGCCGGGGGCTCGTCATCCCACCACCTGGCTGCCTGCGCCTTCGGCGCAGACGCGACGGGTGCTTCCCCTGCAGTGACACGTCCCCCACCCGACGCGATCGCGGCGCTGCAGTCGTTCGGTTCCGCGGCGTGCGCCGCGACAGCTAGGTGGTGGAATCATCCCAGCAGTGTGGTCCGGAGGGATCGGTCGGCCTTCAACGTCTGCGCCGTCAGCCGTCGTTTGTAGGAGACCAGCCGCTGCTGCAGCGTGCCGTCGCGGATCGCGAGCATCTGGACCGCTAGGAGGGCCGCATTGGCCGCATTGCCAATCGCCACCGTGGCCACCGGCACCCCCTTCGGCATCTGCACGGTGGACAGCAAACTGTCCAGGCCTTTCAGGGACTTCGTTTCAATCGGCACCCCGATCACCGGCAGCGTGGTGTGCGCCGCAACCACGCCAGCCAGATGCGCGGCCCCGCCGGCCCCTGCGATGACGACCTTAATCCCTCGGCGAGGAGCCTGTTGCACATAGCGACGGACCTGCGCGGGGCTTCGGTGGGCCGAAAGCACCCGCACCTCATGCGCCACCCCAAAGTCCTGGAGGACCTTCGCCGCCTGCTCAAACGTCGGCCAGTCCGAATCCGACCCCATGAGGATCCCCACCACCGGTCGTTTCATCCCACGCCCTGGCTGGCCCGCCTATGGCGGGAGTCAAACGACCTCGGCCACACGATTGCCCCCCATCGGGTCCCCACGCAAGCGTTTGACGGGTTCGCCAATAGCGAACCCCAGCTAGGGCGTGGGATCATCGCTTACCGGCTCACGGGCTTCTTCAAGGCGCGGAAGCCGATGTCCTTGCGGTAGCACATCCCATCGAAGCTGATCGTCTGGATGGCGTCATAGGCCCGCTTGAGCGCCTGCTCAAAGTCGACCCCGAGGCCGATGACGTTCAGGACGCGCCCGCCCCAGCTCACAAACCGCTCGCGGTCTTTCTTCGTGCCCGCGTGAAACACCAGCAGGTCCCGGCGATCCGCGAACGGCTCGAGGCCCCGGATCTCTTTCCCAATGGCGAAATCGCCGGGGTAGCCGTGCGAAGCGAGCACGACGCAGACGCAGCTGCCGCTCTCCCACTCGCACGGCGTGGTGGCCAGTCGCCCCTCGACCACATCATCGAGGATCGGGACGAGATCGCTCTTGAGCAGCGGCAGGATCGCCTGGATCTCCGGGTCGCCGAACCGCACGTTGTACTCCAGCACCTTCGGCCCGTCGCTGGTCAGCATGAGCCCGGCGTAGAGCACCCCTTTGAACGGCAGCCCTTCGCTGGCCAACGCCCGGATGGTCGGGAGGATGATCTGCTCCGTGATCTGCGTGGCCGTGGCGGCATCGACGACCGGGGCTGGGGCGTAGGCCCCCATGCCGCCGGTGTTGGGCCCCTTATCCCCGTCATGGAGCCGCTTGTGATCCTGGGCGGGCAGCAGCGGCAGGGCCGTCACGCCGTCGGTCATCACCAGCACCGACACCTCCTCCCCCGCCAGCCGTTCTTCCACGACGATCCGCTCCCCGGCCTGCTTGAAGATGCGGTCCTCCATGAGCAGGTCGATGGCGCCCAGCGCCTCGCTGAGGGTGCTCGCGACGATCGTCCCCTTCCCGCCGCACAGCCCGTCCGCCTTCACCACGATGGGCGCTCCCAGTTGACGGACATAGGCCCGCGCCGCCTGGGGATCATCGAAGACGGCGAACTGCCCGGTGGGGATATGGTACTTCTTCATGAGGTTCTTCGCGAAGGCCTTGCTGGACTCCAGGCGCGCGGCGGCTTTGCTCGGCCCGAAGATCCGCAGGCCGCGCTTCTCGAAGAGATCCACGATCCCTTTGGCCAGCGCCGACTCCGGACCGACGACGGTCAGATCGATCTCTTTGCTCTCCGCGGCATCCGCGAGCGCCTCGAGATCCTCGGCGCCGGCATCGACCACCTCCGCCCGCTCGCTGATGCCGCCGTTGCCGGGCGCGCAGTAGATCCGCTCGACCTCAGGCGACTGGCTCAGCTTCCACACGAGCGCGTCTTCCCGTCCCCCAGAACCCACCACTAGAATCCGCATCGCTCAAACCTCCACTTATCTCATTGCGAATTTCGGATTGTAGATTTCGGATTGGATAATCCGCAATCCACAATGCGCAATCCGCAATTTCATGACGTCCGCTCAATGGTTCCGATCACCCAGGCCGCGATGCGCGCCCGGCGCACGATCCGGATCACGCCTCCGGCGTCAGCCGCGCGGCACGCCAGCGCCAGCCCGATGCCCATGTTGAAGGTGGCCCGCATCTCGTCCGTCGCGAGGCAACCCGCGCGCTGGATCGTCTGAAAGATCGGCGGCGCCGGCCAGCTCGCCGGCTCAAGGCGCGCGCGCAGCTCCGGACGCTTCGCCACAAGATTCGGGATGCGCCGCGCCAGACCGCCGCCGGTCACGTGGACGACCGCGTGGAGCGACACGCGCCTCAGCACCTCCAAGATCGGCCTGACGTAGATGCGGGTCGGCACCAGCAACTGCGGGGCCAGGCGGCGGAGCTGGGCGGTGGTGAAGACGCGGCGCACCAGGGAAAAGCCGTTCGCGTGCAGACCGGAGGAGGCCAACCCCACGATGACATCCCCCGCTCGGACGCGCGAGCCATCGATGATCCGGGCGTGCTCCACCAAGCCCACGCAAAAGCCCGCCACATCGTACTCGCCGGAGGCGTAGACGCCGGGCATCTCGGCGGTTTCGCCGCCCACCAACGCGCAGCCGCTCCGGCGGCAGCCCTCCGCGATCCCGCGCAGCAGACCGCTCATCAGCTCCGGCTGCATCCGGCCGACGGCCAGATAGTCGAGAAAGGCCAGCGGCTTCGCGCCATAGACGAGGACGTCGTTCGTATTCATCGCGACGACATCCACCCCGATGACCTCATGCGCGCTCGGAGATCGCCCCCCCGTTGCCACCAACTGGGCGATCTTGAGCTTGGTGCCCACCCCGTCCGTTGACAGAACCAGCACCGGATCGCGAGTGCGCGCAGCGCCCAGACGGAACAGCCCCGCGAACTGCCCGCGATCCGGCAGCACCCCCGGGCCCCACGTCGAGCGGATGAGGGGGCGCATCCGCGAGAGCCACGCGTCCGCTGTGTCGATGTCGACCCCAGCCTTCCGATAGGTGAGCCTCGTGGTAATTTTCGATTTTCGATTTTCGATTTTCGATTGGTAAAGACTCATGATCCGGCTCTTCACCCATGCAATCCATAATCGACAATCGTCAATCGACGATCGTCAATCATCAACATTTGCCTTGCCCGCTATGCTTCTCCAACGCGTACTTGTCCCCCTCTTCCCCGAACGGGACCGGGTAGGTGCCGCTCCAGCACGCCGTACAGTAGGTGGCGGGCTTGCCCACCGCCTTGAGCAACCCCTCCAGCGAGAGGTAGCCCAGGCTCTCCACGCCGAGGAACTGGCGGATATCTTCCAGCGAGCGGGTGTTGGCGATCAGCTCCTTCCGCGTGGGGAAATCGATCCCGTAGAAGCAGGAAAACTTGGTCGGAGGGCAGCTCACGCGCAGATGGATGGCGCGGGCCCCGCTCTCCCGCAAACTCTTCACGCGCGCCTTCGTCGTCGTCCCCCGCACGATCGAATCGTCCACAATGACCAGCCGCTTGCCCTCGATGATCTCTTTGATCGGGTTGAACTTCACCCGGACCTTCAGGTCGCGGATCTCCTGCGCCGGTTGAATGAACGTGCGTCCCACGTAGTGGTTGCGGATCATCCCCATCACAAACGGGATCTGCGATTCCAGGCTGTAGCCCAGGGCCGCAAAATTGCCGGAGTCGGGGATCGGCATCACGAGATCCGCCTCGACCGGATACTCGCGGGCGAGCTGCCGGCCCAGCCGTGTCCGCACCGCCTGCACGCTCTCCCCGAAGATCTGGGAATCGGGCCGCGCGAAGTACACGTGCTCAAACAGACACTGGGAGAGCCGAGGCGATGAGTCGCGAACGGGATGCAGCGAGCGCAACCCGTCGGCGCCGATGAACACCACCTCACCGGGTTCCACCTCGCGCACCAGCTTGGCCCCGATGATGTCGAGCGCGCACGTCTCCGAGGCCAGCACGTAGGCCCGGTTCAGCCGGCCGATGCACAGCGGCCGAAACCCGTTGGGGTCGCGACACCCGATCAGCCCTCGCTCGGTCAGGAACAGCAGCGTGAAGGCCCCCTTGAGCAGTTGGAGACACTCGGCGAGATCCTGATCGAACTGGGCATTCGTCGCGCGCGCCAACAGGTGCAGGATGATCTCGCTGTCCACCGTCGTCTGGAAGATGGAGCCGGCGGCCTCGAGCTGCTGACGCAGCGTGAAGGCGTTCACCAGATTCCCGTTGTGGGCCACCGCCAGCGGCCCTTTTGCGCAGGTCACGACGAGCGGCTGCGAGTTCTTCAGGGTGCTGGAGCCGGTCGTCGAGTAGCGGGTATGCCCCAGCGCCATCCGGCCCGGCAGCCCGCGCAGCGTCGACTCGTTGAACACCTCCGACACCAGCCCCATTCCTTTATGGGTGTGCATGGTCTTGCCGTCGAAGGTCACGATGCCGGCCGCCTCCTCCCCGCGATGCTGCAGCGAGTAGAGTCCCAGGTACGTCAACCGCGCGGCATCGCGGTGGCCGTAGACGCCGAACAGCCCGCAGGCGTGCTTGACGGAGTCATCCATGTTCAGCGCCGAAGGTAGCGACGAACGTCCTCGTGGTCTCCGAGGAGCGTCAGAATAATGGCGTCGCCCTGCAGTTGGAAGAGGATCCGTAGATCCATGTTGATGCTGATTTCGAAGTTCTCGAACGGGAGCTTCTTCAGGCGAAGCGACTTCGGTTTGGTGGGGCTGCCGATGTGCCCCAGGAACGTGTGAAGCTGATGCCGCGTCTTCTCTTGCAGGTGCCGTGGGAGGCGATCGAATCCCCGCTGAAAACCGGGGAGTGCCACGATCCTCATCCCTTCGTGCGCCGCTTCAGATCGCTCAGGAATGCCTGCGCATCCGGGTAGACGGTCCCCTTGCCTGCGCGGAGCTCCTCACGGACGTGCCGATTGAACGCCTGCCACTCGTCATCCGAAAGCGCAGAGGATTTGGCGCGTTCCATCTTCAGGCGAACCGGCACCACCACCAAGATGCCGTGTTGCTCAGCCACCTCCACCCATCCCTTGCTGCTGAAACCCAGGCGCTTGGCCAGTGGCGCTGGAATGGTCAGTTGTCGCTTGACGTTCAACTGTCTCAGCATCTCTGATCACCTCCCAGAATGGAGAATATCATACTTTCATACTGTATTCAATTCGTCATCGCCCTGGAGAGCCCGGCGCGCCAGGCGTCGTTCACGTCTTCCACAGGGAGATCGATCCAGGGATCAACCGTCAGGTGCGTCCCCCCGACCTTCCCGATGACGGCGGCGCTCACCCGATGACGCTTCGCCAGCGCCAGGAGCGGCTCGACGCAGGACCGCCCGCAGCTTACCACAATGCGCCCGGCCGACTCACCGAATAGCAGCGCATCGACCCGCATCGGTGGACGGTGGACAGTGGACAGTGGACGAACCGTCGCGCCAATCACGTGCTCTTCATTCATGATGCAACACTCGGCGAGCGCCACAGCAAGGCCTCCATCCGAGCAGTCGTGCGCGGACGTCAGCCAGCCGCGCGCCGCCGCTTCGATCATCGCCCGCTGCAGCGCGCGCTCCTGTCGCAGATCGACCCGCGGCGGCTTGCCGACCTTGCGGCGGTGCAGCACCGCCAGGTATTCGCTGGCCCCGAGCTCCTCCCTCGTCTCCCCCAGCAGGATCACAACGTCCCCCTCATCCTTGAATCCCGCCGTGACTGGGTGAAGGGTGAAGGGTGAAGGGTGAAGGGCCCTTCCACCCTTGACCCTTGACCCTTGACCCTCGATGAGGCCGATCATCCCGATCACCGGCGTCGGGTCGATGGCCCCGCGGGGACTTTCGTTGTAGAAGCTCACATTGCCGCCGGTGACCGGCGTGCCAAACGCCCGGCAGGCATCCGCAATCCCACGGACGCATTCCTTGAACTGCCACATGACCTCCGGGTCTTGCGGGTTGCCGAAGTTCAGGCAGTCGGTCACCGCGAGCGGCCGCGCCCCGACGCACACGAGGTTGCGCGCCGCCTCGGCCACCGCCAGCTTGCCGCCCTCATACGGATCCAGAGCGCAGGCGCGCCCGTTGCCGTCGATGGTGGCCGCCAGCCACTGCCCGGTCTCCTTGATCCGCAGCACCGCGGCATCCGCCCGGCCCGGCGGGACGACCGTATTCGTCTGGACCATGTGATCATACTGCTCATAGACGCAGGCTTTGTCGGCGATCGTCGGCGAGCCCAGCAGACGCATCAGCGCGTCCCCGTAGTCGGCGGGCTGCCGGAGCCCGCGCCACGACGGCCGCTGCGCGAGGCGGAGGCGGCGCGGCCGTCTGGTCGGCCGTCGATAGACCGGCGCCTCGTCGGTCAGCGCCCGCACCGAGATCTCCGCGACCACCTCGGAGCCGGCCTTGACCCGTAGGCGGCCGTCGCCTGTCACGCGCCCGATCTCGACGGCGTTGAGGCCCCACCTCGCGAACACCCGTTTCACGCGCGGCAGCCGCCCGCGCCTGACGACCAGCAACATCCGCTCCTGCGACTCGGAGAGCATCACCTCATAAGGCGTCATATCCTCCGCGCGCCGCGGCACGCGGGCGACGTCGATCTCGATGCCGGTGCCGCTGCGGGAAGGCATCTCGCAGGTGGAACAGGTCAGGCCGGCCGCCCCCATGTCCTGAATGCCCACGACGTCGCCCGTCGCCAGCGCCTCGAGCGTCGCCTCCAGCAGGCACTTCTCCGCAAACGGATCCCCGATCTGCACCGCCGGCCGATCGGCATCCGAGCCGTCGGTCAGCTCCCGCGAGGCGAAGCTGGCGCCGCCCAAGCCGTCACGGCCGGTCGAGGAGCCCACGTACAGCACCGGGTTGCCGACGCCGCGCGCCTGCGCCCTGGCAATCCGGCGCCTGGGGACGATGCCGAGGCACATGACGTTCACCAGCGGGTT
Source organism: Candidatus Omnitrophota bacterium (assembly GCA_030697665.1). Lineage (GTDB taxonomy): Bacteria > Omnitrophota > Gorgyraeia > Aquiviventales > Aquiviventaceae > JAUYPJ01. Next base: position 19,178 of record JAUYPJ010000122.1, read on the forward strand.
CTCCCGATACGCGTCGTCGAACATGATCTCGCCGCCGACGGTCGGGACGCCCACCGCGTTGCCGTAGTCAGCGATCCCCTTCACGACGCCCTCGAGCAGGAATCGCGTCCGGGCATGATCCGTGAGAGGGCCAAACCGCAAGGAATCCAACAGCGCAATCGGCCTAGCACCCATCGTGAAGATGTCGCGCAGGATCCCCCCCACCCCGGTCGCCGCCCCCGCATGCGGCTCGACCGCTGAGGGGTGGTTATGGCTCTCGCACTTGAAGGCCACCGCCATGCCGCGGCCGATCTCCACCACGCCCGCGTTCTCCTGGCCCGCCGGCACGACGATGCGCGGGCCTCTGGTCGGGAATTGCCTGAGATAGATCCGTGAGCTACCGTAACAACAGTGCTCGCTCCACATGACGCCGAAGATCCCCACCTCGGTCGCCGTGGGCTGTCGGCCGAGGATGCGCACGATGTGGTCGTACGCCTCAGGCGTGAGGTTGTGCGAGGCGGCCAGCCGCTTGAGCTGTTCCACTTCGGCTGATGAGGGCCGTGACCCTCCAACCGCTTGACTGTTCCCGTTCTGACTCATCCGACCCCAACCTTCTGCCTACTGCCTTCTGCTTTCTGCCCACTGTCTTACGTCCTCCCACAGAGGCTCTTGAACTCTTCCGCGCTCGTCGATTTCAGCAACGCCTCCTCGAAGGTCACTTTGCCGGCGGTCACCAGGTTCTTGAGGGAGGTGTTCAGCGTGACCATCCCCACGCTCGCCCCGGACTGGATCGCGCTGACGATCTGGTGGCTCTTGCCCTCCCGGACGAGGTTGCGGATGGCGGTCGTGGCGATCATGATCTCCATGGCGCAGGCCCTGCCTTTGCCGTCCACCGTAGGGACGAGGGTCTGCGATACCACCCCTTCAATCGTGGAGGACACCTGGACCCGGATCTGCTGTTGCTGGTGCGGCGGGAAGACGTCCACGATGCGGTCCACGGTGGAGGGCGCGCCCGTCGTGTGGAGGGTGGCGAACACCAGGTGTCCCGTCTCCGCCGCCGTCACCGCCAGCGAGATCGTCTCCAGGTCCCGCATCTCCCCCACGAGGATCACGTCGGGGTCCTGGCGCAGGACGTGCTTCAGCGCCTCGCTGAAGGAGTGCGTATCCTGCCCCAGCTCCCGCTGGCGGATGATCGCCTTCTTGTTCTGGTAGAGGAACTCGATGGGGTCTTCGATCGTCACGATATGGACCTTCGCCGTGTCGTTGATGTGCTCGATCATCGCGGCCAGCGTCGTCGATTTGCCTGAGCCGGTCGGCCCGGTCACGAGGATGAGCCCGCGGGGCTTCTTGCACAGCGTCTTCAGGACCGGCGGAAACCCCAGCTCATCCAGGCTCGACGGCCGCTGCGGGATGGCCCGGAAAACCGCGCCCATCGCGCCCCGCTGGAGCAGGACGTTGCCCCGATACCGCGAAACCCCTGGCAGGCTGTACGAGAAATCCAGCTCCTTATGCTCGATAAAGCCGGCCCGCTGCTCCTCGCTCAAGACGGCGTAGACCAGCTCCTGGAGCGCCTCGGGCGTCAGCGGCTCCCTCTCGGTGGACGTCAGGACGCCGTTGATCCGATACGTCGGCGGGCTAGCAATCGTCAGATGCAGATCGGAGGCCTTTTTCTCCACCATCCCCTTCAGCAGTTCCTCGATGACGGCGCGGGATTCCATGGTGACGCTCATCTCCTCCTATGGACAATCGACTCGAACACCAGCCGCCCGTCGGCGGAGCCCAGGATCGATTCCGAGGCGCGCTCAGGGTGCGGCATCATCCCCAGGACGTTTCCGCGGCGATTGGTGAAGCCTGCAATGCCGTCCACCGAGCCGTTGGGGTTGGCGCGATCCACGACCTGTCCCTCGTCGTCGCAGTAGCGGAACACGACCTGACCCCGCACCGCCGGAAGCCTCTTCGCCTCAACGGTGTAGCGGCCCTCGTTATGGGCGATCGGCAGACGGACGACCTGCCCCGGCTGAAACTGGTTCGTAAAGGGGGTGTCGGTCCGTTCGACCCGGAGGCTGACAAACCGGCAGATGAACCGCAGCCCCTGATTGCGCAGCATGGCCCCGGGGAGCAACCCCGCTTCCAGCAGAATCTGAAACCCGTTGCAGATCCCGATGACCAAGCCCCCCTCCCGCGCGAAGGCGGTCACCGCGCGCATGATGGGCGAGAACCTCGCGATCGCGCCGGTGCGCAGGTAGTCCCCGTAGCTGAACCCGCCCGGCAGCACCACGCAGTCGCACCCCCGCAGCGACGTCTCTTGATGCCACAACGTTATCACCCGCTGCCGGAGGACCTGCCGCAGGACGTCCACGCAGTCCTGGTCGCAGTTGGAGCCCGGAAACACCACCACGCCGAACTTCATCTTCACGTCGCTCGCGCTCGCGTCCGGCTGAGCGCCTTGGGGCTTGCGCCGTGAGCGGGATCAAGATCAATGCGGTAGGCCTCGACCACCGGATTCGCCAAGAGCTTGCGGCACATCCGCTCGACGTCCTTCTTCGCGGACGCGACCGTCGAGTGGTTCAGCTCGATCTCAAGATACTTCCCCATCCGCACGTCCCTGAGGCCGCGAAATCCCAATGACTCCAGCGCCTGCTTGATCGTCTTGCCCTGCGCGTCCAACAGACCGGGTTTGAGGGTAATATAGACCGTCGCCTTCATCGTATCCTCTATGCTTCGCTGGTCCGTGCTGCTTGGAAGATCAGCGTCTTCGCTTCCGACGGTGATCGCCACCATCGACGGTCAGCGCCCTATCGGACGCGCCGCCGGGGCGGTGTCGCCGAGGACCCGGCGCAGCACTTCCTGGTAGGCCTCCTCCACGCTGCCCAGGTCGCGGCGGAAGCGGTCTTTGTCGAGCTTGCGGCGCGTCCCGTGCTCCCACAGCCGCATGGTATCAGGCGAGATTTCATCGCCGAGCAGGATAGGGGTCGGAAGCGCCTCGGCCTGCGGTCTCGGCATGCCCGTCGCCGACCCCGCTGCCAGCGGGGTACCCCGGCTTGGACAGAATCGTCCGAACTCGAGCTTGAAATCCACCAGGTCGAGTTGCCGCTCGTTGAAGAATGCCTTCAGCGCCTCGTTGACCTTCAGCGACTCCGCGCGGATGTGCGCCAGCTCCTGTGCCGTCGCCCAACCCATGGCCACGATGTGATCATCGTTGATGAGCGGATCGCCCAGCGCATCGCTCTTGTAGTGCCACTCAAACACCGGCTGCTTGAGCACGATCCCCTCCTCGATCCCCAACAGCTTGGCCATGCCGCCCGCCACGATGTTGCGGACGGTCACCTCGAGCGGCACGATCTCCAGCCGCTTGACGAGCATGGAGCGATCGTCCAGTTGCTTGACGAAGTGGGTCGCCACCCCCCGGCGTTCCAGGTACGTGAACAAGGCGCTGGAGATGCGGTTGTTGCACACCCCCTTGTCCATGATGGTGCCGCGCTTCTGCGCGTTGAAAGCGGTGGCGTCGTCTTTGAAGAATTGGATGACCAAGTGGGGATCCTCGGTCGCGTAGAGGATCTTGGCTTTCCCCTCATACAGTTTGTCACCGCGCTGCATCGCTCGACTCCTGTCGAGGGGGTGACGCCGTCGCGTCTGAGGGAACAGGCGGCGCGGATGACCCTGAGGCCGAGGGTGCCGTGGCCGAAGAGGACGTCAGGGGTGGCGGACTCGGCGTGGGCAGCTCCTGGGTGGGCGTCAGCGTGTACGACAAGACCCGCGTATCGATGATCTGCAGCGGCAACAGCTCCATCACCAGGTCGAACGGAATCCACAGATGCGGCGGGGCGTCCAGGCGCCGGCGGTCCTCCAGCCGCTCGTAGCCCTCTCGACGCAGCATGACCCGATGCCACCCGTACCACAGGAAGTCGTACGTCACGGGGCTCTGGCCTTTCAACTCGTCGTTCACGTAGACGAACGCCCCCGGGGGCTCGGTCCGGATCGTCAACGACCGCCGGACGCATCCTGTCAAGAACAGTCCACAGACTAGTCCATAGACCATAGTCCGTAGTCCATAGACCAGCATCGGCAGTTCATCGCATGCACTCCGGTGCCAAACGGGACGTTGGCCTCTCCCTTGCCATGGACTATCGACTATGGACCATGGACTGCTCATAGGCCGACACGCTTGAAGATCGCTTTGACGTGCTTCAGGTGACGCCGGGGATCCACGCACCGTCGGACCTGTGCCGGGCTGAGGTGGCGCGTGATGGCCCGATCGCGCAGCAGTCGCTGGGTGAACTCGCCGCCGTCCCGCCAGGTCGCCAAGGCACAGCGCTGGACCAGCTCGTACGCCGCCCGCCGGGACAGGCCGCGGCGCATCAGCGCCAAGAGGACCTGGCCGGAGTAGACGAGGCCGCGCGTGCTCTCGAGGTTGGCGCGCATCCGCTCCGGATGCACCACCAGGCCGTGGATGACGCCCGTCATCGTCTGGAGCATGTAGTCCAGGGTGATCGTCGCATCGGGGAACACGACGCGCTCCACGGACGAGTGGCTGATGTCCCGCTCATGCCACAGGGGGACGTTTTCCATCGCCGCCACCGCGTAGCCGCGCAGCAGCCGGCTCAGGCCGGTGATGCGCTCGCACGTGATGGGGTTTTGCTTGTGCGGCATCGCCGAGGAGCCCTTCTGATGACGGCCGAAGGGCTCCTCCGTTTCGCGCACTTCGGTGCGCTGGAGGTGCCGGAGCTCCATCGCCAACTGCTCAAGGCTTGAGCCGATCAGAGCCAGCGCGGCCACGTACGCGGCGTGCAGATCGCGCTGGACGATCTGGGTGGAGATCGGCGCCGGGCGCAGGCCGAGGCGCCGGCAGACCTGTTGTTCCACCCGCGGGTCCACGTTGGCAAACGTCCCGACCGCGCCGGAGACCTTCCCCACGCGGATCTCCTCGCCCGCCCGTTCCAGCCGATTCAGGTGCCGGCGGAACTCATCGTAGAACATGGCGAGCTTCAAGCCGAAGGTCGTGGGCTCGGCATGGATGCCGTGGGTGCGGCCCACCATCAGCGTGTCGCGGTGGCGCCGCGCCTTCGCGGCGAGCGCCGCCAGCAGGCCTTGCAGATCGCTCCGGAGCAGCCGGGTGGCCTGCTGCACCAGCACGGCCAATGAGGTATCCAGCACGTCGCTGGAGGTCAACCCGAAGTGGAGGTAGCGGCCGTAGGGTCCGACGTGGTCCTCGAGGTGCTCGATAAAGGCGATGACGTCATGCTGGGTGCGGCGCTCGCGCGCGCGGATGGTGGCCAGGTTGACGCGGGCCTTCCGGCGAATCGCCTGGACCGCGCGCCGGGGCACCAGGCCCAATCTCGCCTGGGCCTCCAGCACCAGCAACTCCACATCCAACATGACCTGGAGCCGATGCGCATCGCTCCAGATCGCCCCCATGGCGGGGAGGGTGTAGCGAGCAATCATCCCCCCACCTGCGGCAGGCCCCGCCGACCGGCGGGGCCTTGGCCGACGCGTGTTGAAGGACATATCCCAACGACCATGGCGGCGTCGAGCCACCATAGCAACCACTCAGCAACGCATACCATCCTGGTGACGACACCGCCAGCCGTAGGTGGGGGGATCATCCCGCTGCCTCACGAGATTGACAATTGCGGATTGCGGATTGCGGATTGCGGATTGAAGTCATCGGACGGTGGATGCTCAATCCGAAATACCGTGGAGACGTACGGGGTCGCGGGCTCTTGGATGCACAGCGGCATCTGGAGTGAATGGCTTCACTCCGAACGTGCGTGCCGCGATCCGCCCTCCGAAGGTGTCGAGGTGTCACGAACAGTCTCTGATGGCAGGCGGTTGGATGCTACCAGGACCCCTGGTGCAGGCGTGCGTTGTAACCATCACATTCTAGCATAGCTCGCCACCGGTGTCAAAATGAGGACGACGAGGGCTGTCGAGTGGGTGCGTCAACTTCCATTCGACAGGCATGGTCCCGAGGCTCCAACTGAAGCGTCGTGTGGGTGATCCCGAAGCGCTCAGAGAGGAGCGCGTTGAGCCCGGAGAGCATCGCATCGCTTTGGCTGACGTCCTCCACGATGACGTGGCCGCTCATCGCCTCCATGCCCGTGGTGATCGTCCAGAGATGCACGTCATGGATGTCGTGCACCCCCGGAATCGTCCGCATCGCCCGGATCACCTCCGGGATCTGCAGATGCTGAGGCGCGCCCTCCAGCAGGATGTTGACCGACTGCGTGATCAGGTTCCACGAGTTCCGGGCGATGAGGAGGCCGATGACCATGCCGGCGATCGGATCGGCGGCCGTCCACCCATACCACCGGATCAGCAGCCCCGCGACGATCACCCCCACCGATCCGAGGGCATCGCTCATGACGTTCAGCCAGGCGCCCTGCACGTTGAGGCTGGAGGCGCGCTCGCCGCGCAGAATCCACCCGCAGAGCAGGTTCACGGCCAAGCCGACCGCCGCGATGGCGATCATCGGATTGCTGAGCACGGGCAGCGGGTGCTGGAGCCGGTGGAAGGCTCGCGTATAGATCCACACCACGATGAGCCAGAGCGCGACGCCGTTGGCCAACGCCGCCAGGATCTCGGTGCGGTAGTAGCCGTAGCTCTTCTCGGGCGTGGCGGGCCTCGTCGAGAACCAGGCCGCAAACAGGCTCAAGGCGAGAGCGGAGGCGTCGGTGAGCATGTGGACGGCATCGGCCAGGAGGGAGAGGCTGCCGCTGAGCCATCCGGCGACGCCCTCGATGACCATCATCGCCGCGGTCAACAGCAGCGCAAGACGCAACGCCCGCATCCCGCCCGAGGTCGAACGATGGTGCGCGTGGATACTCATCCCGATCAACGCAAATGACTCAATGGCTCAATGACCCAATGGCTCAATGGAATGAGGATCAGACTCACTGGATCTCGGCCAGCCGATGCAGGAATGCTTTCGGCCCGACGAACCCGACCAACCGGAGCTCCCGGCGCTCGTTGCCGCGGCGATCGAAGAGCAGGACGGTCGGCACGCCATAGATCGCGTGGCGGTCGAGGAACGCCTCCGCCTCAGGCGACACCTCGCGCGTCGCATCGAGCCGCAGCGTCGCGACCGTCTCCAGCGCCCGCGCCACGTCCGGATGACGGAAGGTGACGCGGTCCAATTCGACGCACGGCAGGCACCAGTCGGCGTAGACGTCGATCAGGATCGGCCGCTGGTCGCGCTGCGCCTGCTCGAAGGCGGCCTGGCTGTAGGGGCTCCACGCGACGGCGGCGCCTCCCGCCTGTGGGCGGGGCCAGCCAAGCACCAGGGCCGCAAGCACCAAGAAGCTCCCCAACCCCCGACGGAACCACGTGAAGAATCGCCCATGACCCGCCGCGCGCGCCACCCAGCCGAGGTAGACGCCTCCACCCAGCAACAGTCCCTCTGTGGCCAGCCGCAGCACACGCGCCGGCAGCAGCGGCTTCAGGAAGTACAACGCCAGGCCGAGCAACACGACCCCCAGGACGCGCTTGCTCCACACCAACCACTCGCCCGCCTTCGGCAACCGGTTGAGGCGGTTGGCCGCCACCCCGAGCGCGACGTAGGGCAATCCCATGCCCAGCCCCAAGACGAAGAAGAGCAGAAACCCGGCGGCGGCGCTGGCGAGCTGGCTGGCCAGCAGCAGCAGACCGAGCACGAAGGGCCCGATGCAGGGCGCGGCCACCAGACCCACCACCCCACCCATGATGAACGCCCCCGAAAGACCGCTGGAGGCCTGCGTCAAGCGGCGCGTCAGGACGCGCGGCAGGCGCAGCTCATAGACCCCGAACATGCCCAGGGAGAGCAGCGTGACGATGAGTGCCATGCCGATGAGCACCGCCGGCTGCTGAAGCCAGGAGCCGACGAGCACGCCGGTCTTGGCCGCCAGAAGGCCCAACACGGCGTAGCACAGCGACATCCCGATGACATAGACGCACGCCAGCAGCGCCGTCCGTGGGAGCGAGCCGGGAGCTTGACCGCTGAAAAAGGCGACGGTGACCGGAATCATGGGATAGACGCAGGGGGTAAAGTTGAGGGCGAGCCCCCCCACGAAGGCCGCGAGGAGACTGAGCCCGAACCCATGACCACCGGCGAGATCCATTCACCCAGGGAACATCACTAACAGGCTGCGGAAACACTCTTGGGTGACACGTGACAGGTGACACGCGACATGGGAAACCAGCACACCATGGGCATCTGTTAGCCTGTCACGTGTCGCTTGTTGCCTGTCGCGCCACTTTTTTCAGCACCCCGTTAGAACGTGTAGCGAAGCAGCGCCTTGTCGGATGGGGAGGGCGCGTTCGCATCGGGGCGCTCGTGCTGCCTGACGAGCAACAGCCGCGTGACCCGCTCAAGCGACTTCACCGACCCGTTGAGGATGCCGAACCACAAGCCGCTGATCGGGTCGAAGGCGTGCGTCTGTTTGGCGACTTCCTTGATCGGCTCCGTCCAGACGGTCGCCAGATCCCACGCATCCGCCGGGAGCCTCTGAAGGGGTTGCTCCTTGGCCTCGCTGACTCCAGCCCACGTCATCATCGTCCCGACCACCACAAGCGCCGCCGTTCGTCGCATCGGATCCCCTCCCCTCGCGTGACCCTGCCTCTCTCCCCGCCGCCTACGCTTCCAGCTATTGTAGTCCTGCCGGCCGACGGGCACAACGAAAGCCTGCAAAACCGACTGAGCCATTGCTCAGAAGATAACAACCTTGTCATGAAAAAGTCATCTGCTTGTTAACTCGGATGATCATACTACGGGGATGGAACGACAACACGGAGGTGGAGATGAACGCAGTAGGCCGTTGGATCGTCGTCGGGATCTGTCTGAGTACAGGGATCGCAGGCGCCGCTGAGGCCCCCTCGCAGCAGGCCTACGATTTTGGAGATTACACCTCGCAGACGCTCGTCCAAAAAGCGTGGGGGGCGTTCGACCAGGGCGACTACTCGGCCGTTGAGCTGTATACGAAGAAATGCCTCGAACTCTATGAAGCAGAAGCCAAACGCCAGCAAGCGACGTTGACGAGCTTCCCCTCAAAGGAGCAGACCCACACGTATTGGGCGCTGAATGACGTGGCCACCGCCTACTTCGTGCTGGGCCGCGCCTGGCGAGCCCAGGGACGCCTCAAAGAGGCGGAGGTGGCCTTCAACACCATCCGCGAGAACTTTTCCTTCGCGCAGGCATGGGATCCGAAGGGCTGGTCCTGGAAGCTGGCGCTCGGGGCTGAGGATCAGCTCAAGATGATTGCGTTGGAAGAACAGCGGTAAGCGCAGATCAGCGATAGCCGTGCTGCCTGAACCACGCGAGCGCCCGGCGGATCGCCTCCTCCATCGGGGTCTGGGGCAGGCCAAGCTCGCGCCGCGCTCGCGCAGGATCCAGCCGCTGGCCATGACGGGCCAAGCGCACGGTGCTGCGCGGCAAGAGCGGTTCTGTCCGCGTCACCGCCGCGACGGCCTCCGTCAGCGCCGCCGCCCCCATCGCCACAGGGTACGGCAGGCGCCAGCGAGGCGGACGCACCCCCGCGACCCGGGCCACCGCGTGGGCCAGCTCGCCTAAGGTCACGTTCTGATGAGCCAAGAGATACCGCGCTCCGAGCTGACCCTGCTCCGCCGCGGCGACCGCTCCCGCCCCCACGTCGCCGGTGTAGACCACGTTGAGGTGGTAGTCCAGGTAGACGGGCATCGTCCCCCGCGCAAACAGCAGCACCAGCCGGCCCGAAAAAGGGCGGGCGTCGTACTCCCCGACGCAGACGCTGGGGTTGACGATGACGACGGGAAAGCCGTGCCGGTGATAGCGCAGCACGGCGTGTTCCATCGCGATTTTGACCGTGGCGTACAACGGCTTCCACTGGGCGAGCGGCCAAGGCTCCTGATCCGCTTCGGTGGACAGGCGGCCGGGCTGCGGGGCGATCGTGGCCGCGCTGCTGACATAGACGACGCGCGCCAGTCCGCTGGCGCGAAACACCTCAAACACCCGCCGGATTTGCTCCAGCCCCAGCGCAATCGCGCGATCGCGGGGCGTCGTGAAGCCGGGGTAGTAGCCGGCGCAGTGCACCGCGAGGGCGCAGCCTTCGAGGACGCGCCGGAGGGACGCCGCCTCCTCGATGTCGCAGGACGCCTGCTCGACGGGAAGACCCTCCAGCGCCAGCCGGTAGCGGGGAGTCCGATAGGCCGCCCGCACGGCGTAGCCCTTGGCCAAGAGGGCCCGCACGACGTGCGCGCCGATGTGGCCCGTCGCGCCCAACACGACGGCTCGGCTCATTTAGCAGGCTGCGGAAAAACTCTGGAGACTGCTACCGCAGCCTGCTCGTCCATAGTCCACAGTCCGTAGTCCATAGTAAAAACGCTCTGGAATGACGACTGTTTGTGCTGTTGCTATGGACCATGGACTATCGACTATGGACTGATACGGCGTTTTTCAGCACCCTGTTAGAGCTCGACGCGATTCGTGCGGCAGAGCTGGGCGTAGCGCTCACCCGTCTGGCGGACCCGCCGCTGTTGGGTGGCGTAGTCCACGTCGATCAGCCCGAAGCGCGGACCGAAGCCATCGGCCCATTCGAAGTTGTCGAGCAGCGACCAGTAGCAGTAGCCGATGATCCGCGCGCCCGCCTGCATCGCGCGCGCCACCGCCTGCACGTGGCGCAGGAGGAAGTCCCACCGGCGCGCATCATCTTCCATCCAGGTGCCGTTCTCCGTCACCAGGATGGGCAGCCGCAGCCGGCTCCACCGCGTCAGCACCTCCAGGAATGAGTCCGGGTGCACATCCCAGCCCAACGCGGTCCGCTCTCGCACCTGCCGTGGGTGATGTCCCAGATCGCAGCTGCCCGCGGGCCACGGCCGATGGGTCGGGAGGCTGCGGATGAACTGGCGCCCGTAGAAGTTCACGCCGAGGAAATCCAACGTGGCGCGGGCCTCCGGGATCATCTGCGTCGCCACGCCCGGCACCGACCAGCGACCCTCGATCAGCGTCTCCAGGAAGGCCCTGTTGAAGATCCGATCGGTCACGAACGTCATCCAGCGATCCGGCGGCCACCAGGGACGGCACGGCCTGAAGGCGGGCAGGTGGTGGGCGATGCTCACCTGCGGCTCGATCGCGCCGGCACCGGCCGCCGCGTGGAGGATCCGGTAGGCGGCGGCGTGCGCCCTGATGAGATGCTCGATGACCCGTCGCGCCTGCGCGAAGTCCTCCACCCCCGGCGGGCCGATGCCCTGCACGTAGTGCATGCGCACGTACACCATCGGCTCGTTGATGGTCACCCAGTAGCGCACCGATTCGCCGAGCGCCTCAACGACCCGTTGGGTGTACCGCGCAAACCGCTCGACCGAATCGGGGCGCGTCCATCCGCCTTGCGCGGTAAACCACTGGGGACTGGTGAAGTGGTGCAACGTCACCAGCGGCTCGATCCGCCGCTGCCGAAGGGCGCGCACCACCTCGACGTAATGGGCCACGGCGTCCTCGTCCCAGCGCCCCTCAGCCGGTTCGAGCCGGCTCCACTCGACCGAAAAGCGGTGGAGCGTGTGGCCCAGCGACGCCGCGAGATCAAAGTCCTCGTTGAAGCGCCGATAGTGATCGCAGGCCACCCCGGAGGGCTCCTTCACGCGGCCCGCCTGCTCCCACGCCCACCAGTCGCTGTGGATGTTGTTACCTTCCACCTGGTGGGCTGAGGTCGCGCTGCCCCAGAGGAAGCCCTCAGGAAATTGGAACGCTGTCATTGGATCATTGGGTCATTGAGCCATTGGATCATTTGAGAGGACGCAATGAGTCAATCTGACAATGGATCAATGACCCGATTGCGTGCGTGTAAGGGTGTTCACGATGAGACGGGCAAGGGCGGGGTGAGCCATCACCGTCTCCGGGCCGGTGAAGTTGGCGCGACCGGAGAAGTCCGTCAGGACGCGGCCGGTGGCGCGGGCGAGCGCCGCCAGCGGGGCCACATCCCAGACTTTCACCCCGTAGTCCACCACCGCATCGACGTGCCCGCGCAGCGCCCACAGGTAGCCGTAGCAATCCCCGTAGGCGCGCTCCAGGAAACAGGAGGACACCAGCCGATCGAACCCGCCAGCGAAGCGGCCCTTGAGCCACCACCGCCTTCCGCCGTGGAAGAGCACCGCCTCGCCCAGCGACCGCACGGCGCGCGGAGGGCCGAGCCGCTGGCGGCGCGGGCCGATGCGCTCATATGCGCTCACGCCGGGGGCCACGCCGACGGTCACGTCAATGACGGGAAAATCGCAGATCCCGATGGTCGGCAGGCCCCGCTCGACCCGACCCACCAGGATGCCCCATGACGGCAGCCCGCGGGAGAAGGCGCGCGTGCCGTCAATCGGATCGATCGTCCAGTAGGACGTGCTGTCGCCTCCGGATGAGCCGAACTCCTCCCCCACCACTCGTTCTCCTGGGCAGGCCCGCTCAATGACGCGGCGAAGCCGCTCCTCGATCGCGCGGTCCGCGATCGTCACCGGGGAGCGGTCCGACTTCAGCTCCACGCGCAACGACGCGGACCGAAAGTGCCGGAACGCGATGGCGCGGCACCGGAGCACCTCCTTCTCGATCAGGGCGAGTAATGAACGATCGCTGGCTGCCATGGGTGGTATTGTACGCCAGCACCCTTCAGCCGCACAACTCAGATCCGGCTCACGCTCAACAGACCTCTGCCAAACCCTCAGCCCGGCATCCCAGTAACGCCTCCGGTTTTCCTGAGTGTGCGCAGCAGCTTGACGAAGCCGCAAAGATATGTTATCTTACTGAGTAACACAAAGTAGCATATCAAGAATTGGAGGAGCCATGCGAGCCACGCGGACCTGGACGATCTCGATGCCGCCGGAGCTCAGTCGGTTGGCCCAGCAACTCGCCAAGGCGGAGCACCGGACGAAAAGCGAGCTCATCCGCGAAGCGCTTCGGCTGTACCTAACCCAGCGCGACCGCCCGATCGCGGCGGGGGCAGCGGAGCGCCTCGCGCGCGCCGGGGAATTAGCCGACGTGTATCGCCAGCATGCCGCAACCCGTCCGGCGAGCGACGCCGAGTTGCGCCGCCTGTTCAAGGGCGTGCGGAAAACCCACGAGCGCCTGCGGGACTTCGGGCGATGAACGCGCTCGAACAGGCGGTGGGGGCCCTCGCCAGATTCCTCGATGAGCGCCGCATCCCGTACATGGTGATCGGCGGAATCGCCAACCTCGTCTGGGGTGAACCGCGTGCCACACTCGATGTCGATGCGACCGTCCTCGTTGAAGAGACCGCCTGGCCTGCCCTCCTCCGGGATCTTCGCCGAACCTTCCACGTCCTTCCCAAAAAACCCCTGGAGTTCCTCCGCGAGACGCACGTGCTGCCGGTGGAAAGCCGTGAGGGTGTACGGGTTGATGTGATTTGGGCGACGATGCCCTACGAACACCAGGCCATCGCCCGAGCGACCCTCGAGCAGGTGGCCAGCCAACGGGTGCGTGTCTGCCGTCCCGAAGACCTCATCATCCATAAGATCATCTCCAACCGAACGAAAGATCGAGACGATGTGCAAGCTGTGATCCGACACCAAGGACCCCGGCTTGACCGCCGCTATCTGACGAAGATGGTCGGCCAGCTATCAAAGACGCTCGATCAGCCGGAGCTCCTCGCCTTCCTGAACTCCTGTTTCCTCCCTCCCAGAACATCGCGCTCTTCATAACAACGGAGGACTGCGTGCTTTCGTCCCAATGGCCGCATCCTGTCCCGCGAATTCCCCGCTCCCCATCAACGTGTCCCTTCAGAACCCGGTACAGGTTTCCGCAGCGCGGTACGTCCAGTCACGCCTCCGGATTTCCACGATGATATAATAGGTGTAGCGATGCCTGAAGAGGGGGTGTGGGAGTGATTGAGCGGCTACGCAAGGCAGTTGTGGCGTTAAACGCGTTACAACATCAGGGCTTGATCGAGTCGTACGCCATCGGCGGAGGCATGGCGGTCAATTTCTATACGGACCCGCAATCGACCTACGATCTGGACGTTTTCATCCTGGTGAAGCCTGATGCCGCCCGCAAGATCATTTCGTTGACGGATGTCTATCAGTACTTCAAATCCCAAGGCGGCACATGGGAAGAAGGCTATATCGTGCTGGATCAGTTGCCGCTCCAATTGATCGCCGCTGGCAGCGCGTTGGAGCACGAAGCGGTGGATCGAGCGCAACACCGGAAAGTGGCGGGCGTTGAGACCAGGGTGGTGTCGGTGGAATATCTGGCGGCGATTGCCGTGCAGACCGGACGGCGGAAGGACCGTGAGAAGGTGCGCCGTCTGCTCGAAGAGGCGTCCCTCGACCGCCGCGCACTCGAGGCGCTGTTGAAACGGCATGACCTCTATGAGACCTTCAAGCGCTGGGAACTTCAAAATCGAGATTAACGGCAAGCTCTTCACCCGTGAGCAGCTCTTCAAGCGGGCGGAGGCCTTCCATCGCAAGCGGGCACGGCTGTCCCTGGCGCGGAAGATACAACTGGTTGAAGCGCTCAACGAACTACGAGACGACTTCCGCCGCCTGCGCCGCTCTCACGGATGAAGCGGGCAGGCGCCGCGCGACGCGGAGAAGCGCTGCAGCCAGGCTCACCAGATGGAAAACGCCGGCGACACCTCCGCGAAAGTCCTCTGCGTGGCGGCTCCGCGTACCCTTTGATCAGCCATTCAGCGCGGCACCACCAGTAACGCCTCCAGCTTTCAGGAGCGAGCCTGCGAGGAGCCGCGGTCCCCATCGCCACTGATCAGCGCGATCCTTGGCTCAGCATTAGAGCGGGTGGGCTGGTAGGAGCGTGGCAGGCTGCTGCGCCAGTTCCTCTGCAAACATGGCCTTGTAATGGCGATACCAGTCACTCTGGAACCGTTCTTCCGGATCGAAGCACAGCTTCCACCGCAAGAACTCCGGAAATTGGGGGTAGGCCATGAGGACCTGATCCTTGCGCGCCCAGCGGTGGTACGTCAGATAATATGAGCCGCCAAGGCCCAAGGCGCAATCGATGATGCGCTGAAAATCCCGCTTGGCCTTGGCGATTCCCTCTGGCGTGTGCTGCACCCGAAGGTTGAAGATGATGCAGGCGTAGTTCTGTTTGGCCCAACACAGGAAGCTTTCCTCATCCCGCTCAATCAGCCGCATCGTGCCGTAGATGACGTCAAACGCATAGGCCCGCGCATCCTCAATGACGTGCTTGCTGAACTGCTGGATCTGTGCGCGCGGGATGTAGACCTCGGTGATCATCAGCGAACCCTCGGTATAGTCCGGCATCGTTCTTCGGAGATAGTCCTCGTAGGCGTCGTTGTAGTAGCTCATCTGGTGCAAATCCGACCAGTAGATCTGACCGTTGGTGCTGAGGTAGTGGCGGCTGTAGCGTTCGAAGGCCTCGCTCTTACGCGCATGTGCCAGCACCAACAGCTCGTTCCAATCGTCAAGAGATAACCGCTTCTGGTCTGCCGGGATCGGGGTGTCGAGCGGCACCGGATGGTAGGTGGAGAGGACTCCGACTTGCATGAAGTCCGGCGCAGCAACGTCCGTTTTGTACTGGTAGTCGCCGTAGTGAGCCCCTACGTCGAATCGCTCCCGCACCTTCTCCGGCAGGTCATTGATCGAGACGACTTCAACCACGCGCCGCAACTTCTGCCGAGGCGTCAGCCGCAGATCGACCGTCGCGATGGCCCCGAACAGGCCGTAGCCGCCAATCGCAAGCCGGAACAACTCCGGATGTTGCGTGCGGCTGACCGTCAGGACCTCGCCATCAGCGTTGACCAGCGTGAAGGCTTCGACGTCCTGGATCATCGGCCGAAACCGCAGGCCGCGCCCGTGCGCATTAGCCGACAGGGCCCCGCCCAGACTCAGCTCATCCGCCCCGGTCTGCTTTTGCGCGATCGCCCACGTCGGACCCGGCTCGCCCTGCTGCGTCTCATTGAGGGACTGCATCAGCTTCGGCCAACCAATCCCCGCCTCCACGCGCACAACACCCCGCTCGCGGTCGAAGGCCAGGACGTCGTCCATCCTGGCCATGTTGATGTGCACTGTCCCCGTCCCGAATTGTTGGCCGCCCATCGCGTGGCGCCCCGCCGAGATGCTCACGTGTTGGCCTCCCCGCTTCGCCGCCTGGATCACCTCGACAAGGTCGGACGTTGACCGCGGGTAGACGAGACTCGCGACGCTCGTCGGATTCAGCCGCGAGTGCACATCGTTGAGCACCACCGCCCGTGCCGCCGTCCTGACCGCCTGACAGGCGCTTGCACTGAGCGCGACCAGCGCGGCAAACGGCGGCCGCAAGCCAATCTGCTTGATGGTGGGAACAACGGCAGTGCCGAAGGCGGTGAGGAGCGAGCCGACCAGAGACCCGAGGAGCCTGAATCCTGTTCTCACACGTTGCATCGTCTCATCCGAGGCCGAAGCCATTCAGGACCAACACCGGTTTGAGGCTTCCAATGAGGAGGCGTTCCAAATGCGATAGCCCAAATCAGCGAGGCGGAGCGATGTCGGCCGCTTCCGATTGTCCCGTCGCTGCCGAGTCCCCATGCGCAGATCGGCACGTCTGTCCCGTCAGGTCATAGAGCCAGCCACAGATCGTGCGTTGGCTGGCCGGCTCATGCACCAGGAGCTGGGCTGCGGCGTAGAGCCGCTCGCGATGCGTTGGGTGGAGAAAGAACCGGGTGGGAATCTCCGTGAGTACGGCCCGAAATTCGGGATACGATTCGCCGAATTGAGCCGCGTATTGCCGGAGGTACGCGGCTTCGTAAAGTTCGGGATAGGGCGCGTTGATCGCCAGATCTTGCAACGCGATGTGCCACACCCTGCAGGGCGGGGCGGGTGAGGGCTCAGGGGCTTGCGCCATTGAATCGTCCGCAGGGACAAAGACCCCGCGCCCGAGGCGCCCCTCCTCCAAGAAACTCAGCGGCTGTTGGATTTCTTGGGGGCTTAGGCGGCGCTCTGTCCAACCCGTGCCATGGGCTTTGGCTTCGCGGATCGCCGCCCACTGGTGAAGCGAATCGAACCCAAGGGCGGCCAACTGCTGCTCCCGTTTTGAGGTCATCAAGATCCCCACCGCACGCAGGGCATTGGTGTCGAATAGGAGATCGATGGGGCCGCGGGTATCCGGTTGCCAGCCCAGGCGCGCCTCCTCTGAGGGCGTCTGCGCATCCACCAGGATGAGCAGGCAGCCGTTGGTGAATCGGGCTGGGTTGCGCTCCAACTGTTTGATATAGGCACGCGCCAGCGAGTCCAGGCCGAGGTTATCAATCACGCCCCCATCGATGAGATGGAGGTAGGGGGTGTCGGCCAGGCGCGCCAGCCCCTCCGGCTGGAGCAGATCGCGTGGCCGGGGCGCTCCGCGTGGATGGAAATCCTTCAGCGTGACGGCGCGCAGCAGGCCGGGGTAGGCCGCCGAGGCCATCACCCCGACGGCGATGGGCAATTGCCCAAGGTCAGAGCCCAGTGTCTCGAACGACTCATTCGAAAACACGAACCGCTCGCCCCGGACGTAGTCCGTCGCGTTGAGGAGCAAGACGGGGGCGTCCTGGGGCAGTTGACTGAACGTCCGGTGCTGGAACAAGTGCGCATCGAACACTTCTGCCAGCACGCTCGTACGGTCATAGCTAGTGCCGAGGAACAGCGGCCAGCGCAGCGGATTCAGCAGCGCGCGCCATCCCAGGCATTCAAAGTTCTTGGCCATCAGGCGCTTGAGTGTCGGTTCGTTCCATCGCTGCGGCTCGCGCTTAAACAGCGCATAGTACGCGGCGGGCAGCGAGCCGCCTGAGACCGAGGAGACGTACTGGACACGCTCGAGAATCCCGAGCTGGTCCAGCTCCCACATCACGGCAGCTGAGAAATTGGCCGCGCGGCTGCCGCCTCCGGACAGGGCCATGCCGATGAAGCAGGTGTCGTTCAGTGACGGCGAGACATTCAGGGTGATCGGTGTAGCGTGAGACTGCGCGGTGGGCGGCTTGTTGGGATACGCGGCAAGATACCGAAGGCCCCACAGTGGGGCGCATCCTGCGGCGAGGCTGGCGGCCAGCAGCGCGCACAGTCCTCTGGAGCCACCAAACCAATTAAATGGAACCACCAATGCACCTTAACATTCAGGGGGGTTCCATTTAGAACTCCACGGTCGGTGCCTGTGCTGCCACTTCACCAGCCTTGAAGTACGCATCGTTCTGACGAAAGCCGGTGAGGCCAGCCACCATGTTCGAGGGGAAGGCCCGAACGGCTACATTGTAGTGTCGGACCGCTTCGTTGTAGCGCCGGCGTTCAACGGCGATGCGGTTTTCGGTTCCAGCGAGCTCATCTTGCAACGAAAGGAAATTCTGATTCGCTTTCAGCTCAGGGTACCGCTCCACCACCACCAGCAGACGTGCCAGCGCGCCTTCCAGCTGTGTCGCTGCGCCAACTTTTTCGGCCACCGTCGTCGCTTGAGCCCACTGGCTGCGAAGCCGTGAAATCTCTTCGAGCGTCTGCCGCTCGTGCGCGGCGTAACCCTTGACCGTGTTGACGAGATTTGGGATCAGGTCATAGCGCCGCTGGAGCACATTGTCCACCTGCGACCAGGCCTCTCGCGTCGCCTCCTGACGCTGGACTAAGGCGTTGTAGGACCCCACGCCGATCCCAAGGGTGACGAGCACAAGCACTCCGACGATCAGTAGTCCCCGTTTCATGCGGTCCTCCTCTCATCCACCGGATGGAGCGCCGTATCCACAGCCTGCACGATTGATTCAATCGCCTGCACATAGTCTCGCATCAGCGCGACATGATCTACGCGCCCTGCGCCACGGCTGGTCTTGAGCTGGGCCACCTGATGAAACACGTCCGTCCTCATGGACACATGCCGGGCGAGCGCTTCAAGCGCTTCAAATTTCTTCTGAGGCACGTGAGGCTGGTACACCCGGAGCGCAGCCCGGAAGAGGACAAGGAACGTTGAGAGGGACCGCGTCATGAGTTGGAGCGTCTTCCGCCGATCCCGTCGAAGCTGCATATACCCTGTCCTGAGCTTGGCCAGCCTGCTGCGCAATTCATACTCAAGTTGCCGCCGAAGATCTCCCGGGTTCACCGAGAGCGGGGCGATGACGTCTTCCCCGAAGAGGACCTGACGACTGTCTTTCATGTCAGCGATCTCGATCGAATAGACCTCCCCCGAACGGACCAGCTCCTCACGGGTGAAAAGAAGCGGCGGGCGGTTCCCAGCCCGGACCCATGAACGCGTCAGGTCAGTCAGCGCTTCAAGCTCCTGAGGACCGAGGCGATCGAGGACGACCAGAACATTGTAATCGGACTGGCCTGGAAGATGGTCCCCGGCCGCCGCAGAGCCAAACAACATCACGGAGACAAGCTGCGAGCCGCAGCGTTGTCTCAGGCTCGCTGTCAATTGTTCCGGCGTCATGCGCCTTCCTCCCTTTACCATCCCCGACTTGCCCCTCCGCCGCCTGAGCTGCCGCCACCGAAGCCCCCGCTGGATCCGCCGCCAAAACCTCCCCCGAAGTCGCCCCCGCTCCAGCCACCGTACCAGTAATCGCTCACCTTACCACCCGCTCTTGAGCGCCAAAACCCCCGCACGACATAGATCCAGACGCCAGCGATGAGCAGGATCACCAACCACTCAAAGGGGATCGTCAACGGAGAAGGCTCATCTGGTGGAGACAGGGGTGCTGGGTGGGCCGAGGCAGGCGCCCCCAGTAGTTCGATGAGCTTCGTCCCCCCGGCTACCAACCCCCCGGAGAGATCCCCGGCACGGAAGCGCGGCAAGATGATTTCATCGATGAGCCGGCCGCTCTTCGCATCCGTGAGCGCGTGTTCAAGCCCATAGCCGACCTCGATGCGGATCCGCCGATCAGCCACTGAACAGAGGATCAGCGCGCCGTTGTCCTGGCCACGCTTGCCGATGCCCCATTCCTTGAACAGGTCCGCTGCCGCCCGCTCGATATCACCCTCTGGCACGCTCGGCAACGTCACCACCGCCACTTCGATGCCGGTTCGCTGCTCAAAGCCCGACAGCGCCGTGGTGAGCCGTTCGACATCACGGGAATCCATCACGCCCGCAAAGTCGTTGACCCATCCACGCGACGTCGGGTAGCG
Source organism: Candidatus Omnitrophota bacterium (assembly GCA_030697665.1). Taxonomy (GTDB): domain Bacteria; phylum Omnitrophota; class Gorgyraeia; order Aquiviventales; family Aquiviventaceae; genus JAUYPJ01. Next base: position 39,185 of record JAUYPJ010000122.1, read on the forward strand.
CGCAGCAAATCCTGTGGCCTGGCCTCCCACAAACAAAAGTACCAACGCGACGAGGCACGGCCCAGCCCGGCGTGTGCCAACGCCAACCGATTCACAACGTTGATTCATATGACGACCGGTCACTGTATCATCCACTGCAGCGATCCGATCGACCTCCACAGCGGCCACCCATAGGTTTGCCCCACGGTGTCGCTTCACCCCCAGAAATCGCGGAGCGATTTCGGGGACGCAGTCCCGGAAATGCTTCGCATTTCACTGGGCAAGGCGAAGCACATGGGGCAAACCTCAGCATGGGTGCCCCCAGGCTTAGGTTTCGAGCCTGAGAGGCGAGAAACCTGTGGGGGCAGGCTCATCAGATGGAGAATTCCGGAACCAACTCCGCGAACGTCCTCTGCGTGGCGGTTCCGCTGGCGCTTTGATCGCCATTAAGCGTGGCACCACCAGTAACGCCTCCGTCTTTCTGGCACCTTCCCTGATATTTCAGGTCGCTCGAGGATAGACCACTCCTCGCCTTTACGCATTGCCATGACACGGATCACGGCCTCATAAACCTTCTGTTCGTGTTCCTCTTGGAGCCCTCGCGGAGTCACCATCTCGGAGTGTCGCCTAAGCGTTGCGTTGGATACGCGGAATGTTTTCGCTTTCCTCAGTGCCGATTCAAAGACTCCAATCAAGCAAGAGCTCTTCCACCTCAATCTCTTGCGAAGACAGGGCGTCTCTTAAACGATGAATTTCAGCCATAACATCGGAGGGCCATTCTTCTCCTGGAGCAGCGATTAGCACTTCATCCGGCGCCAAATCTTCCGCGACTTGCCTGAGCTTATCAAAGTCGGAGCTCTTAAATCCTACAGGGCTGGACTTCACTTCGCCAATGATGACCCGGCAATTCCTGATAGCCACGATGTCGAGATCAGTGAAGGACCTAGTCTGATCACGTTTAAAAATATCCTGGCATGGCACAAACAGAAATGGGCCGTGCGGGGAGCTGTTCAGCTTATAGAGAGTGTGCAGAACCGCAAGCGTTCCGTGCTTCTTCAGTGCATTCCCGACCAAATCATTCAATTGAAACGACCACTCCGGGGCTAAGGGAAAGGAAAAGCGGAACAAGCACCCGTTACAACGCATCTCCGATGACAGATCATCAACAACACGCCATTCGGTTGTGAAGCAGTGGGGACACCTCACCTTCGCCCCTTGCAGCATGATCTTCGCATTCAAAAGATGCTCTAACTCCTCATCGAATTCATCGCGTGCCTTCCAGTATCCGTCGTCCGGCCTCTTCTGCAACGCTTCGCTGCGTAGTTGGTTGAAAATACTCCTGAGTCCTTTTCTTTGCATGATTTCCGGTTCAGGATCTGACACCGTAGGATCCTGAGCAAGCTCTTCGGCCAACTGGTCAATGCGCGGGCTTTTCGGTTCGATCGGTGTCGTATCCTTTGAGAAAAATGTTTCAATTCTCTCTTTGATCGCTTCGGCGCGCCGCTGGTTGTATTCACCGGGGCGACCAGCCATGCGAAGGAAAACGGTTCGCCAGAATGGATCCTCGAACCAACTACCTGCGGAGGCGACGTCTCCGAAGAGCCTCAAGAGGCCCTGCAAATAGCGCCCTTTGTCCGAGATTCTCATTTCAGTAAATTGCGGCTTCGGTTGCTGATGCTCTTCGCTGGTGTTGGTATATCGACGACCGAGGCAAGCGAAAATCATGGCCTCATCGGAGGGAATTTGAACTTCAAAAGCCTCATCCTCCACCTGCACGGCTACGCTCGGTACTCCACCATTCACTACACGAGACCCTCGCTGATTTCCGAACAGCGTTGGAGCGGCACATGATCGCTTGGGCAAGCGCCAATCCAGGTGCGTGAAGTGGGCGATAGACCTGCTGTAATCTCCCGAACGGTGTCGGACCTCCACATCCACCATCCACCCCTGCTGGGGATGTCCGTTGGTCAAGAACGATGGGCGCGGAGACCCGGCTAGGCCACACCCATTCAGCAACGGAACCTGCTCGGTACGACGACCTTCCACCCACGGACGCGATTCCATGTCTGGAGAGGGAAATTGATGAGAGGCGAGGCGCGCGATTCTGAAGTGAAAACCGAGCGCTTCCTGCATGACTTTCGCTACTCTGCTGAGTTCCTGGTCCTCAACGCTGTACGACACCACATTGCCGACTTGATCATGGTCACGTCCCCAAAAGGCCCGACGAATCCATTCGCTGGCCAGTTTGAGGAACTCCTCATCTTGAGCAAATTCCGCAGGCACCCAGAGGGTTTCCCGGCCGTTGAATAGCTCGGAAACAGCAGCGCGATTCCAGGCGTAAATGACGTCAAGCGGGCTGTCTCCCAAGACAAAATGGAAGCCACGCGCAAAATCATTCCATTTTGGACGGTAGACGCGCTGGACATACAACCGCGCTAAATCGATTGGACAGACGGGATCGTTCTCATGGGATGCCAACCTCCGCAACACCAATTTGTGAATATTTTCGCCTAGAACTACCTGCTTGGGTTGTAACTCTATCTCCTCATGGGGTACGTCCCGGAAAGCGTCGGCTATTCCAACTACGTTCGGTAGCGCACCGAAATTTCTGAGCACGAATCGGCGCTGAACCGTGTCTTCCCAAAAGTCTTTGATGCAGTAGAAGAATGCCCTGCGGCTCAGTTTCCTTGGATCGGCATGATGGAATCGAATAATATCGCTTGTTTCCAGGGCTCCGATCTCTCCGCTGTGAATGGGATAACGTTGGCGTTCACCGCGTTCTCTGTTCTTTGGAGTAGGTTCGATGATCCTTACAGGGAGGATGGCCTTGTTGATTTTTCGTACAAGCGGGTCGGTGAGTGGCAGGAGGGAATAGATGATGTCGGGGTCAACGATGGTGAGCAGTTTCCACCAGTCTTCCTCGATAGTGTCTCCTGTGGTGGGAATGATCACGTGAAAGCGACCGCCCCACAGGCCGACACTGTAGCGGATGAGCTGATTAAGCTCATCGTCAGTTGTAGCGAGGGGATTAACTAGGAAGGCGATCCGTTTCGGTCTGGAGACAGTTGTGACGTTGAGGGTGGTTTGAATTGGAGTTTCCTGGTCCATGAGGAGTATCGGTTGCCTGCTCGGCGTCTCCGTTGGCGTACTCGACGGGTTTGTTCAGCGTGGACAGGTCCACCACGGAAGGCTTTGCCGAACGCTACATGAGACAAGAAGCAGGAGGCGTCCCGAATGCGCCAGCCCAGGGTCAGCTAGGCGGGGCTATTTAGGCTGGCTCCGACCTTTCCGTTACTCATGTCGCATACACCCTCCGGCGACGTCTGAACTGCTTGATCGTCCGAGAGGGAATCCATCGCTCAAACTCATCCTTGCGAAACCGCCCCGCCACAACGCCTGGCGGGCAGGCAGACGCCGCCGACTTTTCCGCCACAAAGCGTTGGCGGATTCGCCTTCGGTGGAAAAACCCGGGAGCTTGCCTGCCTGTGCCGTTGGCACGGCAGACAGGCCTTCCCTGGCCAAGAGAAGAGTCGACATGACTCAAGAGAGCTCAAATGGAAAATACACGCAACTCAGGCGCCGAGGAGCGTTCCCTGCGGGAGCGGCGTTTCGAGAAACCGTTGGAGGCCAAACTCCGAACCGCCGACCGTCAGGGTCTTGGCGGTCGCGTAGCGTCTGGCAAAGGACGTCAGTCCGGGCTGGGCCATCCGGCGCGAGCCGCTTTTGACCTCGATCGCCGTCACGCGCGCGCCCTTGCGCACCACGAAATCCACTTCC
>JAUYPJ010000123.1 GCA_030697665.1 Candidatus Omnitrophota bacterium
GCGTACGTCGTGATGGGCCGTCTCCCGCAGCAGGACGACGAGGTCGTCATCGGCACGGAGTTGGGCGCCTCGATCCGCGCCGGGGTAGGAGATCGCCTGGAGCTCATCAGCCCGGCCGATGGGACGACCCACGCGTTGACGATCAGCGGACTCTTCCGCTCCGGGATGTTCGAATACGACGCCATGCTGGTGGCCGTGACGGTCTCCCGCGCGCAGGCGCTCTACCACCTTCAGGGGATCGTCAGCGGCATCGGGGTGAAGCTGGATCGGCTGGAGCTGGCCCCGGTGGTGGCGGAGGCGATCCAGCAGCGCGTGGGAGGCGCCTATACGGTGAAGACCTGGATGGAGCTGAACCCGGCCCTGTTCGGGGCGTTGCGGGTGGAGAAGACGGTCATGTTCGTCATCCTGACGCTGATCATCGTCGTCGCGGCGTTGAACATCTTGTCGATGCTGATCATGATCGTCATGGAGAAGACCAAAGACATCGGCATCCTGAGGGCGTTGGGGGCGACGCGCAGCTCGATCGCCCGGCTGTTCCTGTGGCAGGGCTGCGTGGTGGGCGGCCTGGGCATCGCGCTCGGATTGGCGGGGGGCTTCACGCTGACGTGGCGCCTCAACGATCTCGTCAAGTGGCTGGAGCGCACGATCGGCCTGTCGCTGTTTCCCCCGACGGTCTACTACCTGGATCACATCCCCACGCAGATCAATGCGCCCGACGTCGTGGGGGTCGTCACGGCGGCCTTCCTGCTGGTGACCCTGGCGGGGACGTATGCCGCGGTGCGGGCGGCGCGGCTCGTCCCTATCGAGGCGCTCCGGTATGAATAGCATTGATGCGCGCAGGCTGTCGAAGACGTACGTGACGGGCAAGGTGGCCCTGCAGGCGCTCAGGGAGGTGTCCCTCCACCTCGAGCGCACAGATGTGGTGGCGATCATGGGGCCGTCGGGTGCGGGCAAATCGACGCTGCTCCACCTGCTGGCCGGCCTCGATGTGCCGACGAGCGGCGAGGTCGCGTGGGACGGCCGCGTCATCTCCCGCATGCGGGATGCCGAGCGGGCGCGCTTCCGCAATCGGATGCTGGGGATGGTGTTTCAGTTCTACCATCTCCTGCCGGAGCTGTCGGCGCTGGAAAACGTGATGGTGCCGGGCCTCGTCAACGGCGGCGGACGCACCAGCGCCCTCCGGTCGCTCGCCACGGCGTGTCTGGAGTCGGTCGGTCTGCGGGGGCGGCTGGCGCATCGGCCCCGGGAGCTGTCCGGGGGTGAGCAGCAGCGCGTGGCGATCGCCCGCGCGCTGATCAATCGGCCGCAGGTGGTGTTCTGCGATGAGCCGACCGGCAACCTGGACTCCAAGACCGGCGCCGAGGTGATCCAGCTCCTGCTCGAGCTGCACCGGCGGGAGGGGATGGGGTTGGTCGTCGTGACGCATCACCTGAAGCTCGCCGAGTTGGCCGACCGGACGGTGGTGTTGCAGGATGGATGCGTGGTTGAAGAAACGGGCCGGCCCCACGCGAGTGGAGCCATCGCCGTGAGCGGCGAGGCGGGGACGTAACAGGGTACTGAACAACCCTAGATGACACCACGGAACCACAGAAGCGGCACAGCAACACAGAGCGGTTCTCGACGAGCACGTCTCTGTGCCTCTGTGGAGTTCTGTGCCCTCTGTGGTGTGACCGGACGTTGTTCCGCAGCCTGGTAAAGAGGCAGGAGGAGCCGACGTGAAAGTCTACCTGAACGGCGCGTTCGTGGATGAGTCCAAAGCGGTGGTGTCGGTCTTCGACCATGGCCTGCTCTATGGGGATGGGGTGTTCGAGGGGATCCGCTCCTACCACCGGCGGATCTTCAAGCTGCGCGAGCACATCGACCGGCTGTTTGAGTCGGCGCACACGATCATGCTGCGCATCCCTCTGAGCCGGGCCGAGCTCATCGGCGTCGTGAAGCAGACCCTGCGCGTCAACGGCCTCACGAACGCCTACCTTCGCCTGGTGGTGACGCGGGGGGAGGGCGATTTGGGGCTGGACCCGCGCAAGTGCGCTCGGCCGACGGTCTTCGTCATCGCCGACAAGATCCAGCTCTACCCGCAGCAGCTCTACAGCCGGGGCCTTGAGCTGATCACCGTGGCGACCCAGCGCAACGTGCCGGAGGCGCTCAATCCACAGATCAAGTCGCTCAACTACCTCAACAACATCTTGGCCAAGCTGGAGGCGATCAACGCCGGCTACGAAGAAGCCATCATGCTCTCGTCCTCCGGCTACGTGACGGAGTGCACGGGCGAGAACCTCTTTCTGGTCAAGGGCCGGCAGCTCCTCACCCCTCCGCCGTTCATCGGGGTGCTGCGCGGGATCACCCGCCAGACCGTGATGGACCTGGGGACACGGATGCGGCTGACGGTGCGGGAAGAGCTTCTCACGCGACACGACCTGTTCAATGCGGATGAGGTGTTCTTGACGGGCACCGCCGCCGAGATCGTTCCCGTGGTCAAGATCGACGGTCGCCTCATCGGCCGCGGCAGCCCCGGGATCGTGACCAAACGCCTGCAGCGGGCGTTCCGTCAGGTGACCAGGACCGCCGGGGTCCGCTACTAGCGAGTCCATAGTCAATAGTCCATAGTCGATAGGACGACACCGAGGGGCCAGGGTGGGACGGCTTGCCCACTACGGACTATGGACTATCGACTGCTACGGGGCGTCTGGCGGGCAGAGGAGAAACCTGGTAGACTATTTGTAGGCACTAGAGGCGACGGGAGTGACGATGGTGTGCGAGCTGTGTAAACAAGCGCAAGCGACGGTGCACCTCACGGAGATCGTCAACGAGGAGATGACGGAGCTGCACCTGTGCGAGGCCTGCGCCAACCAGAAAGGGGCCCAGGTCGAGAGCCATTTTGGGCTGGCCGATATGCTCTCCGGCTTGGCGGACTTCGGCAAGGTGCACGAACAGGAGGAGCCGGCGACCAAGGCGTGCGCCGCCTGTGGGATGACCTATGACGATTTCCGCAAAGTGGGCCGCCTTGGGTGTGCTGAGTGCTACCACACCTTCAAGCGGAGCCTCGGGGGGTTGCTCAAGCGCATCCATGGCTCGCCGCTGCACCTGGGCAAATCGCCCATCCGGTTGGCGCGGACCCCAAAGAGCAAGACCGAGTTGGCCGACCTGCGGCGCAAGCTCGAGCGCGCCATTGAAAACGAGGCGTTTGAAGAGGCGGCGCGGCTGCGGGATCAGATCCGCGTCATGGAACAGCAAGAACAGCAGGCCAAACCACGAGGGCGATAATGGGCTCCAAAGCGCTGGATGAGCTTCTCAAGCAACCCAGCGAATGGCTCCGGGGCGCGGGGCCGGTGTCGGATATCGTCATCTCGAGCCGCGTGCGCCTGGCCCGGAATCTGGAGAAGTACCCCTTTACCGCGCGGGCGAGCAAAGCGTCGCAGGATGAGGTGCTCCGCCTGGCCAAGGAGAGCCTCGGCCAGAGCGCCACGCTCAAGCGGTCGCTCATCTTTGAGATCAAGGACCTGGACGAGATCGACCGCCAGTTCCTGGTGGAGCGCCATCTCGTCAGTCGGGAGCAGATCGTCCACGCCGAGCACAAGGCCGTGGCGATCGGGCAGGGCGAGGTGATCAGCGTGATGATCAATGAGGAAGACCACCTCCGCCTCCAGGTCATGCAGTCGGGCTTGAACCTGCAGGATGCCTGGTCGCTGATCGATGCCCTGGATGACGAGCTGTCGGAGACGCTCCCCTATGCCTACTCCTCCGACTGGGGCTACCTGACCAGTTGTCCGACCAACACGGGCACCGGCCTGCGGGCGTCCGTCATGGCGCACCTGCCGTCGCTGGTGTTGACGAAGCAGATCAACAAGGTCCTCCACACGATCACCAGGCTGGGCCTGACCGCCCGCGGGCTCTACGGGGAAGGGACCGAGGCCTCCGGCAATTTCTTCCAGATCTCCAACCAGGTCGCCCTGGGCCGGTCTGAAGAGGAGCTGATCGAGAACATCGAGCGGATCTTGAAGGAAGTGATCCACCAGGAGCAGACGGGCCGGGAGTCGCTGATGGCCAACAACCGCGTTCAATTGGAGGATCGGATCTGGCGCGCCTTCGGTCTGCTGCGGCACGCCAAGACCGTCAGTTCGAGTGAAGCGCTGGATCTGCTCTCCGCCGTGCGGTTGGGGGTCGATCTGGGCCTCATGAATGGGCTGGACCGGAAGATCGTGAACGAGATGTTCATCTTCTCCCAGCCGGCGCACCTGCAGAAGCTCGAGGGCAAGGCCCTGTCGGCCAAAGAGCGCGACACGAAGCGCGCCCAGCTGATCCGCAGCCGGCTCGGCGGCCAATCATGAGTAGCAATCTATTGTTGGCTACAGGCTACAGGCTACAGGCTTCAGGAGGAGCGTACGATGGCCTGGAGCATGAAGCCTGCAG
>JAUYPJ010000005.1 GCA_030697665.1 Candidatus Omnitrophota bacterium
CTTCACGAATGCGGCGAGCTGTGATCGGATTATCTACGCGGTGTTCCATCGCTTAAATACCATCTGGCAGGAAAAGCCCTTAAAGGAATTTACACAGTTGACTTGACGCTACCCATTCCAAGTGTTGCGCATTCCAAGCTCACCGGCACTTGAGTTTTCCGGCTTGACTTGCTACAGTGATCGGCAACGTGGGAGGTGACCATGGCCAAACGAGCGGTGCTGCGGGGCGTGTTGGCGGCCCTGCTCCTGGTGACGTCCGGAGCTCAGGCGTCTGCGGAATCGACGGAGGCCGCAAAGGCGTTCAAGAAGTTGACCCGTGGCTTCGTGAACATCGTCACCGGCTGGGTGGAGCTCCCAAAACGGATCCAACAAACCTCTGAGGAGTCCGGCGCCCTGTCAGGGTTCACGTGGGGCCTCCTGCGCGGACTCGGCTATGGTTTTGCCCGCACCGCCGCCGGCCTCTACGAGCTGGTCACCTTCCCGTTTCCCGCGCCGCCGGACTATGAGCCGGTGATTCAGCCCGAGTACGTCTTCACCACGTCAGATCGGGAGACCTCACCACCTCACCCGTGAGGTCCATGCCCACCTTCCGTCGCAGGAAGCCCCGCCCGTCCCAACTCCTGCTCCTGATCGTCAGCGTCGCCACCGCCTCGGCCCTCCACGCCCAGGCGGCCACCGCCCTTGATCTCCACCGACTCGAACCCGCTGACATCGACACCCTCCAGGCGATCCTCCACACGCTTGAGCCGTCCATCACCGCCAGGCGACAGGATGGCACGGCGGTCCTGCTCACGTGGGAGGAGTTGTACGAACCGCTGGGGCCCCCGCAGCGGGCGTTCCTGGATGCGTTCCGGACGTTGCGAGGCGACCAGTTGGGCGCCACGAGCCACTATTTCGGCGAACCGGAGAGCCCCCCGGCCCTGGTCCCGGTCGGGCGCCAGCAGATCGTCAAGGAAGGGGTCGTCACACCTCTCGACCCCCAATACCTGCCGGCTCCTGTGGCGGAGGCCTACCACCGGATGATGGACGCGATGGAGGCCGACCTGGGCAAGCGCCTCCTCGTCGAGTCGGGCTACCGTTCCGCCGCCTACCAACTCTATCTCTTCCTGTTCTACCTGCCCAAGCACGACCACTCGATCACCGAGACCAACCGGTTCGTCGCCCTGCCAGGCCACAGCGAGCACGGCGCGCCTTCCCGCCAGGCGATCGACTTCATCAACGAAGATGGCATCAACGGCGAGGATCATCCGGAGGAGTTCGAGGCGCTGCCGGAGTACCGCTGGCTCCAGCAGCATGCCGCCACGTTCAGCTTTCACCTGTCGTACCCTCGCAACAACCCCCATAACACCGCGTTTGAACCTTGGCACTGGCACTTCGAAACCAGTCCATAGTCCATGGTCGATAGTCCATAGATGGAGACGTGTGGCTATGGACTATGGTCTATGGACTACGGACTAGACGGTGATGTCTAAGACAACGTTCGTACGGGCGTTGGGATTGACCGATGCGACCTTGCTGGTGATCGGGTGCATCGTCGGGGTCGGGATCTTCCGGACCGCGAGCGCCATCGCCGGCCACCTGCCGTCCGCCCCGCTCATCCTCCTGCTGTGGGTGCTGGGAGGCGTCGTCTCCCTGTGCGGGGCGCTCTGCTATGCGGAGCTGGCCGCCATGTTCCCGTCCACCGGCGGCGACTACATCTACATCAACCGGATCTACGGGAGGTTCTGGGGGTTTCTCTTCGGCTGGACGAAGCTGTTCATCGAGCGGACCGGCACCATCGCCATCCTCGGCTTCGTCTTCGCCGAGTACGTCAGCCGCGTCATCCCCTACGGGGAAGCCGGCCTGCGGGGAGTCGCCACAGGGGCCATCGTGCTGCTGACCGGCGTGAACGTCATCGGCATCCGCTGGGGCAAGTACCTCCAGAACACCCTGACCGCCGTCAAGGTCGCCACCCTCGGTTCGCTGATCGCGGTCGGGCTGCAGGCCCATGCCGCCCGCGCGACCGTCCCCGTCTCGTGGACGATCCCGCCGGTTGATCTCGGCGTCCTCCAGTCGATGGGCGTGGCGTTCGTCTTCGTCCTCTGGACCTATGGGGGATGGACCGAGGCCGCCTACGTGGCGGAAGAGATCCGCCACCCCACGCGGAATATCCCGCGCGCCATCATCGGCGGGATCGCCCTGACCGCGGCGCTGTACGCGCTCGTCAACTGGACGTACCTGATCCTCGTCCCACTCGACGCGCTGCCGCAGAGCCCGCTCGTCGCCTCGCGGGTCATGGAGGGCCGGCTCGGGCCGACCGGCGCGGTCCTGATCGCCTGGCTGGTCGCCTGCTCCGCGTTCGGGGCGCTCAACGGCTACATCCTCACCGGCTCCCGCATCCTCTACGCGATCGGCAAGGACCACGCGCTCTTCGCGCAGCTTGGGACGATCCATCCCACGTTCAGGACCCCCGCGCTGGCCTCCTGGACGAACGCCCTGATCGCCGTCGGGCTCGTGTGGACGAAGACCTTTGACCAGATCATGACCTACTCGACGGTGGTCATCTCCGTCTTCTTCACCCTGGCGGTCTTCGGGGTCATCGTCCTGCGGCGCGCCATGCCCGGACACCCGCGACCGTACCGGGCGTGGGGCTATCCCCTCACCCCGATCCTGTTCTGCCTCACGATGACGGCCTTCATCCTGGACGTGGCCGTCAAACAACCTGCAGAAGCAGCCTTTGGCTTCGGGTTCATGGCGTTGGGGCTTCCGTTGTACCGGCTTTCGCAGAAACGTCCGCTCGTCAGGTCGAAAGCTCCTGAAGGCGTTTCGCTGACGGAGATCCCATGAGGGTCGCGACTGCTCCACCAGGCCCCAAGGGGAAGCCGTTCGTTGGTCATCTGTTCGCCTTCCGACGTGATCCAACAGGTTTCCTGCTTGGCCTCGCTCGCGACTATGGGGATATCGTCTATTTCAAGTTCGGACCCTGGCATGCCTTCCTGCTCAACAATCCCAGTGAGATCGAAGCGGTGTTGGTCACTCACCATGACCAGTTCGTCAAAGGCCGTGGACTCGTCAGGGCGAAGGGGTTGCTCGGCGAAGGGCTCCTGACGAGCGAGGGGACATTCCACCGTCGCCAGCGACAACTGGTGCAACCTGCGTTTCACCGACAGCAGGTGACGACCTACGCCGAGGTGATGACGCGATGCACCGCCCACCTGCTTGAACGCTGGCAGGATGGTGCAACCATGGATATCGCGAAAGAGATGCGGCACCTGACGCTGGCGATTGCTGGACAGGCGCTCTTCCATGCTGATCTCGAACCGGAAGTCGAGGAGATCAATGAGGCCCTCACGAGTTTCATGGATGCGTGGTATACCCTCATGTTGCCGTTCTCCGAGCTGCTTGAGCGCCTCCCACTGCCAAGTACCCGCCGCTTTCAGGCCGCCCGAACGCGCTTGAACGCCACCGTCTCTGGTCTGGTGCGCAAGCGCCAAACCCAGCATCACGAGGGAGCGGATGCCCTTTCCCTGTTGTTGGAAGCTCGCGACTCATGTGGTAGTGAATACCGATTGACGGACAGACAGGTGCACGACGAAGTCATGACCCTCTTGCTTGCCGGACATGAAACGACCGCCAACGCGCTGTCCTGGACTTGGTATCTGCTCGCCCAGCACCCCGATGTGGAAAGGGTCCTCCACACCGAGCTCGACACAGTGCTAGCTGGAAGACCCCCTACCGTCAACGACGTCGAGCACCTGCGTTACACGCGGATGGTCCTCGCTGAAGCCATGCGCCTCTATCCGCCAGCGTGGATCATAGGCCGACAGGCCATTCGTGAGTGTGCAATCGGAATATACCGCGTGCCAAAACATGCTGTGGTGTTTCTCAGTCCGTATGTGACGCAGCGCGATCCGCGGTATTTCCCTGACCCAGACCGCTTTGATCCCCAACGGTGGACCCCAGATGCCCAAGCCGCACGACCACGGTTCTCGTATTTCCCTTTTGGAGGTGGCCCCCGTCAGTGCCTTGGCGAACCGTTTGCTTGGATGGAAGGGATCGTGGTGATCGCCACGGTTGCTCAACGATGGCGGATGCGGCTTATCCCCGGCCATCCGGTCACGCCGCACCCTCGTCTCACCCTGCGGCCTAAAGACGGGATCGGGGTGATTCTGGAACACCGAAAACCAACGAGTGCTCATAGTTGCCAATGAGCCTATTCGTCATTGCCCTCACCGCCTGTGCGCTCTTTGCAGCGGGTTACTTCCTGTATGGACGACTCCTGGCAAGGTGGTTTGGGCTCGATGCGACTCGTCCCACGCCGGCGTGCACCATGAAGGACGGCGTGGACTACGTCCCGGCCAAGGCCCCGCTGCTGCTGGGCCAGCACTTCTCCGCCATCGCCGCAGCCGGACCGATCGTGGGGCCGATCCTCGGGGCGTTGTGGTTCGGCTGGCTGCCCACGCTCGTGTGGATCGTCCTCGGCGCCATCTTCTTCGGCGCGGTCCATGACTTCTCAAGCCTCGTGAGCTCGGTTCGGCACAAGGCTCGATCGGTCGTCGAGCTGGTGCACGAGCACCTCGGGCCGCGGGCGCACCTGTTGTTCATGGGATTCGTGTGGCTCTCGCTCATCTACGTCATCATCGCCTTCACCGACCTGACCAGCAGCTCCTTCGTCGAGCCCACGTATGGGGGCGGGGTCGCCACTGCTTCCTCGCTCTACCTGTTGGCGGCCGTCGCGATGGGGCTGTGCCTGTACAGATGGCGCATGCCGCTGGGCCTGGCCACCGTGATCTTCCTTCCCCTCGTCGGAATCATCATCTGGTTCGCGCCGGCCCTTCCCCTCACCATGCCACCCACGTGGCCGCTGCGTCCGCAACTGATCTGGAACGGCGTCATCCTGAGCTACTGTTTTGTGGCCTCGATCATCCCGGTGTGGCTGCTGCTGCAGCCGCGCGGCTACCTCGGAGGGTTCTTCCTCTACGTGACGCTCGCCGCAGGGATCATCGGGTTGCTCATCGGAGGCGATCCGATCCGCTATCCCGCCTTCCTCGGCTGGACCACGCCCAGGGGCCTTCCGCTGTTTCCGATGCTGTTCGTCACCGTGGCGTGCGGGGCCTGCTCAGGATTTCACGGCATCGTCAGCTCCGGCACGACCTCGAAACAGATCGCCCGAGAGCCGGATTGCCGCGTGGTGGGCTACGGGGGGATGCTCTTGGAAGGCTTGGTGGCGGTGGTGGCGCTCTCGACGGTGATGCTGCTCGCCCCCACGGACCCAAGCGCTCAGCAGTCGCCGGACCGCATCTACGCCGGCGGCTTGAGCCACTTCGTGGAGCGCTTCGGGGTCAACCGCGAGCTGGCTCGTTCGTTTGCGTTGCTCGCCTTTGCCACGTTCATCTACGACACGCTGGACGTCGCCACCCGGCTGGCCCGCTACCTCTTCCAAGAGCTGACCGGATGGAAGGGGCGGTGGGGCGTCGTGGGCGCCACGCTGGCGACCTTGGCGATCCCCGCGCTCAGTATGAGCTGGACCGTGCGAGATGCCGTTGGAGCGATCGTGCCGGCGTGGAAGGTGTTCTGGACGCTGTTCGGCACATCCAATCAACTGCTGGCGGCGCTGACGCTGTTGACGATCACCGTGTGGCTGAAGCGCACCAAGCGTCCGTGGCTGGTCAGCGCCCTGCCGGCCGCCTTCATGCTCACGATGACGCTCTGGTCGCTGCTGCGGATCGTGACGCCCTGGCTCATCGGCGCGGTGCGCGGTCAGTCGGGCTTCGACGGGATCGCGCTGGTGGCCCTCATCCTGATGGCCCTAGCGCTCTTGGTGCTCCGCGAAGCGGCCAAGGCGTTCGCCATCAAAAGATGAGAACAGGCTCGGTGGGCCGCTCACCCGCCTTCGCCGGAAGCCCAGGGCGTCAGCCCGATGAGGAAGGCGAAGCGGGTGTTGCTGCGAAGCCGGGCCGACAAGGCGCCGGCGAAGCAGAACACGGCTTCGGCGCGGTTCCGCCCCACGGGCGTCAGCCCGTGGGGCTCCACAGCGAAGCGGCGGGGGAGGGATCGGGGAGGGATAATCCTCGGACGGTGTCTTGAACGATCTGTTCGACGTCGTCGGGCGTCACGCCGTGATACCAGAGGTCACCAGGAAAGAGCATCACATTGGGCCCTTTGGCGCACAGGTCCTGGCAGCCCGATTTGCTCACGCGCACCCAACGGGAGAGGCCGAGCGCCTTGATGCGCGCCTTCAGCGCCGCCGCAATCGCCTCGCTCTCCCGATGGGCGCAGCAGGTTTCGTGAGGCTCGCGCTGATTGACGCACACGAACAGGATCTTCTGATACGGAACCCGCCGCCGCTCCATTTCGCTCACACGTCCAGGCCGATTTTTCGCAATTCCCCTGCAAGCTGTCCGCTGCTCTCAAACCGAATGGCGGTCAGCCCCACCGCGCGTCCCGCGTCCACCAGCTCCGGCCGGTCGTCCACGTAGACGGCGGCGCGGGGCTCCACGCCCGCTCGTCGCAAGGCCAAGGCGTAGATCTGCGGGTCGGGCTTTCGCAAGCCGACGTCGCAGGAGGCCACCCAGTCATCAAAGACCCCCAGGGAGGGAAAGGCCCCTTTGATGTAGGTGATGTGCAGCCGATTCGTGTTGGTCAGCGCCATCAGCTTGTGGCGCGTGCGCAGGCGTTCCATCAGGCGCGTGACACCGCGGTTTTCCAGGAAGATATCGTTCCACGCCCGCACGAACTGCTCGTAGGTCCAGGACAGTCGCAGCCGCCCCTTCAACCCCTCATAGTAGGCCTCCGGGCTGATCTGTCCCAACTCAAACGGGAGCAACAGGTCGTGGTGGTAGATCTGCTCCTGGACTTCTTCAAACGAACGTCCCAGCAGCATGGCCACCTGATGGACGAGCCGATCGGACTCCACGTCCACCACCACCCCTCCCAGGTCGAACATCACGAGTTGATACATGGGATCCCGTTTACTCGAGCGGTTGGCGGCCGGAGAATCCGTCTTCGAGGGTGTGCCAAAACCGGATGCGGTCCTCCCCCAATTTCCAACAGAGCAAGACGAGTTCCCCGTGCTGGATGCCATAGAAGTCCACCAGACCTTCCTGGAGATCCTTGAGCTGACACCCCAACTCTTCCAGCGATTGGAGCGCCGATTGGAACGCTTCGACGAGTTGGAGCTGGTGCTGGGTGAGCTCCCGGATGCGGTCTTTGATCGTCGTCAACGGATAGCCGTTGCCCGCCGCGAGCTTTGCCACCAGCTCATCGAGTTGCTGGTTGGTCTGCACAATGGAGGTCTGCAGCCCCTGGAGCTGCTTGATCAGGGGGATCGCGGTGGGCAGGAGCGCGTTGGCCTCCGCTACGGTGAAGGTCTTCGGGGCGGGGGCCTCAGGCGCTTGCATGACACGACGAGGGGACTCGCACCGTCCACGCTCTCTAAGGACGGCGCGTCAGATTAGGCGGTAAACGAGTGGCCGCACCCGCAGGACTTTTTTGCCAGCGGATTGCTGAACTCAAAGCCGCCCCCCATCAGGGCCGTCTTGTAGTCAACTGACATCCCGTCGAGGTAGAGGTGGCTCTTGGCATCCACGAGGATTTTGATTCCTTCCTGCTCAAAGACCGTGTCGTACTGTTTCGGCGTCGCTTCCTCAAGGCCCAACACGTAGGACATACCCGAGCAGCCGCCCCCCTTGACCCCAATCCGGAAGCCCAGGTTGGGTTTCTGCTCTTTCTCGATGAGCCGCTTGACTTCCTGTGCCGCACTGGCTGTGAGTGTGATCATCTCCCCTCCCTCCTGATGTTGACTGCTTCAATTATATCATGGCCCTGCCCGACGCGCCACTCGCGCTGACAACTGGTACTGCCTTCAATTGCCTGTTCACAC
>JAUYPJ010000088.1 GCA_030697665.1 Candidatus Omnitrophota bacterium
CTCGGACGGCTGGACGATGACCTATGACGCCAACGGCAACCTCCTGGTCAAAGATTTCACCCCGTCACCCAGTCACGCCGTCACCCAGTCACTGTTCTCCTACGATGCGGAGAACCGCCTCACCGAGGTCCAGACCGCCCCAGAGGAAACCGTCACCCTGCGCTTTGCGCCCGGCTGGAACTTCTTCAGCCTGCCGGTGATCCCGGACGATCTCCATATCACGGCGCTCTTCCCCACCTTTGCCGCCGACTTCGAGCAGCTCTCCTGGTTCGAGGCCGCCTTCAGCACCCCGGACACTCAGCGCTTCCAGTCCTTCGTCAACCTCCCGAAGTTCAACGACTTCGACACCCTCGCCTACGGCCAAGGCTACCAGCTCTACTGCAAAAACCCTGCTGGCGTCACCGTCACCTTCAAGGGGAAGCTCCCCACCACACAAGCCTCCACAACGCTACTCCCTGGCTGGCATCTCCTCCCCGCCATGGCGCTGGACTCCAAACCGATCAGTTGGCTCACCGCTGGCCTCGATGCCGATCAGGTGCTGGTCTACGACGCCGTGACCCAGACCTTGAAGCCCCCCACCGAGACCACCGTCGGCCAAGCCTACTTCGTCCACGTCGTCACGACCAGCTTGTTCCATCCTCCCCTCCCCCGCGAGGTGACCACGCGCTTCGTCTACGACGGCGATGGCGGGAGAGTCAAGCAAATCACCGCCAGCGGCACGACCACGTATCTGGGGGAGAGCTATGAGCTCGCCCCGGATGGCACGACCACCAAGTACGTCTTCGCCGGGGCCCAACGGATCGCCGCCAAGGACTCAACCGGTGCCCTCCGCTTCTACCACGGGGATCACCTCGGCTCCTCCAACGTCATCACCGACGGAACGGGCGCGCTGGTCGAGCTGAATGAGCACACCCCCTACGGGAGTCTCAGCCGCCACGAAGGGACGGCGGACGTCCGGCACAAGTTCACGGGCCAGCCCCAGGACTCCGGGACAGGCCTGATCCTCTTCCCCGCCCGCGCCTACGATCCCCAGCTCGGTCGCTTCCTCCAGCCTGATCCCTTTGTCCAAGACCCCTCGGATCCCCAGACCCTCAACCGCTACGCCTACGTGCGGAATAACCCCGTGAACTTGGTGGATCCAAGCGGCTACGGGTGGTTCCGGAAGCTCATCGCGGCGGTCGTCGCGGTCTTCGTCGCGGTAGTGGTCACGATCGCGACCGATGGCTGCGTCCCGTGTGGTGTCGCGGCGGGGGCTTCGACATACGTGGCGATCAGTGGGTCCGGGACGGGAAGCAGCTCGGCCAACACCAGTAGCAGCAGTCCACCCCCAACCGTGAGTTTGCCCTCGGCCCAACCGAGTGCCCTCGGGGTACCCGAAAGCTCCCAAGGTCCTGTCAGCCAGCCACTTGCTGGACCGGGGTCCGTCCGCTCGCCACCGCCCCCTTGGTTGCGCCCACTCGCGCGATTGGGCCTTGAGGTCGCCAGGGAGCTGGCTAATTGGGATGATCGAACGACCTCGGTAGCCTATGCTGCGGAGAACAGCTCGCAGTCAATAGCCGATCCAATTCAGATCAGAGTAGGCTCACGACCTCTTGGAGGCATAATGGGGCAATTGGGAGCGAGACACCGCTTTATTCAAATCCAGGGCCTGCCCTATCCTGAGAGCATCTGGGAGATGGGTCCAGATCAACAAGGGTTGATCGCGACAACGCGGTCTCCTATTGGCCCCGTTGGGTCGATGAGGAATACGCTGGATGCCCTGACGAAAAGCCCACACAGGATCCTTTGGAGCCAACCTCTGACGGTCAGCGCATCTGGTCTTGCGAAGGCCATGGCCCAGTATGGAAGACAGTGGGTCGGAAGACCCTATAACTTCCGTGATCACAATAGCAATTACGCAGTGAATACGGTAATCTATGCTGCCGGTGGACAGATACAGGGCGATTTGGGCTTCTCTCCTGGTTTCCCTGACCAATAGAGGCGACGATGAATGGCTGGAACATCAAGCACATGAGACCGATGCGATACAATGCGCTTTACCTGCTTGCTCTGGTCTTGCTGGTTCAGCCCATCCTAACGGTTGTTCCCGCTGTGGCTGGGCAAAATCAAGAAACGGGAGAGCACACCATGAATACGACTCAGTCCGGTGGACGGTCGGCCTCGGATGGGGTCGACAAGCGGCAAGCAGTGCTCATAGCGAAGCAGCACCTAAAAGAAATCGGCGCTGCGAAGAATTGCCTTTTAATTTTCCCACGAGTTAGGTCTAGCCCCGACTCTCAAGAATACTGGGATGTAATTTTCTGGCCGAGTCCGCAAGTCATGTTCCGGCTGCCGTTCACCTTTTCTGTGGAGGTTAACAAGAAGACCGGCCAAGTCAAGTCAGCTGGGTGGAACAAGTGAATGTCGCCTGTCAAGCACGCCACCGAAGCCCTCCTGCGAGCCCGCTTCGGCCCCGAGGCGATCATCAACCGGGTGGGCGCGATCTGGATGGTCCACGTGGATCAACCTAGCAAGGCTGAGATCCAGGAGCGCGAAGCTGAGCTGCAGCAAGAGCTCCTAGAGCCAGATGAGTACGGCTGCTGTGATCTAATGCGGCCGCAGGCAGGCGATACGCTCATCTACGACGAGGTCATGTGCCTGATCGAACCGGCCCCCTGGCGAAAGCTCTTTCCAGACCTCGATGAGGGGGAACCGGACCGGCGTCCGCAAGCCCACGCATCGTAAGGGCCCGGCATCCTTCCTGACCACGCTTCCGCCGGGCCTCTTTTTTTCTGGCTGTCACAGTCATATGTGGTGCCGCTAGGCGTATCGAGCCAGCTTCAAAGGGAGTCCTGCCGGCAGCCAGAGAATCGGATATGACGCGATGGTAGCCTCCGAACAGCCACCAATAGATGTCGGACATCACGAGAGAATCGAATATGACAGACGCATGATGGGGCTGACGCCAGGAAGGCGCTGACGCGATGGTTACGACGTCAGCAGGTTTACACCGCGCCTACGAGCGCGGCGGGTTTGCGCTGGCGGAGTATGGCGGGCCGACTAGTCCCCTTGAGTGCTCCTGCGCTCGAATGGTGGCCCACGTTCCCGTCGGGGCGTTTGATGACGATCTGGTCCAGCTGAATCATCGGTTGCCCCAGCCGCTGCCAGCGGCCGTTGAGCCTCCGGCGAACCGTCTCGCTGTCCCGCTCCTTGAGCACGATCTTGCCGCGCTTAAGGTGCACCTGATAGACCCGTTCCAGCCGAAATTCCACCGCCGCCGGTTGGCCCGCTTGGCATTCCAGCATCTCTTCGAGCATGCCTGCTTGCATCATGCGCAGGAGCGAGCGCTTGAACTGATGATCCTTGTCCAACATGCCTCACCTCCCCCTTGTGAAAAAGACCGGGTCTGCCGTGGTTCGGCAGCCCGGCCTTCCTGTGATGACCAGGAACCGTGGGCTTTGCGTCCCCGCCTTACGACGGGTTTGCCTTTATCGGGACAACTTCGCCAAGCGCCAGATCACTTTGGCGCTGGTACAGGGAAAGAACGGGAAATTATCCCCCAGCGCCTGGGCCTTGCCTTCGCGCAGCTGGAACAGCTTCAATCGGACCCACCGCCAGCCCACCTGCATCGCTTTGCCCATCGTCGCCCCCCGTGTTTGAACTCCTGATGGAACCATACCATATCTGCTCAAGTATAGTCAATACTACGCTCAATATATTGAGCATTAGCCGCTGAGCTTATTTCAGCCTCAAATCAGCCAGCCAAGCGCCTCAACTGCTCATAGTATTGAACGAGATGATTGACTCATTGAGCAATCCGTGATACGCTTGGGAGTGGTTCCTAGGAGGTTGGATACGTTGATGACCATTGCCGAAAAGATTCGCAATTTTCGTGAGCAGCGCAGCTGGAGCCAGCGGGAGCTCGCCAAGCGCAGCGAGCTGGCTTCAGGCACTCTGAGCCACCTGGAAACCGGGAAATTCCGCGGGGATCTGGACACCCATCAGAAGCTCGCCCGGGCCCTTGGGATTACGCTGGGCGAGCTGTATCGCGGCGTGGAGGGGCTGGACTTGGAGAACGGCAGTACCCCCATTTCCCCGAGCTCTGAGGCCGTCGAAACCTTCCGTTACAACGAGAAAGCCCAAGCGATCCTGCTCGCCACGCAGGTCCTTCAGAAGCCGTTTCTGCCGCAGCTGCTGCGACTCCAACCCGGCGGGCAGACCCACCGGGAGCAGAACCGGCTGGGGTGCGAGAAGTGGGTCTTCGTCCTGCAGGGGGTCATCGAGATCCAGATCGGCGAGCAGTCCCACCGCCTGGAGCCGTATGGCTCGATCTTCTTTAAGGCCTCGGAGCCGCATCAACTGACGAACAGCGGAGCATCAATCGCCGAGTGTATTACCGTCACCAGTCCGGTGGAGGTGTAGCCATGCCCCAACCCACGATCTTGGTCTGCGATGATGAGGAGAGTGTGCGCTCCGCGGTCGGATTGGTGCTCGAACAGCACTATCAGTTGGTCTTCGCCAAAGATGGCGAGGAGGCGCTCAAGCAGTTCGAGGCCCAGCCGGTGGATCTGGTGCTGCTGGATATCAAGATGCCCAAGCTGGGTGGGCTGGAGGTGCTGAGCACCTTGATGAGCCGCCAGCCGTCCCCGCGCGTGCTGATGTTGACCGCCTACCACAGCGTGGAATTGGCCCAACGGGCCACCCAGCTGGGGGCCATCGACTACGTCAGCAAGCCCTTTGAGCGGCAGGATCTGCTGGCGGCGGTTGAGCGGGCGTTGAGCCTGCGCGACTGGAGCCGCCCGAATCCCCAAGATCAGCCGCGCCAAACCCCATGACCACCGTGCGGCTGCCGTCCCCTCATCACCTCGCAGGTTGGCTCCTCTGGGCCGTCGCTATCCTGTTGCTGTGGTGCATCGCGATCGCGCTCGGCGCATCCGAAACGTCGCTGCTCTTCATCGTGATCGCCCAGGCTGCGCTGGGCGCGGTGTGGGCGGTGCAGACGCGATGGCGCGCCGCGGCCTCCGCATCCCAGCGCGTGGACGCCATCATCCATCAATTGCTCAAGATCCGCCGGAGGCGCCGGCTGCCCCGACTCATCACCCGCGCGCTCCTCCGGGCCTTCGGTGCTTCCCATGCAACCCTCTTTCTCGAGGACCCTCAAGCCCGGCTGTATCGGCTGGCAGCCAGCGACGGGCCTGGCAAACCCACGGCAGTCCAACAGCTGGATGAGTCGAGCCTGCTGATCCGAGCACTCCTGGAGCGCCGCAAGCCGCTGCGCGCGCGAGAGCGCGCCAAGGAGCCGGAAGCCCCGCAGGGCCGGGACGGCGCGCATGCCCCAGCCTCTCCCCAGCGGCGGCTGGGCTTTATCCTGCAGAACCTGCGCGCGGAGCTGGTGGTGCCCAGTTTCCAGGGCAAGCGGCTGGTCGGCTTTGTCGTGCTGGGACCGCGGGCGAACCGGCGCGCCTACGCAGCGGCGGACGTGGCCGCGTTGAGCCAGTTGGCTGCGAGTTGCCCACTAGCGCTGGACAATGCCACGCGATTTGAACAGCTCGAAACTGCGGCCAGCAAGCTCAGCAGCACCCGCACACTCCTGGTGGAGCAACAACGCCTGGCGGACGCCGGCAAGCTGGCCCTGGGGCTCGCCCACGAAATCAAGAATCCGCTGACCGGCATCAAGACCTTCACCGAGTTCCTGCAGGAGCGCTATGACGATCCAAAATTCCGCCAGGAGTTCGTGCGGATCGTACCGGCCGAGGTGGCCCGCATCAACCGCATCGTCCAGAGCCTCTCCGACTTTGCCAGGCCGCCGCTCTTAAAACTCCAAGCCGTCGACATCCAGCAAGTCCTGGCCGATACGGTCGGGTTGCTCTCGAACGAGTGCCTCAAGCGCAACGTGCAGGTGACCAAGCAGTTTGATGCTGAACCGATCTACCTGACCGCGGATCCGGCCGCCCTGAAGCAGACCTTCCTGAACCTGTGCCTGAACGCGCTGGATGCGATGGGCAAAGGCGGCACGCTCTCCGTCAGCGCCGGCCTGGAGGAGACGGTGGCGGTCATCCGGATTTCGGATACGGGCAGCGGCATCCCGCGCGAGCATCTGGCCACCCTGTTTGACCCGTTCTTCACCACAAAGCAAGGTGGCATGGGCCTGGGGCTGGCCGTCGTGAAGCAGATCGTGACCCAGCACCTCGGGACGATCACCGTCGAGAGTAATGTGGGCTTCGGCAGCACCCTCGAGATCCGCCTGCCGCATGCGGTGCGATTGAAGTCCACCCAGGGGATGCAGCCGACCAGCTATGGCGGGGGTTCCTCGGAGCCTTCCCGGCTGCCGGTTCCCATCCGGGTGCTGGTGGTGGATGATGAGCCGAAAATCCTGGAGTTCCTGAAGGAGCGCTTTGAGCATCTGGGGGCGAGGGTGCGTACCGCCCCGTCAGGCGAGCAGGCACTGCAGGTCTTGGCGCAGGAGCCTCAGGAGCTGGCGATCTTGGACCTGAAGCTGCCGAACGTGGATGGGTTTGACGTGCTGAAGCGGATCAAAGCGCAGTATCCGACGACGGCCGTGGCCGTCATCACCGGCATGTACGACGAGCAGATCGACGCCTTCGTCCGAAGCCTGGGGGCGCTCGCCTGCATCCACAAACCGCTGGATCTGCCCCGCCTGCAGGAAATCGCCTACCAGGTCGCCGCCCGCTCCTGCCCGCCGGCTGCGGTCTGATTCCTACGCTGCGGGCTGGGACGAATTCCCCAGCTGCTTGACGATCGCGTCCAGATCGGCCAGATTCAGCGGCTTCTTCAGTAGTCCCGACGCTCCCAATTGCTGGAACTCCTCCGACTCCGCCTCGACATAGCCGGTCACCACCACGACGTGGACTTGAGGACTGGTTTTCTTGACCTCGGCTAAGACATCCCGCCCGGAGAGCTTGCCTTTAAGCGAGAGATCCAGGAGGAGTAGGTTTGGTTGGTGTTCGTTGATAATGGCCAGACCGGCTTCCCCGCTCTCCGCGGTGAAGACTTCATGGCCGTCCATCTCGAGGCGGCCTTTGAGGATGCCCTGGATCTTCGTCTCGTCGTCTAACACCAGGATCTTCATGCCGCGCTTCCCTGGGCAGGGCCGGTCTGGTGCTGCAGCCGGAGTGCCGTGTGCTTGACCATCTTCACGAGCTTGGAGAAGCGTTGCTGGTCCACATACCGCGCCCCTAGCGCTTCCAACTCCTGCTTGTTGAAGGAGGCCAGCAGGCCGAAGACGATAAGCTCCTTGGGCCTGTAGGGGGATGATTGGATCCGGGCGCAGAGCTGGCCGCAGGAGAGCTTGTAGAGCGAATCGAAGTGGATCAGCGCGATGTCCGGCCGGAAGCTCATGAGCTTCTCCAGCGCCTCGTTGATGGTGTAGGCGAACGCCAACTGGTAGGTCCCGTCGCAGGTCTCAGGGTGACGAAACTGCGCCTCGAGCCACCGGGCGTAGCTGGGGGGCTCCTCATTCGGCATGGCCTCCAGGAAGAACAAGAGCTTGGCCTGCGGATGCCCTTCAAGGGGATGCACCGTCTCGAGCGCCTGCTGCAGCCGCCGCTCCACCGGCGCCAGGACCCGGACCGTCTCCTTCCTCAACTGCTCCAATGCCAGCGGCTTGGCAAAGAAGGCGTCCACCCCTAGCGCCTCCGCGGCGTCCTTGTGTTCCTCATCGTAGCCGGTGGCGATGAAGATCTTGATGCCGGGATAGTCCCGCTTCACGATCTTCACGAACTCCAGGCCGTTGAGACCAGGCAACTTCACGTCGACGATGGCCAGGGCCGGCTGGTCCACCTTCAGGAGGTCCAGCGCCTGCTCCGCCGAGGTTGCGGTCATCGTTTCATAGCCCCGCGCGGTGAAGAACGAACTGATCGTCTCCACCAGCTTCTCTTCGTCATCGACCACCAGGATCTTGCCTTTCACAATCGCCTGCTGCTCAATGTAGGCTGCGAAATCCTCGCAGTCGGGGTAGTAGTTGCTCTCGCAGTAGTTGGACGGGTAGATCAGCCGGGCGGCCTCGTCGGGCCATTTGTGGCCGCTTTCGGGCTTGATGCGGCAGAGCACCTTCTGGTTGTGGAAGAGGGGGCATTTAGCCGCCATCGACGCGTCCTCTCGCTACGGTAATACTCACTGGAGTATACCTGAAACTTGCATCTACTTGGCTGGCCTCACCGGGCCGTTGCCGGCGATGCGTCCCGCCCTCATCCGCCGGTCGACTTCCTCGTCCGAGAGCGCCGGCAGCTTCACCGTGAACGTCGTGCCCACCCCGTAGGTGGAGTCCGCGCTCACCGTGCCCCCGTGCGCCTCGATGATGCGCCGCACGACAAACAGCGAGCCGAAGGCCTTCTCCGCCGTGGCCTTCGTGGTGAAGAACGGGATGAAGAGCTTCCGGAGGTCGTCGGGCTTGAGCCCGATGCCGTTGTCGCTGATCGTCAGCACCACCCACGGGGTGAGCTGCTTGGTCTGCGGGTGCGGCTCCGTCACCGTGGAGCCGGCCAGCCGGATCAACCCCTTGTACCCCAGCGTCGGCGCGGGCAGGTGGCGGTCCTCTTGCCGGCCTTGGATGGCATCCCACGCGTTCTCAAGGAAGCTGATGAGGCATTGCGCCAGCTGCGCCTTATCGCCCCAGATCCGGGGCAGGAGATCCGGCAGCTCCCGCCGAAAGTCCAGCCGGTTGAACGGCACCTTGTGCTGCGCGATGGGCAGCGCCACGTCGACCGCCTCCGCCACGAAGAGCGGCCGGGACGCCTCCGTCGAGGCGGTGATCCCCCGGATGGTGGCGATGATGTTGCTGCCGGCTGTCGCCTCTTCCTGAATACTCTGGAGCGAGGCGATCTCATCCTGCAGGAGTTGGCGCATCGCCTGCGGCAACGCGTTGTCCTGCCGCAGGAGCCGGCGCAGATGCTCCTCCCGGGTCTGGGCGGTCCCTGAGATGATGCAGAGGGGGTTGTTGATCTGATGGGACATGGAGCTGGCCATGGTGCCGAGATCCGCGATGGAGGCGGCATGGAACAGCTCGGCTTGGCGCTCGCGTTCCTTCTCGTAAAACTGGGCGTTCTCAATGGCCAGCGCGGCCTGATTCGCCAGGGTCTGCAGCATGCTCAGGTCATCTTCTGAATACATCGTGCTGGCGCGTTTGTTGCCAAGCATCAAAAAACCGATGAGTCGGTCGTTGACAAAACTTGGGACCACCACAGCAGCATCCAGGTGCTTCAACTGAGTCTCCAAGCGGGACAGAGACACCGTGCGACCCCGCTTGGTGTCGAGCTGGCTGATCTCTTCCCGAACGACTGGCGCGCGTTCCTGCATGAGCCATAGCACTAAGGGCTCGTGCGTCCCGCACCCCATAGGAGGACTGGCGGCCTTGCAGGACGGCCGCACCTGCACCTGCAGCACGTATTGCTCGCGGCCATCATCCCACAGGAAGATGCCAGCATGCTCGAGCTTCATAGCACGCACAAGGAGATAGGCGAGGAGTTTCAACAGACGCTGCAAATTGTGAATCTGCGTCATGCCCTTAGCGGCATTGAGCAACATGAATTGGTAGCGCCGCTGTTCTCTCAGTAGACGAGCCTCAGCTTTTCGCTGAAAGAAGAGGTTTACGTAATGCCCAAGGGTTGCAAGGAGGGCCATTAATCCCAAAGGCACTCCCCACCACTGTCTTCCGAAGACAGTCTCCAGAAACCCTTGTCTTGTGACGGCGAGCAAAAAGGGCAAGCTGATTACACATGCGTACACGCCGACGAATATAGCGCCCCTTGTAAGTGCGAGATTAATATCCATCAAGCGATAGCGCACAATTGCGTAGGCGGTCGCCAAGGCGTACAGCGGAATGGCGTACGTCCCAAACGGCATCAGGTAGGGTATGTCGATGTTAAATGTGGGCAAGAAGTTTGGGATACCTCCCAGATAAGCAACGAACATGGACCAGCAGAAATAGGTCAGTTGATTCCGTTTCGCTCTCGCTGAAGCGGCATACACTCTGAACAACTCAACCAGTCCATAGATGGCTAGACTTACCCATAGCGCAAAGAATACGTGATAGACCAGGCCGGGGTTGATGAAGTATTTGAATGAGAATTTGGGGACAACTTCGCGGATCAAGATCGGGGTTGCATCAAGAATGAGGGCTATCAGACCAAAGAGATAGATTCCCCTGACGACGGATCTTCTCCGAAGCTGCTGATGAGGCTCAAGAAGGCTGATGACAAAGTGGACGAAGAAGACCGGGATAAAAATGACGCCTACGTGATTCCATCGCCACCAAAACAGAGCGGCTTGAGCATCAGGCCTCGTAATTGAAACGGCTTCGAAGATACTCCACCAAGAAATCGCTACGGAATACAGCGCATAGGTAATATTGGTAAGACGCTGACGACCCTTGGCATAAATAATAACCGCCAAGACGAAATGGGTCAGGGCGGTCACGCAGAACGCGATGACGTACTGAGTCAACATCTCAAATTACCCAGCAGATGAGCACTCTATGGAGCTGTCTTGAACAGGCGACGGGCACCATAACTAGTTACCAACGCATAAAGAGGGATGGCATAGAGCCCATATGGATAAAGTCCCGGCAGACGGACATCAACCATAATCAGGAAGTTATCCAGACCACCTATATAGGCTAAAACATGGGTGACTACGATGAGCTTCAGGAGGTTTTTTTCAGGCGAGGAAAGTAGCGGCAGGCGCTGCATCAGCAACAGAGTGCTCCAAACCACCAGCACGACGAAGAGGATAAAGTAGAGCGGGAAAACCAACGCTGGCTTTGGATACGCATAAGCGTCTCGGTAAATGGTCTGGCCAGTGAACATCCCTGGCCCAAGATTGAGGAGGTTGAAAAGGATCGTGATAACATAGGATGCTTTAAGCGCGATGCGGTGCCTTGAATCCTTCTGATTGGTGAACACGATGACAGCGTGAAACAGTAGGACAGGAATGAACGTGCATCCAAGATGTAGAAGCCATCCCCACCAAAATCCCGAAAGTATCGGAATAGTGCGTGTCTGTGTTCCAACGAAGAACGCCCAAAAAGCCATGGTGAACCAGTACAAAGCAAAGTGACGGTTCGTGCGTCTTGAAGGACTGAGGAGCCAAATGTAGCTTCCCGCGAGAAATGCAGCGACAGAAGCCAGTAATGCAGACACTGTAAAATGGTTCATTGCTGACGTTTCTTTGCTTTCTCATCATCCGTAAGCGCTTCGATCAGCTCATGCTGCGTTTTGCGTTTCTTGAGCAGTTCCATATGCCAGGCTTCGGTCTCGGGCTCAATTAAACAGGTCGCGGCCCCAGCGCGAATTGATGCCGGTATGGCAATCAGGTTACCGCTGGCATCTGCAAACGCGAGCTTTTGACCTCCCATCGCAATAAGTTTTCCAGTCGCATCGTTGATGTAGGTAAATTCCAACTCCATGCTCATCTTTTTTAAAGATATGGTACGAATGTGGATGCTGACCTCATCGAACACGTGTGATTCGTGCTCGTACTTGAGCCATGCATGTACAGTAATCAGCTTCGTTCCAGAGCTAAGGATCTCCATATGGTCAGGCACCGCTTGACGGAAGAAGTCCTCTCGCGCTTGTCCTTGCCAGTCAAAGTATCTTGCAAAGTAAACGTTTCCCTCTGCGTTAGTATCCGTGAGGTAGACACGCTTGTGGAACACGAACTCCCGCTGGGTCTGGTTTGCGCTCATTCCCCACGCCCTCCACGAGCAGAAGCCAGAAGGAATCTGACCGCTGCTTTCAGTTGCCCACCGGGCACGCTCTCCACGTTATTACCCTGATCTGCCCTTGCAGATCTAGGCGCACATAAAATAATCCGGTCAATAAATTGGGTATTCTCATCACTACTGTGCGTTTGCCTTCTCATGATGAACTGACAGATTTCGCTTGGAGTTTCTGCGTGACTAACTCTACGATGTCACGAACTGATACGACTTTCGTGACATCCTCGTCGGTAATACTAATCTCAAATCGCTCTTCCAATACTGAGACAGCTTCTGCTCGATCTAACGAGTCGGCTCCCAAGTCCTCGCGCAGTTTCGCCTCGAGGGTCACCATCTCAGGCTTCACCCCAAGCTCACTAACAAGAATTTCTTTCACCTCATCTAAGACTGCCATCAGGCTACCTCCGCTGGGCGGACGTTGCTCTTCCGCTTTCGCTTGCCGCGTCGCCCGTCAAAGCGGGCGCGCACATCGCCTCCGGCCTTCATCCACTCCAAAAACGCGCGGGCTGGAAATCGCCAGACGCCACCCATCCTGAAGGCCCCCTTAATCCTTCGCTCTCTGGCGAGTCGGGCCACCGTCAAGGGATGGACTCGCATCAGCTTGGCCAGCTCTTTTGCGGTCAACACAGCTGGCGCACCTTGTCGTTCTATTCTATGTGCGCGTTTCATCTGTTCTATTTTGTTAACCACAGGCAGGGGTGATTATACCGCATAACCCACACGGATTCCAATGGTTCTGGGTTATAGATATCCCACCCATGTTTCTCCGCCGTATATCTGGAACAGTCGGAGTCTATGAGAGGGGAATTTTGACTACACGGGTATGAATCGAGGAAGCAGCGAGGCCGAGGAGCACTTTCATCTTGGCCACCGCTGCGGGCACGCTGAAGGGCTTGGTCAGGAAACTGAGCTGGCCAAGTTTGACGCAGGCCACCTGAAAGTCATAGGTAAATTCTGCAGCCACCAAGAGCAGCTTCAGATCTGGATACGTGCTGCGCAGATTCGCCAGGAGGGCTAGCGGATCCGCTTTCTGCCCATCGATATCGAGAATGAGCAGGTCAGGCTCCTCCTGAGTCAGGGCGGCCAAGCACTCTTCAACCGTGGGTGCGAGACGGAGAGACGCCCACCTGTCTGACATCAGCTGGAAAGCTTCCTGCAAACCGGGGTAGCTCTCACAGAGCAGGATTGTAGGGCGCTTATAGCTCATGGGCGGTCTTCCGAAGGACACGAAGCTCCGGTCTCAGAACTTCCGGCGTGTCGTTACTTGGTGAATTCACCAACGTTGAGATCGGCGAGGCTTTCATCCGTGTCGCCGGATACGGCTTGAGCAGGGCGCAGGCCTGCTCGGGATTGAGTCCATCGCTGAGCCAGGTCGTCTCGCTCTCACGGGGAAGAATCGCGGGCATGCGGTCATGGATCGGAGCGAGCAGCTTGTTGGGTGTCGTGGTGATGATCGTGCACGACGTCATGGCCGTATTGGTCTTGGGATCCGTCCAAGAATCCCAGAGACCCGCAAACGCAAACACCTCCCCTGATGTCAGCGTGATCCAGTGGGGAACCTTTCGGGTTTCCAGCCGCTGCCACTCATAGAACCCATCTGCCGGAATCAGACAGCGCTGCCGTTGCAACGGCCGGCGAAATGCAGGCTTTTCAGCAATTGTCTCCGCACGCGCGTTGATCATCCGGTACCCGATCGTCGGATCTTTGGCCCACGAGGGGATCAGGCCCCAACGCACAAACTGCAGCTCCTGAGGCGCCTGGTTGAGGATTGCTGGCACCGGTTGAGAAGGCGCGATGTTGTACCGCGGTGAGAGGCTTGGGGGAAACGCCTCTAACTGGAACCGGTTATCCTTGACGAGCGCTTTCAGATCTGTGAGCGCGTAGCGACCGCACATGTGTAAGACAGCATGGGTTCAGATACTTTGGCTACCAAGACATCGCCATGGCTAGCGTTTCTCGTCGAGGTTGGACATCACGCGCTGGACATACCCATTGGCGCGATCATCCACCGCGACTTCCGGAGCGGTACTTAGCGCCTGGCTGAACCTAAACGCCTCACCGGTCCATCCGTAGACATTCCAGAGCCGCTTGCCACTCGCGTAGTTCCAGTCGGGATCATCCCAGTTTTCAATCCCAACCCAGACCTGGGGATCGCCGCTCGCCGGATCCGGCCGGAGGTCCACGCCGGCCGCGCTCCCCTTGGCCAGCAGCAGCTCGGGCTTGCCGTCCCGAAAGCGGTACACCCAGAGATCGTGAAAATGCGCTCCGCTCGCCCCATGGATGGCGAGGACCACCTCCCGGCCGAGTGTGAGCACTTCACACCCAATGTAATACTGCCGCAGGGGCAGCTCGGCCTTCAGGACGCGCTGCTGGCCGGATCCGCCGTAGACCAGGGCAAAGGCTTGGGCCGGGCCGTCAGGGACGCCGGCATGCAGCCCGA
>JAUYPJ010000022.1 GCA_030697665.1 Candidatus Omnitrophota bacterium
GCCAGCGATGCGGCGAACCGAATGCGAGCCAGGCCCTGCGGCTGAGGTCGGGGAGATCAGGAAAGCGGAGGGGCCGTCTCCACCAGTCGTTCCAGGAGGGGACGGATCGAAGCGGGGATGCTCGACAGTCGGTACCCGGCACAGAATCGAAGCAGCTCCCCCTCGGATCGACGCCACCGACAGCGGGCCTTCAACTCAATCGGCGCTTCTCCTGGAACCTGCAGGCGCAGGTGGATCATATCAGCGGGAGGCAACGCCTGGTCGGTTTCGAGACTGAGGCCTGCGCGGCTGATGTCTCGGAGCGCCCCGATGGTCGGGGGGTCGTCTTTCTTCCCACGTAGCTCCACGGATGCCTGCGAGATGTTCACCCGCCTGTACCGCCGGCGCTCCCCGTGGGTCCGCAGCGCCTGGAGCTCCTGCTGTAGTTGGCAAGAGGCCTCCTGCAACGCCTGCCAGCGCTGCGACGTGTCCCCCACCTCCCGCTGGAGCTGGGCCAGTTGGGACTCAAGCGCTGTTCGCTTGGCGCGCTCTTCTCCCAAGGACACGCCGGCCTCATCCCGCTGACGCTCGGCCTCCTCGAGACGCTTGACGTCGTCTTGCGCCGACGCCAACTGCGCCTCCAGATGACGTCCGCGCGCCCGCGACTCCCCGAGATACCACTGGCTTTCTTCCCACCGCCTTCGCAGGAGGGTGACCTCCTGTTCCCAGTGCGCCAGCTCCGCCTCGTACTGACGGCGCAGCTCGCCCCGGAGCTGCTCGAGCTGGGCTTCCAACTTGGCGGACGTCGTCCGCTCTTCCCCAAGGAGCCAGCTCGCCTCGTTGCGCTGCCGTCGCATGACGTCCAGCTCATCGGCATGCTGACGCAAGCTCGCCTGCAGCTCTTCCAGGCGCGCCCGGTACTGTTCCACTTGCCCGGCGACGTACTCGTTCGTGGCCCCGTGACTGAGCAGCTCCATCAACTGCTCTCGACCGATCAGCGTCACACGATGGGATTTGGCCAGGCGCTGCGCGGGGATCGTCAATGATCCTGACGTCGCCAGGAACGCCTGCTCCACGTCGGTGTGGCGCAAGACGCGCACCACCTGCTCCATCGTCTGCTTTTCAAAAAACGGTCCATTACCCACACAGAGCAGCGCGGCCTTTGAGTCCCCCTTGGTGATGACCCGCAGGGTCCCGCCGAGGGGCTGGACCAGCTCCTTCCTGGCGTCACACGCATAGCCCTGCCGTTCGAACGCCCGCCACACGAGCTGATCGATGAGCGCAAGTCCTGAAGGCAGCCGCTCTCGCTCCCGCCGGAGCCTCAGGCGACGTCGGAGCCGCGATCCGATCGGACTGATGGACCACACGAGCCATCCGGTCACCCCCACCGCGCAGGCGAACGTTAGGAGCACGGCCGCCCGGGAAACGGCCGATCTCACCGAACCCTCCTGGCCGGGGGATGGAAGATGCGCCGCTCGTGGCGGCTCGCTCGGCTCTCCGACCCAGACCGCCTCACGATCGGAGGCCTGGTGGGCTCGCGCGGCTCCCGTCAGCGATTCACGGGGCGAGTCAGGCGCGCGGGCATCGAGCTGCAACGCCCAGGGGATGGACGTCGCCTGGACCATCGCCTCTTGCATGGCCCGGAACCGCTCGCTCACCCCTCGCTCTTCACGTCCAGTGACGACGGTGACCCCTTGCAATCCCATCTCGACCGATTCGCTGCCGATGGAAACTGGATGGTCGATCTCCACAATCACCCGTCCAGGCTCAGATCGAACCCGATAGGAGTAGCGCGCCCTGAGGATAATCCGGAGGGCTCGCAGAAACCGCTTCGCGCCGGAACGACCGCCCTCCCGTCGGTCATACTGGGCCCACACCGCCTGGATGACCCCCTGGCGCGTCGCCGCGCGTTCCGGCAGCGTGCCCAGGACCCGTTTCGGAGGAAATTCGACCACGATGGTGGGGGGCCGCTCGTGGAACGTGGTCCGGATAGCCAGCGGCTCTTCTGAGTCCAGCTTGATCACCACCAGCGTCTTGCTCCTCGCCAGCGGGGACGTCTCAACGGCGGACCACCCGCTCACCGGCGCCGCCAACATCCACAGGCCCCACCACGCCGCGATCCGCGCGCGCCGATGTCGGACGAGCAACGTCGCGGAACGAACTGTCCGCGGGAGCTCAGAGGAGCTGCACGAAGTCATTGACCCGAATCTCAACGGCCTGCCACTCCGGCAAGACAGTGGCCGCGCTGACCCCCTCCTGCACCCGTTCCACCCGCGCCTTGGCCAATACCTGTTCGTTGCGGAGGATGGAGACCGTATCGCCGATCTTCACGGTATCCCACCCCACATCGATGATCACAAAGTGCCAATCAGGATGAACCGACATCACCCGGCCCTGGATGGCTGTGGCGCCGGCCCGGCTGACGATCACCCGATCGAGGTGGACGGGGGAAGACGGCCCCGCGGCCTGGTGGGCCGGCTGTTGCAACGCCAGCGCCAACTCGCTCTGGAGCTGATCCATCTGGGCGCGCATGGCGGCCAGGCGCCCTTCGAGTTCCTTCACCGTCCGGCTCTCCTCAGTCAATCGGCCCACCACCTCGTCCACCTTCACCTGCATGCCGGCGAGCGTTTCGGCGAGCTCCGCAGCGCGTTGCCGCTCATGCTCCAGGTCACTCACCAGCCGCTCATGGGACTCTTGCATGGTCCCGAAGCGTTGCTCCAACTGCCGCCGGCTTTCGACGACGGTCTGATAGCGGTGGTGGATGACGCCCAGCGCCGCGGACTCTCCCAGCACCGTTCCCACGACGACAACCCTGCCCACCACGACGAGCGCGTGCCGTTTCCAAGTCACCTGGCACTCCTCCCTATGGAACAAAAACCCCCAAGGGACACGACACCCTTGGGGGTGAACACTGCGCACACAACCACCAACTGCTCGCACGCCACCCTGTGCCTCGGGATGATGAGAGATGCTGTTTGAATGGACCGTCACACAGTAGCAAGTGTCTGATCTGTTGTCAAGATACAGGGAGGGGGGGTTGAACTTTGCCTACCACCCTCGTTAGTCTTTAGAGCCAGAAAATCCTCGAACTTTTTCCGCTTTCGATGAAGACAAAGTACTGCTCGATCGTAGTACATCCACCGACAGAGTTTCAGGCTATCAGTAATTCCGTAGCGCAACGCAAACACGGTTGGAAAGGTTGCCAGGGAACCAGGAGATAGGTGAGCATGCCGCTGCAATAGCAATTGTAACTTCTCTAAAAAGATCCGACTGCCTGAGTAGAAAGAAGCTGCTAACTGCCATGTATGTCGCCATCTGGTTTCTTTCCAAAACCAAACAGTCCCATCGCCATCAAAATCCCCTCTCACAAAATCAGGCAGAAAAGGGAGGCTGACCTCAGGAAACCGTAACGTCTTGGATTTCCGACTTGTCAGCCCTAATTCAATGAGATCGCGGTAGATCGTCTGGTTGCGAATCTGCAACCGATAACCACGAGGTTTCCTCCCAATTTTGTGAGTTGATTTCAGGACCTCTCTGATCTGATAAAGCCATTCGTAGTCCTTCGTCGTAATATCCAATTCGTGAAGACCGTTAGGATGTTCTACAAGACAACCATCTGACGCAATGACTCCAAGAACATATGCCATGTCCCTCGACCACGAGTGAAAGAAACTGGTATCAACAGTCCGTATGGTCATGTGGTTCCACGAGGTAAAAATGGTGGGGACGAGAGGATTTGAACCTCCACCCCTTTCGGGACTACGCCCTCAACGTAGCGCGTATGCCAGTTCCGCCACGTCCCCATCACACCACTCAACGATCTGTACCGTCAAATCCCGTCACGGCCCCTTCGGACGCTGAGGAGACCAACGCGGCGTACTTCGCCATCACACCAGTCGTATAGCGGGGGGCGGGGATTTTCCAGCGCGCCCGACGCCGTCGCAGCTCCGCCGACGACAGCTCGACGGTGAGCCGACGCCGTTTCACATCGAACGACACCAGATCGCCGTCACGCAATAAGGCGATGGGACCCCCGACAGCCGCCTCCGGCGCGACGTGACCGGCCATGAGGCCTCGGGTGGCCCCGGAGAAGCGCCCATCGGTCAGCAGGGCGACCGATTGACCGAGCCCCTGACCGACCAACGCCGCGGTCACCGCGAGCATCTCGCGCATCCCCGGCCCGCCCTTCGGTCCTTCGTACCGGATCACCACGACGTCCCCGGGGCGGATCTGCCGTCGCTGCACCGCGCGAAACGCCTTCTCTTCACAGTCGAAGATCCGCGCCGGACCTCGATGAGCCAACGGCTCATGCCCGGTGATCTTCACCACGCACCCCTCACGCGCCAAGTTGCCGCGCAGTACCACGAGCCCCCCCGTCGGCCTCAAGGGATCACGCAGGGGCCGCACCACGGGCTGCCCTCGCGTCTCTGTGGCGCGCGTGGCTTCTTCGCCGATCGTGCGCCCCGTGACGGTCAACGCCCGCGGATGCAACCGGCCGGCCTCCAGCAGGCGCTTGACCACCAACCCGACCCCGCCGGCCCGATACAAATCGGTCGCCACATACCGTCCCCATGGCTTGAGATCGGCCACCAGCGGAGTCCGGCTGCTGATGCGGTCAAAGTCATCGATCACCAGCGGCACGCCGGCTTCGCGGGCGATCGCCAACAGGTGCAACACGCTGTTGGTCGATCCGCCGGTGGCCGCCACCGCCGCAATCGCGTTCTCGATCGCCTGACGGGTCACGATGCGACGCGGGCGCAGGTCGCGGCGCAAGAGCGCCATGACCAGCTTCCCAGCGTCGCGCGCGACCGTGTCTTTGCGCGGATCCATCGCCGGCACGCTGGCCGAGCCCATCGGCGAGAGGCCCAGGACTTCGATCGCCATCGCCATGGTGTTCGCGGTAAACTGGCCCCCGCAGGCGCCGGGACCGGGACAGGCGCGATCTTCCAGCCGATGGAGGTCCTGCACGCGCATGCGGCCCGCGGCGCAGGCGCCCACGGCCTCAAACACGTCCTGAATCGTCACGTCGCGCCCGTCGAACCGGCCCGGATCGATGGAGCCGCCGTAGAGCATCAGGGAGGGCAGGTTGAGCCGCAGCAGGGCCATCACGGTGCCGGGGATGGTCTTGTCGCACCCCGAGAGCGCGACCACCCCGTCAAAGAGATGCCCGCGCACCACGAGCTCAATCGAATCGGCGATGACCTCCCGGCTGACCAGCGACGCTTTCATCCCCTCGGTGCCCATCGAGACGCCGTCGGACACCGCGATGGTGTTGAACTCGATCGGCGTGCCGCCCGCAGCCCGCACCCACGCCTTCACGCGCTCCGAGAGACGCCGGAGGTGGAAGTTGCAGGGCATCACCTCGATCCAGGTGTTGGCAATGGCAATGAGCGGCCGCCGCAGATCTCGATCCGTCAGCCCCACCGCCTTCAACATGGCGCGGGCCGGCGCCCGATCAGGGCCGTCCAGCAGCACGCGGCTGTGACGACGCAGGTCCCTCATCAGTAGTGAAGCTCCGCGGCCTCAAGGCCGCGGCTTCTCGCCGGCCTCAGGACTACGCTTCATCCCCGCTCTCAAGAGCGGGGTTTCAGATGCGAATGATGACCGATCCTCGATGGGACATGGCATGGAAGGAACGCAAAGAACAGTCTAACAAATCACTCGACGCAGTTCAAGGCACTGTCACCGGATGTCACCGGAATTAGGCAGTTCGATAAGTTCGTAAATACCGCCTCACATTCTCGTGATTCCCGATCACGTGGCAAATGAACAGATCCCCCTCAGCCTTCATGACAATACGAATCTTGAGTCCTACGCGAAGCTCATACTTATCTCCGTTGATCTTTTTAAAGACATACCCCACAGGAATG
This sequence comes from Candidatus Omnitrophota bacterium, assembly GCA_030697665.1. Taxonomy (GTDB): domain Bacteria; phylum Omnitrophota; class Gorgyraeia; order Aquiviventales; family Aquiviventaceae; genus JAUYPJ01. The sequence goes on from JAUYPJ010000022.1 coordinate 5,850, forward strand.
GCTCCTGCGTGTAACGCTGCGAGAAAGTCTTTCAGGGCTCCCTGGGCGTGCTCTTGATCTCTTGAGGGAAGCTTCTTGAGCTGCTTCTGAAAATGTGCGGAGACTGCGAGACGTTTCACGGAAGTCGCTAGCTGAGCAGACGATCAATATCCTTGGAGGTATGCAGGCGGATCCAGCCCTTTTTCTTTTCCTCTTCATGCAGCCGATCCAGGCCAGCTAACTCCTCAGAGGCATAGCGCGGTTCAAGATCGACAGGCACCAGCAGAAGCTCGTTCCCTTTGAGTTCGGCTTTCACCATCTTCTCCCGCCCCAGATTCAATCGTCGGAGCAACTCTGCCGGCAAATGCAGATCGTTTCTGGCGTTGACACGCAACGTATAGGTCATCACACACACCCCCTTTCTCACCAGATCAAGCCTACCATATCTTCATAGCTTTTTCAATGAAGATATGAGCGAAGTTCATCTATGAAGATATCCCAGCGACAAGCCATCGAGCAGATGTCTTCCGAATTCCCGTCAGGGACAATCAGCATGGGGCGCCGGCCCGGATCAGCGAGGCGGGAGGCGCCGGTCTTTCTTTTTACTCTGTCGAGGTATGCGCTCAGGCATACCCTACTATGAATGCGCCACCCACTGGATGTGTCGATGCGACTGCACACAGTCCCTCAGGTACAGATTAATCAGATTCTGATACGGCACTTCCATTTGATTCGCCATGGTCTTGAAATACTCCACAATATCCGCTCCCAGTCGAATCGTCACTGGCTTCTTGAGCAGTCTGGCATACGGGTTTCGGCGGCCTTTCATCTTGGAAAACTCGTATTCTGTTCTCATGCGTGTTCCCTCCGATAATGTTTCGCTTCGTGGCGTGTGGCCCTTCTCGCTGAAATAATTCTGATCACCGACTGCGCCTCTCTGAGGCAATGACATACGACCAAGAGACGTAACGTGAAACTCACGCCGAGCATGATAAACCGATCCTCCCGCTCCGAGTGGTCGGGATCGAAGAACTCGAGGGCATGCTCATCGTAAAACACCGTCTGCGCCTCTTCGAACGAGACGCCATGCTTCCTTTTATTCAGCGCGGCCTTTGCTCTGTCCCAATCGAAGCGGATATCATTCATATGTACAATGTCAATATACCACTCCTGTGGGATATGTTCAAGAATTTCTCAAGAGCATGGGGTCGGTTACCAGATTGGCGCCCAGCAAGGCCCGCTGACCTGAAAAGCGGGAGGCGTTCCACATGCGCCAGCTCCCGCGGCGTTGATTTGCCCATCAGGGAAAATCAGCGTGGGGTGCCAGCCCAGACCAGCTAGGCGGGCCGACGTAGGAGGTCTCCAGTTTTCTCCTGCGCTTCCCTCAACGTGTCCCTTCGGAACCCGGTACGGGTTTTTGCTACTGGACACGAACCTGCTGGGGCGCAGTCCCTCCAAGTGTAAAGGGACCGTCTGCTGCAATGGCTGGATCGACCCGGAAACCTTGAATGATCCCAATGCCGCGATCACCCGTCAGATCCGGTTATTCTTCGCCAGCCTCCAGTAATACCGTCCCGACGCCGTAAGTCGGCAGGCCTTCGATTGCATGGCGGCATCATACATGTGCGGAGCATCGACAGGCACGACCAAGTGCACGCGTTGAAGCGCTTGGAGCTTGCAAAAGATCGCTGTTTTGACAGCCTCCTTTGCCTCGCACGTGTGTTCGAACGCGGGTGTGAGCGGCAGATCCTCAGCGGGCACGGGGAATATGGTCGGCAACTCGCGCAGGATCGCAAGATCTACGACGGGTTTGCATTTTCGGAGTGGGAGGACTTTCGAGACGTGGGACTTGAATAGGGGGCGCTGGTCCCACGCGCCGAGCGCGCCCTCGACGAATGCGTAGATTGCCGGGGCGGTTACGTCGCCCAGCACGTCTGCCGCACCACCTTCGAGGGCGTCCGCAACGAGTGAAGTAAACAGCCCCGCACCGCTGGCCTCGACCGACACCTGGTCACCACGGCTAGCAGTGAGGATCGACATGCCCTCTCGGAGCATCGCTCTGGCATTATTAACTACCGGGGGATTACCGAGATTTCCCGCATGGCAGCAATCGAGAATAATCACGACTTCCTCGGTCTTTGAGTCGTTCGCCATCTTGAGGACTTCGCTCATCGCGAGTCCTTCATCGTAGGCAGCGGCATCCTGCGTCACAAGATAGCCATCTAGATCGTTCACCGTGCCGTGCCCGGAGAAATGTAGCAGCGCGACCTCGGCGGGTTGCGCGAACAACTCCTTGACGGCTTTCCGTAATTCCGGCCGGCCGACCTTGTCACCCTTTCCGTCGAGCGTGGCCCTCATCGAACGGCAATCAAAGTCAGGCGTACCGTCCTCGTGCTTGCGGAGCAATGATGCCATGCGGTCGGCATCATTGACGCATCCTCGCAACTCGCCGAACGGGTAAAAATCGATGCCGACGCAGAGGGCACGGCGCATGGTTGATTACCTCGCCCCATCCATCAGGGCCTTCAAATTGTCCCATGTCCACTTGTAGACCTTGTCTCCGGACTTTGCCGATGAAGGCTTGGTGCAAGTCTTGTCCGGGTAAGCCGCCAAGTGGAAATACGACTTATCCTTCTCCTGAGCGATCGTGAGTTCAGCGGCTACGCCGCTCGCTTTGTCTGTGGACTCGCCGCATAGGACAACTACCACGTCGATGTTGTCCATCCGGAGGCGAACCTTGTCCTTCCAGTCGCCGGTTAGATGGTCCTTTACCGAGGCGTCCGTGAAATCGAACGGGCTGTCAGGCAGCCTGGCCTGCCCGGCGAGCATGATCTTCGTGCCTTCGTCGTGATCGTAGTCAAAGCTGATGAACACCCTTTTCTTCGTTGCCATTTGGTTTCTCCTATAGGTTCTGCGATCTGCCGCCCCGTCCAGCACCAGCTGCGGCACGCAGCACCGTCAGCTGCATGCTGTTGTTAGACGCCCCTGCTGATATGCAAGGCATGATCTCTCTCTACAGCCTTCCGGCTTCCAGAAAACTGAAGTATCCAGTCCTGTTGAAGATGATGTGGTCCAGCAGCTCGATGCCTACGATCTCACCAGCCGCTTTGAGCTGGGCGGTGATGTTGATGTCGCTTTGCGACGGTTCAACACCACCGCTGGGGTGATTGTGGGCGACGATGACAGCCGAAGCGCGGTCGGAAAGCGCATCCGCGAAGACTTCGCGCGGATGAACCGGGCTCCGGTCAATCAGGCCAATCGAAACGACGCGGATGTTCAGTATCTCGTTTGCTCCGTTGATGGTGGCGCACAGAAAGTGTTCCTGCTTCCTGTCGGCGTAGTGCCGGACGTGCGGGAGCAGATCAGACGGGGTTTCAATCTTCGCACCATCCGGCTTGATGCGGCGGCGGGCAAACTCGATCGCCGCCAGAATCAAGGTGGCCTTCGCATCGCCAACGCCTTCAAACTGCGTCAGGTCTTCGGCCTGAACTTGCAGTCCCTTCTCATCAATGGCCCGCGCCAGTTTTCCCGCCAGAGTCATCACGTCCATCCGAGGTGTGCCCTTTCCCAGCAGGATCGCGAGCAACTCCTGATCGCTTAGCGCCGGTGCGCCTTTACGGAGAAGCTTTTCTCGCGGGCGATCTTCCTCAGGAATCTGGTCAATGGGTTTGCTCATCGTGGATCAGGCCGCTTGCAACTCGTGGAGATTCTGCTGAATCACGGTGAACGCCATGATGTCGAAGATGGCTCCTGGGTCGGTGTATTTGGGATCCGCCAATTCGTCGTAGCGGTCGCGCTCTTCGAAGGCGGTTTGAATCTTCCCGTTCACCTGGCCTTTGAAGACCTCCTCCAAATAGACGAGGTCGGCTTTGTGCGCCTCCACCGTTTGTTTGATGTCCGCATCACTCATCTTCTCATCGGTCACTTCCCGAATGTAGAGGGCCTCGTCGTCCGTGATGTCACACTGCCGGCGGATCTGCGCGATCATCTCCTGCACAGAGACCTTCTTGGGCGGTGGACCGCTACCCTTCCTTCCCTTGCCTTTCTGGAGCTTCACCGGACCGCCGCTCCGCACTTCGCCCTGATACTGCACCGACGCCTTCACGACATCCGTCTGTCGGATTTGCTTCATCAGGTCGGAGACGCTGCCCTGCTTGATGAGCTGTGGCCCGACGTATTCGGCGAAGGCGGCGAATTCGCCAATCTCTGGCGGATAGGTAAAGAAGCAGGTCAGGAAATGATAGCTCTTCACTAACCGGGCGAGGAGGTAGGCGAAATCCTTCCGCTGGTCGAGGTCGGTGATTTTTTCCTGAAAGCGGGTGCGCAGACCGTTGACCATGAACTGGACCTGGGCGTCGGTACCGGTGGCCGCCAACTTGACGAATGCGTGGGCGTCGGCCTGGGTGAAGATACCCGCCGCCAGAATCTCCTGGTGAAGCTTCGCGCATTGCTTCTCGTCGGGATCGCCCGGCGGGAAGGGGGTGCCCTTCCGGTATTTGGCGAAGGCTTGAAGGATCGCTTGGGCGTTGTTGGTGAAGTCCACCACCACAACGTCCTGTTTGCCATCGTGACAACGGTTCAGGCGTGAAACGGTCTGCACGGCGTTGCGGTCGAAGACCGGTTTGTCGAGAAACATGCCCGCCAGCAGCGGCTGGTCGAAACCGGTCTGGAACTTGTTCGCCACCACCATCAGCCGGTAGTCGTCGCCCTCGAACCGGTCCTCGATGACCTCGCCATCCTTCAACTCGTTCACCGCGTGTTCGCTGATGGCTGCATTCGTCTTGGGGTGAACGAAGTCAGAGAACGCATAGAGCACTTTGTAATTGGCCCCACGCTCCCGGAGCTTCTCCTTGATCACCTCGAAGAACCGTAGACCAGCCACGCGCGAGGTGGTCACGATCATTGCCTTCGCCCGCCCGCCGACGAGCGGCTTTACGTTCTCCTCGAAGACGCGAAGCATCACCTCGGCCTTGTATTGGATCAGCCCATCGTCCTGAAACGCGACGTTCTTCAGCGCCTTCGCCACCACGCCCGCCGGATACAGCCTCTCCTCCTCCGGCTTCGGCACGATCGGGCAATGCAGGTAGTAGAGCGTCTTGTAGGAAATGATGCTGGCCGCCACGTCCACGATATAGCCTTCCTCAATCGCCTCGGCTTCCGAATACGTGTCGAATGGCTCGCCGAAGAGCGTGACGGTGGCGGGCGCCGGGGTGGCCGTGAAGGCGACGAAAAGCTGGTTGCGGTCGTGCTCGCGGATGATCTTCGCAATCTGCTCTTCGTCATCCTGCGTGTCCTCTACCGCGTCCTCGGCATCGGGGTCATCCGCCTTGCGGAACGGCACGCGGATGGCCACGCCCATCTTGCCTTCCTGCGAGCGGTGCGCTTCATCAATCAGGAACGCCACACGCCGCGTCTTCAGTTCTGGCTCGCTTTCGATCTCTTTCAGAATCCACGCGAACTTCTGCTGGGTCGTGACGATGATCGGCTTTCGCTCCGCGAGGAAGCGCGGCAAGTCCTCCGCTTTCCTTGCCAGCCCCACCACGTCCTTGAGGTGGACGAAGTTCTCCACCTCGTCGCGGATATTCTTATCCAGCGATTTGCGGTCGGTGAGGATCACCACCAGGTCCACCAGCTTCTCGTTCGTGCCCGGTCGGTAGAGGCTGTGAAGCCGCTCCGCCAGCCAGCAGATCGTAAGCGTTTTCCCGCTGCCCGCGGAATGGTTGATGAGATGCTTGCCCCCAATCTCGCCAGTCGCCGCGAAGTGCCCCGCCGCCGCATCCGCCACTTTGCGCACCATGCGGCTTTGGTGGTAGCGCGGGAACAGCGTGAACGCGAGCCGCTCCGGCCGGTCATCCTCCGCCTCGCGCTTCGGCACATACACGAGAAAAAAGGCCAGCGCCTCCAGTAGCCGCTCTTTTGAGAGGACTTCCCGGTAGAGGTACTCCACCGGGTATTCGCCCGCCGTCTGCGGCACGTTGGTCAATCCCGTGTTGTGCCAGCGGAAGTTCTGTTCACGGCGCGGGTCGGTGGCGGCCATCACATCGCTGGTGTCGGCGGTAAGGTAGAGGAATGGATGCTGAAAGATCTTCCGCGTATGATCGCGCGCCACGAACTGCGCTACGGCGTCATGGACATTCTGGTTTTTCTCGTGTTTCAGCTCCAGGGCCACGATGGGTAGGCCGTTGAGGAAGCACACGAAATCAATCTCTTGGTTGGTCTCGCCGAAGTAGAAGTGCGGGCGGAAGGTGATGCGGTTCTCGGCGTATTTCTTGGCGGCGGCGCTCTCGGCAGAGCGGGGCTTGGGGTAGTAGAGGCGGAACTCCAGCCCGCGCACCTTCAGCCCGTGGCGGAAGAGCATCCAAAGCGGCGTGTGCGCCAGTTCATTTCGCAGGGCGCGGAACACCTCGTCCCGCGCGTCCGTTCCGTAGTCGTCCGTGAGCTGCTTGAGCGCCTCGGGCTGCGTGGCGTTGAGGAAAGCCCAGAGCTGGTCTTCAGCGATGAAATGCTCGGTGTCGATGATGTCGGTCTGTTCGAGCACGCCATACCCATGCTCGCGGACGAAGAAATCCGCAATGTGTTGCTGAAAAGTCAGCTCGGGAGCCTGTCTGCGCGGCATGGTCAATCCTTCCCAGCCTCCAGCCGCGCCCGGGCCAGCCACACCGCCTCGTGGAGTTTGCGTTCGAGTTCTTTCTTGGGCAGCGCATCCGCCCAATAGCTGGCCACGTGAATGCCGCTTCGAGCCAGTTCCAGCAACTCGACATGCTGCTGGGTTTTGCCGGCGCAGAGAATGAGGCCCAGCGGCGATGCCTCTTCCGTCTCGCACTCGTACCGCTTGAGCCAGTTCAGGTAAAGCTCCATCTGCCCCTTGTCCCCGGCCGCGAAGTCGCCGATCTTGAGGTCAATTGCCACCAACCGGCGCAATTTGCGGTGGTAGAAAAGCAAATCCAGATAGTAATCCTTGTCGTCGATCTGAATCCGTTTTTGCCGGGCCACAAAACAGAACCCGACACCCAGTTCGAGGATAAACGCCTCCATTTCCCGCAGGATGGCCGCCTCCATATCCTTCTCGGCATAGGTGTCCTTGAGTCCCAGGAAATCGAGGATGTAGGGATCGCGGAAAACCAGGTCGGGCGTGAGTTTGTCCTCCTCGCGCAGATGCTTGAGTTCCATCGCGGCGAGCTTCTCTGGTTTCCGTGACAGCGCGGTGCGCTCGAACAGCATCGAGCCAATCTTCTTTTCCAGCGTGCGCGTGCTCCAGCGCTCGATGCGGCACATCTCGGCGTAGAAATCGCGCTTGAGCGGGTCGTCCAGGGCGATGATCTGCCGAAAATGTGTCCAGCCCAATTGTGTCCGCAGTGCGGACACAATCTTGGGGTCGGGAAAGACCTCGGCGAATCGAACCATGCGGAAAAGGTTCCGCCTCCCGAACCCCCGCCCGAACTCCTGCTCCAATTGTGCACTCAGTGCAGACACAATCTGTTCGCCATACTCCGCCCGCTTCTCCCGCAGGATGTCTGTGCGGATACGACTCCCGATCTGCCAGTAAAGCAGCGTCAAACCCGCGTTGACCGCCCGGGCTACGCCTTCGCGGGCTTGCACGATCAGCTCCCGCACGTCAGCCAGCAACACGGTGGGCCCTTGGGCGGGCAAGACGGCGACGCCAGTTCGCTTGGTTGATTTTCGTTTCGTCATGGCCGCCGCAAATCCTCTTCCGTCACCCGCCGCTGGCCGGTGACGCATTCGAAGATCAGAGCCTTCCGATACGCAATCAGGGTCTCCATCTGCTGATTCAGGACTCCCTTCCCGCGTGGGACTTTGTCGTCCGCTTTCTGAAGCGAGGCTACTGCGTCAACCTGCGCGCAGATCCCGTCCAAGTAGGTCGCGATCCGCTCCTGCTCGGGCCGGTGCGGAACCGGGAAGATAAGTGCGCCGAAATCCTTATCTGCGACGGCAGGGTAGCCAACACCGGTTGCGACAGCTTCAAAGTACTGTCGTGCATAGTCGGAAATGAGAACATAGTACGCATAGCGAGGTACGAGCCGATGCTCGTCTGGCTGAACTACGTTGAATCCCGTGGAGCAAATCAGGCCGCTCGTGTCGTCCGGGAAGAAAGCCACTGCCTGGAGATTTGGTCGCACGGACGAGATGATCGTGCTGTTCTGCGCGACAATGCGGCGAGCCCTGGAGGGAGCGTCCTCGAACCGGAGCCCTTCGATCGCATTGCGATCGACGATTCCAAAATAGTCTACATTTGAGATTTCCAAGTAGGGAAACTCGAAATCGGGATCAGTGCCCGCAGGTAGAGATGCGCCGTTGACGATGCACAGGTCCTTGAGGCGGTCTCTCATCCAATCGTGGGGCAGGTTGATCATGGCGCGACTGTTTCTTTGTCCAACCGATCAACCATGCTCTCTGCGAGCTTCTCCAACTTCCAGAACTCGGCGAGCAGATCTTTCGCCGGCGCCAGCGGCTGGTAGCGGTAGAAGTATTTGTTCGGGAGGATTTCGTAGCCGAGTTGCGGGCTCTCTTCCCAGCGGATGATGGGCTTGGCGATTTCCCGTTTCAGGAACGCCGCGATGTCCTCGCCGTGCGGGATATATTCATCGTCCTGCACGTAGTGCCGGTGCGTCCATTTGACGGAGAGGATCTCGGGCCGACCTGCCTGTGCCGTGCCCGGCACGGCAGACAGGTCCCCCAGAGCCGCTTTGAGCTTCTTCGCGGCGCTGTCGGCCGGTTTGAGGACAAACTCCACGGTCTTTTCGGCCCCGGCGGCCTTCACGATCACGCGGAAGGTCAAGTCACTGTCATGGAACAACTGCTCCTTGGCGAGGCTGACGACGGTGAAGGTCTTCGCGTAAGGCTCGGTGATGATGGCGGGCTGGTCGTGCTCGTCTGTCTGCCAGAAGACCACCCTGACCTTGTGATAGGCGAAGTCCTCTTTGTGGAAGAGCTTCACGTGCTCGTCGTCAAAGCCGGGTTTCCAGCCCTTGTGGTAGCGCTCCTCGATCCATTGCCGGTGAGCGTCCGTCATCCGGTTGCGTTTATTGCCGAACGACTTCGGCTCTTTCTCGAACTGCCGGCGGGCGTCAATGAGCATCACGCGCCCGCGATGGCCGGCGGGCTTGTCGTTTCGCAGCAGCCAGATGTAGGTGAAGATGCCGGTGTTGTAGAAAAGTTGGTCGGGTAGCATGACGATGGCGTCGAGCCAGTCATTCTCCAGAATCCAGCGGCGGATTTCGCTCTCCCCTTGGCCACAGTCCCCATTGGAGAGTGGCGAGCCGTTGAAGATGATGGCAATGCGACTGCTCCCCCGTTCAGGTGGTTTCATCTTGGCGAGCATGGTTTGCAGGAAGAGCAGCGCGCCATCGTTCGTACGCGGCATCCCGGCCTGGTAGCGGGTTTTCTCCAGCTTGCGCGCCTCGGTCTCGTAGCCATCCTTGCCGCCCCAGGTGACGCCGAAGGGTGGATTACTGAGCATGAAGTCGAAGCGGTCATGCGGGCCGGCAAGCTGGTCGCCCGGCTCTTTGCTGTGCGCCTCGTGGGGGATGAGCGAGTTGCCGAGGTACACCTTGGCTTGCTGGTCGTTCTTGATGAGCAGGTCGGCCTGACAGATCGCGTAGTTCGTGGGCGAAAGCTCCTGCCCGTGGACGGTGACGAACTTCTCGACGTTGTCTCTCTGTGCGGGCGTGTCGGCGCGGTCGAGCAGATGTTCCTTAGCTACGGATAACATGCCGCCCGTGCCGCAGGCGGGGTCGTAGATGGAGACGTGCCGGCGGGGGATGGGAATCTCGAGCAGCTCGACCATGAGCCGGATCACCTCACGTGGAGTAAAGTGCTCTCCGGCCTCCTCGCCGCTTTGTTCTGAGAAGCGCCGGAGCAGTTCTTCGTAGATGTAGCCCATCTCCAGACCGGAGAGCTGGTCCGGGCCAAGGTCCAGTTCCTTGTATTGATTCAGGATCGGCTCGAGCCGGTTGTTCTTCACCATCGTGCCGATGGTGGCGCGGTAGTTGAAGTGCTCGATAATGTCGTCAACGTTCTTGGAGAAACCATTGATATAGGCACGGAAGTGCTCCTCTAGGAGCGTGTGGTCTTCCTCATAGACCTTGCGGAGCGTCCATTTGGTCTTGTTCGAGAACGGCGACTGCTGGGGATTCAGTTCGAGTTCCTTGACCAGCTTGGCGAGTTCCTTCTCGGTGAGCTTGGGCCGCTTGGCCAGCACCTTGGCGCCCTTCGCCGCGCGCCAGGTGAGCAACACACACTCCAGCCGCCGGATGACGATGATGGGCAGGATGACACCTTGGTATTCGTAAGCCTTGAACTTGCCGCGTAGCCGCTCGGCAGATTTCCAAATCTCGGTGGCGAGGTTGTCGAGCTTTGGCTTGTTGAGCAGGAGAGGTGTGGGAGAAGAAGAGCCGTCTTTGATGGTGGTCCTCATCTTGAGTTCTTCAAGCTTGTTCATACCGCATGGACTCCCGATGAGATCCGAATCGCTTCCTCGTTTGAGAGACAACCCACCGCTCAAACTGATCCTTTCGAAACCGCCCCGCCACAGAGCCTGGCGGGCAGGCAGGAGCCACCAACTTTTCCGCCGAGGATCATCCCGGATTCCTGCCGGCCGTTCTGGGATGGGTTCGCGAGCGCGTCCGAGGTGGAAACAGGGCCTTCCCGTTCTGCTCGGCAAGGGTCGCAAGGGGCATCACGGACGCCCATGCAGATAGGGCATACCGAGCCGTACCATGAAAAAGGAACATATGATGTTCAATTTTCATGAAACTTTGCACCGAAGTCCAGTAGGCTCGCACTCTACTGGGTCGTCAAAAACACACGGCTGACGTCGCCTCAGGAGGCTTGAGGAGCGCTTGGATTCGGCTTAGGCGTTCGCTGAAGACGGCGTCATCCAGCACCGGGACGGCACCCGCGAGGGAGACGGCCTGCTCCAACTCAACCCATGATTTACATCCGGCGTAGCGGTTTGACAGGGGCAGCGACACGGGAGCGGGCAAGCGCAGCACGCGGATCACCCCGATGACCAGCGGCTGATCCGGCTGCCAGCGAAGGCGCTGGCTCATAAACGCGTCGTTGTAGATGTGAAACGGCTCCAGCCGCTTGAGGAGATCCGCATCGCGGCTCTGCGTCGCGTAGACCATCTCACCGCAGAGCTCAAACGTGACGTGTCCGTCAGCCGGTTTACCTGCCTGCGCCGCGCCCGGCGCGGCAGGCAGGTGACCCATCGCCTCCTCGAACAACGCCTGAAACGGGCTGCGCAGGAAGGTGACGGTCTGGTGCTCGTAGGTGGGATATAAGAGGAAGTGCGGCGCGCGAAACTCAAAGCCGCTGCCCGGCTCGATCAACCCCCCCTTGCGGATGAAGACGAGCTGCTCCCCCCGCGCGCACGCCGCCAGCACGCTCGCCCACTCTTTCAGCGCGACCTGGCAGGTGGCCGGCAGGACGGGGCGGCTCATAATCCGATCAACCCGCGGAACTGCTCAATCGTCTGGATGCGCAAAAACGGGTTGTGCTGCTTTTCGTCTCCCAGCGTCGAGGTCGGGGTCGGCGCGTAATTGTGCCCCGGATACAGGACGGTGGTGTCGTCGAGCGCTTTGAGCGTGTGCGTCAAGCTGTGGAAGAGCGCGGTGGGGTCGCCGCCGGGCAAATCGGAGCGGCCGCAGGCGCGGATGAAGAGCGTATCCCCCGAGAGCAGCCGCCCATCCACCAGCAGACACTGCGAGCCTGGGGTGTGGCCCGGCGTATGGATGAGCGTGATGGGGACCTGGCCCACGTGGATGACCTCGCCGCTGTCGATGGGCTTGAGGTTAGAGGGATCGACGTCGAGCGAGGCCGCCTCGTCCCGATGGACATAGACCGGCAGATCCGCCGCCTGCAAGAGTGTCCCCAGCCCCATGACGTGGTCGAAATGGGCGTGCGTGACGAACACGTGCGTCAGGCGGTAGCCGTCCTGCTGGGCGGTCTTGAGAATCGTCGGCACTTCCCAGCCGGGGTCCACCACGGCCGCCTCGCGCGTGACCGGATCACCCACCAGATAGATGAAATTCTGCATCGGCCCCAGCTCGAGCTGCTTCAGGTAGATCGATCGCCCCGCCATGACCCTGCCCTCCCTTCACCTCATGCCATCATAATATCCCACGCCTGTCAAGGCATGGGATTTTATTGCTACAATAGCGCCATGGCCTATCCGCAAGTGCGCGTTGCCCCCTCCGCCGCGAAGCGCATCCGCCATCATGACTGTTGGGTCTTCCGGGACGAGTTGCTGCCCCCCGCGCCCGCCGCGGGCAACGGCGAGCTCGTGGAGCTCATCGACCCCCACGGCACGGTGTTGGGCGCCGCCTTCTACAGCGTCCACTCGCACATCGCCGCGAGGGTGGTGACGACCCGCTCGGATCAGCCGATCGACCGGGGGTTCTTCGCCGAACGCCTCCAGGCCTCGCTGGCTCGCCGCCGCCTCCTGACCGGGACGAACGCCAGGCGGCTGGTCTTCAGCGAAGCGGACGGGCTGCCGGGATTGATCGTCGATCAATACGCAGACGTCCTCGTCCTGCAGTGCCGCACGGCCGGGATGGAGCGGTGGAAGTCCCTGATCGTGGATCTCCTCACGGAGGCCGTCCACCCGAAGGGCATCCTGGAGCGCAGCGATCAGGCGTTCCGCGACGAAGAAGGGCTACCTCCCATCACGCAGCGGCTCATGGGGACCGTGCCGGAGCGGATCCTGATCGAAGAGGACGGCCTGCGGTTCTGGGTGGATCCCTACCGGGGACACAAAACCGGCTTCTACCTGGATCAGCGCCAGACGCGGCGTTGGATCCGGGCGCGCATCCAGCCCGGCCAGCGGGTGGCGGATGTGTGCGCGTACACCGGGGCGTTCGGGATCGGGGCGGCGAGCCGCGGGGCCCACGTCCTGTGCATCGAGCGGGAGGAGCCGTGGATCGCCTTGGCCAAAGAGAACGCGGCGCTGAACGGCCTTGAGTCTCGGATGGAGTTCATTGCAGGCGATGCGGCGTACTGGCTGGAGGCGGCGGCGCAGGGTCGGCAGCGCATGGACTGGGTGCTCCTCGATCCGCCGAGCCTGGCGAAGGGCAAGGCCGAGGTGCCGAAAGGCCGGCAGGTCCTGCACCATCTCCTCCGGCACGCGTTCGGGGCCCTGGCCCCTGGCGGCATGCTCGCCGTGAGCGTGTGCACGTACCACCTGCTGGGCGTCGCGGAGGAGATCATCCGGATTGCCGCGGCCGACCACGCGATCCGCCTGCGGGTGCTCGGCCTGTCGCTTCAGGCCGACGATCACCCGTGGATCCTGCAGATGCCGATGACCCGCTACCTCATGAGTTGGCTGGTGCAGTGCGACGGACGACCAGCGGCTTGATCCACCAGCACAACCCGCTGAGCAGCAGCGTCACCACGTAGGAGCACAGGAGCCACAGCAGCGTCACCGTCAGCCCCACGGAGGGGTCGACGCCGTAGCGTGACAGCATGACGATGACCGCCGCATCCTTGGAGCCAAACCCGACCACGGAGATCGGGATGAGGCGAGCGGCGATCCGGCTGAGCGCGAGGATCTTGGTCAGCAGGAGAAAGGGCAGCCCGATGCCGATGGACCGCAAGACCGCATCGAGCTGGAAGAACAACAGGCTGAAGGCAAACGCCGCCACCGCCAGGGGCATCACGAGCTTGAGGGAGCACAGGTGGCGCATGCCGGCCCAGAACTCCGCCATCTCGATCTGCCACGGCGAGAGCTTCTCCCATCGACGGGCCAATCGGCGCAGCGACACCACCCACAACCCGATCCCGGCCGAGAGCACGGCGAGGATCGCGAGGCTCGTCCAGATGACTTTCTGCACCCCCTGAAGCCACGGGACCTCGGCCAGCAGCGGCAGGCCCCACACCCCGAAGCCGAAGATCGCCACCCAGAAGAGCAGCTTCTTCATGACCACGCTGGAGAGCGCGTAGCCGAAGGTGATGCCCGTCTCCGTCGTGACGTACCCCGCCGCAAGAAACTCCCCCACATGCCCCGGCGTCACCAGGCCGAGGTATTGGCTCGCGAGGTACGTGAGCAGCGTCTTGGGATAGGAGTAGCGGATCCGCTGCATCGTGAGCAGCCATCGCCAGACGATCGCCTCCAGCAGCAGCTGGCCCATCGTCAGCGCCATACAGAACCCCAGCCAGCGCACGTCGATGGAAAACAGGCGGACGTCCTGGGCCCGCGGCAGGCGCAGCAACAGGAGCACGAGAAAGGCGATCACCCCGAGGAACCGAAGCCACCAGACCAGGGAGCCTCTCACCGGCTTCCGATAGGGGGGGCTGGGAATCTCCGAACGCCGAGGCTGGCGTGGTGGGACCATCGATGTCGCGGGTCGCTTGGCTCTCAACAACCACGGCGACCCCCCGCTGTTTTCTCAGCCTCCGGCCTCGAAAACAAGCCGCGGGACCGCCGTGATGGTGTGGTTCGGCGCTTCCCCGGTTACTGCGTGGTGCTTGGCGCCGTGGCTGGTGCGGTGGTGTCCACCGGCTCTGACGCCGGGGTCTCAGCGGAAGGCGCCTGGCTCTCCGGAGCAGCCGCCGGTTCGCTTGTTGGCTGAGGGGACGATGTGGCGGCCGCGCCGGCATCGGCAGGAACCGGTGCCGTCGGCTGGGCCGCCGCTCCTGCTGGGGCGGTGGGGGTCGCTTCCATCGCAGCCGCAGCCAGCTTCACGCTGACCGCGTGGCGCTTGGCCGTGTTGACATCGAAGTTGTATTCGACTTCGACCGCAGCCCCTGCCGTGAGGCTCGCGGCCTCGACGGCCGCCTCGCCTTGGGTGATTGTCGTGCCCTGCTCGAGGTAGATCGGCGTCTCAAACCCATAGCGATCCTTGACCTTGAGGAGAGTGGCCGACGGATCATTGGCGTCAAGCGACACGACCTCCCCTTTGATGAGGAGAGTCGGCAGCACCCTGCTGTCTTCAGCGCCGAGGGCGACTCCCTGGAATCCACCCCCCACGACCAGTCCCACCGCCAGGATCACGCTTCGAACCTTCATCCGACTCACCTCCTTATCCTTGCTCTCCACGATGGACGTTCAGTATAGCAACTTTCACCCCCTTGTCAACCGCCTGAAGTGGCGCGAACCGACCTGGAGGACCCCCGCTGACTGAGCCGCGGGGAGCGAGGGCTGTGTGAGGGGCTTGCCGTTGAGCTTCACCCCGCCCTGACGGAGCAGCCGGCGGGCCTCGTTGTTCGTTTTTGCCAGACCCTGGCTCACCAACAGCTCGATGATATTGACCGTCTCATCAGCCTCCGGCGCGAGAAGGACCGTCGGCATCTCGCTAGGGGTTTCCCGGCGGGAAAAGACCTTGAAAAACTCCTCCCGGGCCGCGCGGGCCGCCTCCGGGCTGTGGTACATCGTCACCAGCTCGGTCGCCAGCTCCGCCTTGGCATCGCGCGGGTTGATCGCCCGGTCGCGCAACTGCCGCTCCAGCTCGGCAATCCGGGACGTCTCCCTCTCGGTGAGGAGTGTCGCGTATTTCACGATGAGCGGATCAGGGATCGACATCAGCTTGCCGAACATCTCGCCGGGCGGTTCGGTGATCCCGATGTGGTTGCCTAGCGACTTCGACATCTTCTGGACCCCGTCGGTCCCCTCCAGAAGCGGCATGGTGATCACCACCTGCGGCTCCTGCCCGTAGGCGCGCTGGAGGTCGCGTCCGAGGAGCAGGTTGAACTTCTGGTCGGTGCCGCCCAATTCCACGTCGGCCGTGAGCATCACGGAGTCGTAGCCCTGCATCAAGGGATAGAACAGCTCCAGCATGCTGACTTCCTGGCCGGCCTTCAGGCGCTTCTGGAAGTCGTCGCGCTCGATGAGGCGCGCCACCGTATACTTCGAGGTCAGCTCGACGAGCTCCTTCAACCCGAAGGATCGCTCCTTCCCGAACCACTCGCTGTTGTGCCGGCGCTCAAGGGTGCCCGGCCTGTTCGTGTCGAGGATCGTCTTGACCTGCAGAACGTACGTCTCCGCATTCGCCTGGACCTCCTCCTCCGTCATCAGCTTGCGCATCTTCGACTGAGCGGAGGGATCGCCGACGAGCGCCGTGGCGTCCCCGATGAGGAAGATCACCTTGTGGCCGAGGTCCTGGAACTGGCGGAGCTTGCGCAGGAGGACGGTATGGCCCAGGTGGAGATCCGGCGCGGTGGGGTCAAACCCGGCTTTGATCGTGAGCGGACGGCCGCGCCCCAGCTTCCGGGTGAGGTCGTCCTCCGTGATGATCTCGACGGCCCCGCGTCGAATCAGGGAGAGGGGTTCGGAGGGTGTGGAATCTGTCGTGCGGCGGGCCACGTCGCTCAGGAAGCCGCTGGCGACGGCTCCGGAGGAAGGTTCTTGTTGCTCAGGCCGATCTTCCGCTCCAGCTCATCCAGCTTGATGACCTGGGCCCTCACCTTCGAGCCGACCCGGTAGCGGTCCTCGAGCCGCTCAGTGGCTCCCAGCTCAAGCTCCGAGAGGTGCATCAGCCCCTCGACGTCCTTGGCGATCTCCACGAAGAGGCCGAAGCCGGCCACCTTGGTGACGATCCCCTCCACCATGGCCCCGAGCGAGAACTGCTGAACGAGCTGCGACCAGGGATCGTCCATCAGCTGCTTCATCCCCAGCGTGATCCGATGGCTGGCCGGATCGCAGGTCAAGACGACGACGTCCACCATCCGGCCCTTCTTGAGCACTTCGGAGGGGTGGTTGATCTTGCGCGTCCACGAGATGTCCGCGTTATGCAGGAGGCCCTCCAGGCCGTCCTCCAGCTCGATGAACACGCCGTAGTCGGTCAGCTGCCGCACCCGCCCGACGACCTTGGTCATGGGGAGATACTTCTCAGCCGCCGTCTGCCACGGATCGCCTGCGGCCTGCCGCATCCCTAAGGAGAGCCGTTGGTTCTTCGCGTCCACCGCCAGCACGACCGCCTCGATCTCCTGGCTCACCTGGAGCAGCTCCGAGGGATGGTTGACGCGCTTGGACCACGACAGCTCGGAGATGTGCACGAGACCCTCGATGCCCGGCTCCACCTCGACGAACGCCCCGTAGGGCACGAGGTTGACCACCTTGCCCTTCACGCGCTGGCCGGCCGGATACTTCTCCTCGGCGTGCTGCCAGGGGCTGGGCAACAGCTGCTTGAGCCCCAGCGACACCTTGTTCGTCTGTCGGTCCACCGAGAGGATGAGGACATCGAGCGGCTGGCCCACCTTGAGGATATCCGACGGATGGCCGATGCGCCCCCACGAGATGTCGCCGATGTGGAGGAGCCCATCGAGGCCCCCCAGGTCCACGAACGCCCCGAAGTCGGTGAGATTCTTGACCGTGCCGCTGCGCCGCTCCCCCACGGTCAACGACTCGATGAGCTTCTGACGCTGCTGGTCTTTCTCGCGCAGCAGGTAGTCGCGATGCGAGACCACGATGTTCTTGCGGGCCCGGCTGATCTTGAGGATAATGAACTTCAGCGTCTGGCCGACCAGGCTGTCCAGATTCGCGTAGCCCTTGAAGGAGGCGAGGGAGGCGGGCATGAAGGCTTCGATGCCGATGTCCACCATCAAGCCCCCCTTCACTTTCCGGGTGGGACGGCCCTCGATGGTGTCGCCCTCTTTGCACATGGTGACGATGCGGTCCCACCCCTTCTGGCGATCCGCCTTGTACTTCGAAAGGATCACCATGCCCTGCTCGTCCTCGACCTTCTCCACCAACACCTCCACCTCATCGCCGACCGCGAGGCTGTTGGGGTCGCTGAACTCGCTCCGGTTGATGGTGCCCTCGGACTTGAATCCGATGTCGACCACCACATCCTGGGGGCTCATCGCGATGATCCGGCCTTTCACCAGCTGGCCTTCTGTCACGACCCGCAGGCTCTTCTCGTAGAGGTCCGAGAGCGTGGACGGTGCCTCCGTGACGGCTGTCATCTCCATGTGCGTTGTTGGGAAGGGCGCGTTCCCTGCTCGGCAAGTAAGCGGTGCCACTCGCGTGTCACCGCCTCGGCAAGCCGCTGGTGTTCCAGACGGCGCCGGTGATCCCCCTCCGTTCCCCTGCTTTCTTCTGGGAGGGCGGACGAATGTCCAGTATACGAAATGGGGTGTCCGAATGCAACCCGAATTTTGGCCCGCCGGAGGCGCCTCGTCCTGGGTGAAAGCGCCTCAAACGTCCCCTGGACCAGCACCGGGATGATAGGGACTTGGGCCGCTACCGCCAGGAGGCCGACCCCGCGCCGGGCGGCGCCAAGCCGGCCGGAGAGCTGCCGGCCACCCTCAGGAAAGATCGCCACCGCCTCCCCCCGATGGAGCCGAGAGACCGCCCCTCGAATAGCTCCCACATCCTGCTCGCCCCGCTCAAGCGGCATGACGCGCAGCATCCGCAGCAGGACCCCAAGGACAGGCTGCCGAAAGAGGCTGGCCCGCGCCATGAATCTGAGCCGGCGCGGACAGGCCACCCCCACGACCGGCGGGTCGAGATAGCTGACGTGGTTGGAGGCAAAAATCGCCCCGCCCCGCCTGGGAATCCGCTCGTGACCGCTCACCTCCAACCCAAAGCCCACACGGAACACCACCCAGAGGATGAGCTTGGCTAGATCGTAGAACCAATACTTCATCTATGGGTTAACCGTCCACCGTCGGCCGTCCACAGCTAACTCGTATTGGGCGAGTTCTGGTTACCGTTACCGTAGACAATGGACTGTGGACCGTGGACGGCTATTGATGTGCCTGAGCATGACCCCAACCACCTGGGAGGCGGTCAGATGCGAGGTATCGATCACGATGGCACCCGGCGGTGTGATCAGGGGACCGATGCGGCGGCTGCGGTCGAGGCCGTCCCGGAAGTGAAGCTGCTCCCGGACCTGGACCAAGGGGGGGCACGTGCCGTAGAGCGCCTTCAGCTCCCGCTGCCGGCGCCTGGCGCGAATCGCCGGCGTGGCATCCAGGAAAAACTTGCAGGCGGCATCCGGAAAGACCACGGAGCCGGTGTCTCTGCCCTCAACGACCATCCCATGGCGATTCGCGAGCGCCCGCTGACGCTCCACCATGGCCTCACGGACTTCCGGGTGCTGCGAGAGTTGCGCCGCGGCCTCGGAGATCTCTTCCGTGCGAATCTGCCGCGTGATGTCGAGCCCGCCGAGGCTGACGCGCGGCGAGCCCGCGGGGGCGCAGCGCAGGCGCAGCGGCAACCGGCGCGCCAGCGCCGCCAGCCGCTGGACGTCCGTCACCGGGTTGAGCCGCTCCCGATGGTCCCACCCCCTAGCGCTGCCCGAAGGGCCTGCGCCTGCGGCGCAGATTCGCCTCCGGCGGATGCGCCAGGGGGTGGGATGGAGAGCCGCATAGGCGAGGGCGCGGTAGGTCGCCCCGGTGTCGAGGTAGGCGATCCCAAGACGCCGGGCCAGCCGTTGCGCCGCCGTGCTCTTGCCGACGCCGGCCGGGCCGTCGATGGTGATCACCAGTGACTGGGTGACTGGGTGACTGGGTGACTGGGTCGAAGAACGTGAGCGCTCAGTCGGGGAGGGCATGGCGGATGGCTTGCGCGCGGCGCAGGAACCTGCCTAATGCGGCCCGATCCCCATGCACGAGCTGGTCGCGCAGCAGGCGCCATCGTCGGTCAAACTGCTCACCGGCCGTGACGAGCGCCGAGGAATTGCTGAAGAAAATCTCGCTCCACAGCGCGGGGTCACTGCGCGCCACGCGCGTCGCTTCGAGGAAACTCCTGGGCGCGATCGCCACAGCGCGAGGCGGTGTCGCCCCCACCAGGCAAAACGCCAAGAGGTGGGGCAGATGGCTGACCGACGCCACGAGCCGATCATGGCGTTGAGGGTCCATGACCACGACCCGCCGCACCAGCGGCGCCCAGAGCCGGCGGACCACGCGCAGGGCCCGACGATCGGTCCGCGCCGTCGCCGTCAGGAGGCACAGCGATGCCTCAAACAGCTCCGCGCGGGAGGCGCGGATGCCGGACTGCTCGGAGCCGGCGAGGGGGTGGCCTCCAATGAACGACACCTGTGACGGCATCGATCGCTCCAGCGCCCGCACGATGCCTCCTTTGGTGCTGGCAACGTCGGTGAGGATGCTCCGCGCGGGCATGAACGGCGCCAGGCGCTGCGCGATCGGGACGACCGCCTCCACCGGCGTGGCGATCACCACGACGTCCGCCGCGCCAACCGCCTGTCGGGGGTTGGTCGTGCCCTCATCGATGGCGCCCCGCCGCGCGGCCTCCCGCAGCGTCGAGGCCTTCCGGCTCAGCCCGATCACGCGGCGGGCCAGGTGATGGCGCCTGATCGCCATCCCCAGCGACCCGCCGATGAGCCCGAGTCCCACGATGGTGACTTGTTGAAACATGGCGGACCTCAGATCAACAGCCACGGCAGCGGAACAGCCACGATGCGATCTGTGACCAAAAAGGGCTCGCGCGTCCCGCAGGCCACGATGCCAAACGGCGCGCGCGGCTTGAGATCGCTCAACAACGTCTCCAGCCCTTTGCATTCGCTCCGGGTGGGTCGTGAGGACCATTTGATTTCGATCGGCAACAGGCGCGCTCCGCGCTCCACCAACAGATCCACCTCGGCCCCTGCCAGCGTTCTCCAGAACCACAGTTGGATGCTCGGATCGAAGAGCTCCGTCAGCGTCTTCATCTCGGCGATCGCGAAATTCTCCAACCACGCGCCGCGGCGATCCGACGCCTCGAGCTGCTCCAATCCCCTGATGCCGGCCAACATCAACGCCAACCCCGTGTCCTCGGAGAAGATCTTTGGCGTTTTAGTCAACCGCTTACCGATATTCACATAGTACGGCTCAAGACGAAACAGGTGACATCCCTGCTCCAACAACCCGAGATACCGGTCTACCGTATGATACGACACCCCCAACGCCTGGCCGAATGACGCCAGGTCTCGGAGTTGCGCCGCGCTCGCCGCGACGAGTCGCCAGACGCGACGGAACTCCTCACGGTGGCGAATCTCTCCGAAATCCGGCAGGTCTTTTTCTACGAACGCATCGACATAGGCTTCGAGCCATGCGAGGCGAAACGCTTCGCTGCGGCGCCGAGCCACCAGCTCCGGAAACCGTCCTTCGAGGAGATGCTGCGAGAGGTCTCGCGGGGAGAGGTGAACCCGGTCCGCCGTGGCATGGCACTGGTCAAGCGCCCGGCGCGCCGTCCGGGCCTTCAAACACTCCAGCAGGTGCGGGGCGTCGCCCACACGGCTCATGCGCTCGCGCAGCGAGAGGCCTCGGAGAAACAATCGGCTGGCACGACCGGCGAGACTTTCCGACACCCGCTTCAGCAGTAAAAAGTTGGCGGAGCCGGAGAGCAAGAAGCGCCCGGGTCGACGATGGCGATCCACCTGCTGCTTGATGGCATCGAACACCGCGGGGCTCTTCTGCGCTTCGTCAAGGAAGGCGGGGAGTCGCGCCCCCTCGATAAAGAGCTCTGGATCCTCGTTGGCGCGCTGCCGACTTCCGGAGTGATCGAAGGAGATGCGCTGCCCCAAGCGAAGCCGGTCGGAAAGCATGTCCACCAGGGTGGTTTTCCCCACCTGTCGCGCGCCCGAGACGAGCACCACCGGAAACTCCCGCCACAGGCGCAGCAGCCGCCCTTCCGCCTCGCGCTTGATCATCCCACCACCTGTCGCTGGCTTCGCCCACGGCGAAGCCGCATCACGGGCATCGCGTGTCGAGCGGTCAAACCTGATGTTCCTCTTGAGGTCGTGATACGTCCCGCCATCTGGCGGGACGCGACAGGTGGTGGGATCATACTTGTATTATAGAATCTATAATGCTATTTTACAAGTCTTGTAACCATCTCCCGCCAGCCGACGCCACGTGATCGCCATCCCCAGCGACCCGCCGATGAGCCCTCGCCCGACAATGGGAACACGGTTGAACAAAGCCATCGATTAGTCCACGGACTCAGCTTCTGACACATTCGGACTCGTCACTCGTATACCGACAGCTTTCATGCGATCTTCTAAGATCGGACAGGAGTTGAGCAATGCACAGATTCCCAACGCACCGAACAAGTATGAGTCTACGCATGGGCCGGAAGGACCATCGAAAGACCATGCCAAGGCTGTGAGGTGTTCAGGACGCTGGTAAGGGCATTCGAGTTGCTTGTAGTACCACGGAATATCCTCAACAACTATCTCTGGCTGACACATGCTGTTGCGAGTCACGAACCAAATGACATTGATCCCGCTTGGATCTAACTGGTTTTGCTTTTCGTTAATCGCTTCCAACACCAATGCTAGTCTGCCCTTGGACTTCTCGGGATCATCCTTGATTTCTTTGAGGAGTTCCGGTGAGTTGTCATCAGGAAGAGGCTGGTGCTTACAGACATACGTGGTTGTCTTCTCCTCAACCACATCGCCAGCGGCAGTCGCATGGTCGAACCGTCTTATCTCGACAATGACCCTTTGTCCCTCTCCAAGAGGAAGCACAACGTCATGTGGTCCGCGGGCCGGATGGAGTCTACAACGCTCCTCCAACCTGGGCTTTGGCCATTCTGTTCCTGGGAAAGTAAGAATCTGCGCCACTCTCAGCACTGCTAGGTGAGCATGAATATTTATGACGGTTCTTTCGTGCTTGATATTACTCAAGACGCGCTCACCTCCCGTCCAGCCATAAGCAGCAACGAGATTCTCAGCTTCTTCACGTAGAACGTCGGCGAGATCTGTCCTCGGCGCAAAACACGTCTGGCATGGCTTGCTCATGGTTTAGAAGATCGGTTCCGTACTATGGACTATGGACTACGGACTATAAGGAACGTCCCACCACCTTCGCCACCTTCTTGAGTTCTTTCATCAGATGCGCGAAGCGCTCCGGCAAGAGTGACTGCGGCCCGTCGGAGAGCGCCGCCTCGGGGTTGGGGTGGACCTCGATCATCAACCCGTCCGCCCCGCCGGCCACGGCGGCTTTAGCCATCGGCTCGACGAGGTCCCAGTGGCCGGTCGCGTGGCTGGGATCGACCACCACCGGCAGATGCGAGAGCTTCTCGATGACCGGCACGGCCGCCAAGTCCAGCGTGAAGCGCGTCTGATCCTCGAAGGCCCGGATCCCGCGCTCGCACAGGATCACGTTGAAGTTGCCTTGGCTGACGATGTACTCCGCCGCCAGGAGAAACTCCGTGATCGTCGCCGACAAGCCCCGCTTGAGCAGTACCGCTTTGTGCGACTGGCCCGCTTCTTTCAACAACTCGAAGTTCTGCATGTTGCGGGCGCCGATCTGGATGATGTCCGCGTATTTCTCGACGAGCTCGATCTCCCGCACGTCCATCAGCTCGGTGACGACTTTCAGGCCGGTCGCATCGCCCGCCTCCCGCAGGTACTTCAGACCCTCCTCCCCTAACCCCTGGAAGGAGTAAGGCGAGGTGCGCGGCTTGAACGCCCCGCCACGCAGGACTTGCGCGCCGGCCCGCTTGACCGCCTTGGCGGTGGCGAGGAGCATCTGCCGGTTCTCAACGGAGCAGGGCCCGGCCATCACCACCAGTTCCTTGCCGCCGATCTTCACGCCACCGATGCTGATCACGCTCGACTCGGGCTTGAACTCCCGCGAGACAAGCTTGTAGGGCTTGAGCACCGGGATCACCCTCTCGACACCGGGGATGACCTCCAGCGGTTGAACCCGCAAGGCGTCTTCCGGGCCGATGACGCCGATGATGGTTCGCTCCGTCCCTTTGGAGACCATCGGCTTCAGGCCCAAGGCCTTGATCTTCTCCGCGAGATGGGCGATCTGCTGCTTGGTGGCGTTCGGCTTCAGCACGATAATCATGCGTTATCCTCCTGTCATCGATGGGTTGGTGACTGGGTGACTGGGTGACTGAGTGACTGGGTCACGAACTGACAGAGGCATGGGACCTTTTGCATCTGCCCTTGCTGGTTCACTCAGTCACGCAGTCACACAGTCACTCAGTCACGAAGCGCGTGGGTGAGGCTGCGGATGAAGCGGCGGTTCTCGGCCATGGTGCCGATCGTCACGCGCAGGCAGCCCGAGAGCTTCCACGCGCTCATCTCGCGGACGATCACGCCGCGACGCAACAAGGCCTGCGCGACCTCCGGGGCCCGCGGACCCAACTCCAGCAGTAGGAAGTTCGTGACGCTCGGCACGTACCGCACCTTGAGCGCATCCAACTGCGTGGTTAGGTAGCGGCGACCCTGCGCCATCGCCCGGCGCGTCCGCGTCAGAAACGCGCGATCCTCCATCGCCGCAACGGCGGCCGCCTGGGCGAGGCTGTTGACGTTGAACGGCTCGCGGACGGCGTTCATGGCGGCGATCAACGACGGCTGGGCGATCCCGTAGCCCACGCGCAGCCCGGCCAGCCCGTAGGCCTTGGAGAAGCTGCGGGTAACGATCAGCGGGTAGTCCTTGACGTAGGGCACCGTCCGCGGGTAATCGGGGGCCTCGACGAACTCGTGGTACGCCTCGTCCACCACGACGATCGCCTGAGGCGGCAGATCCCGCAGGAACGCCTTGAGCTCGCGCGCGGTGACGTAGGTGCCGGTCGGGTTATCCGGGTTGGCGATGTAGACGAGCTTCGTGTGGGGCGTCAGGGCGGCCTGCATGGCCGCCAGATCGTAGCGGTAGTTCCGCAGCGGCACCGCGCTCACCGACGCGCCGCACGCCCTGGCCTGCAGCTCGTAGATCAGAAACGTTGGCGTCGCTACGACCACGTGCTCCCCGGGATCGACGAACGCCCGCAGCGCCAAGACGATCAGCTCGTCAGAGCCATTGCCAATGAGGAGCGACGCCGGCTCCACGCGCAGGGTTTTGGCCAGCGTCGCGCGCAGCTCGCGACAGGTCGCATCGGGATACCGATGCAGCGCCGTGGCGGCTGCGCGCAAGGCCGCCAGCGCTTTCGGCGAAGGCCCGAGCGCGTTCTCATTGGAGGCCAGCTTGATGACCGAGTCGAGCTTGAACTGCCGCTTGACCTCTTCGATCGGCGTGCCGGGACGATACGTCTCAAGATGGCGCACCGCCGCGCGCGCCCGCGAGTCAATGGCTGGCATCGCTCACCGCGTCATGGGATAGGAGCCCAGCACCCGCAGCAACGAGGTAGAACCTTCGAGCGCAGCCAAGGCCCGCTTGACCCGCGGCTCTGTGTCATGGCCTTCCAGATCGATGAAGAAGTAGTACTCCCATGCCTTACGCTTGGAGGGTCTCGATTCGATCTTCGTCAAATTGATGCGCGCCTGTTTAAAGGGGGCCAACGCATCATACAATGCGCCAGGCCGATCTTTGAGCGCAAAGAGCAGAGCCGTTTTGTTGTGACGGTGCCTGGGGGGTTTTCCAAGACCCAGCACCAAGAAGCGGGTTTTGTTCTCTCGTTCCTCCGGAATAGGCGTGGCTTTGAGACCCCATTCCTTCGCGGCTTCTTGACGTCCGATTGCAGCAACCGTTGGAACGAAACCAGGCACGGCTTCTACGACAGCTTTAACTGCCTCAGCAGTTGAACTGGTCTCAGCGAGCCGAACACGGTGCGGGAAATGGGTCTCGATCCACCTTCGGCATTGCGCGAGCGCCTGGGGATGCGAACAGACGACCTCAACCTTCGAAGGTGGCATGTCTGGGCGAGTGATGAGGTAGTGTTGAATCCGATACTCAACTTCCCCAACAATATTCACGGGCGTCTGTTTAAAATCGATAAACCGGTCGAGCGTGTGCGTCACCGCACCTTCAAGTGAATTCTCCACAGGCACAACGCCGAAATTCACCTGCTCACGCTCAACGAACTGAAACACGTCGTCCACCGTCGGAGCGTGGACGTATTTCGCCCGCCGGCCGAACTTCTTTTGCGCGGCCACGTGGGTATTCGTGTGTTCAGGACCGAGATAGGCAATGGTTGGCATCGGGTAGAGTCAGACCGATCGCTCAAGGCGGCGAATCTGGCGCAGGATCTCGCGATAGATCGCGCGCACCGCTTGAGCGGGCAGCGGCCCAGGGTTGGCGCTGACCACCTGGCGCAGGATCGCTCCCTCCCGACGGCCGTCAAAGACGGGCAGCCCGCGCTGCTGCTTGAGGCGGCCCACCCGCAGGGCGAGCGCCGCGCGCTGGTTCAACACGCGCAGCAACCGCAGGTCGATGCGGTCAATCTGCTGCCGCAGCGCAGGCAGGTGCTGGCCCTGAGGGGATCTGTTCCGCTTCCGGGGACTCATGTGGTGTCTGGTGGAGCCCCACCGGCGACCCACCAGCCGTCGGTTCTTTGATCGCCGGCAGGTCAATCGTCGGCAGCGCCTCCAGCGACTTCAGGCCGAAATGGCGCAGGAACTCCGTGGTGGTGCCGTACAGAAACGGACGGCCGGGGCTCTCCTTGCGACCTGCCACACGGAGGAAACCACGGACCATCAAGGTCTCCAGCGACGCGGTCACATCGACGCCGCGGACGGCCTCGATGTCGGCCTTGGTGATCGGTTGCCGGTACGCCACGATGGCCAACGTTTCGAGCGCGGCCTGGCTGACCGCATCCGGCTTGGGACTCTGGAGCGCGCGCCGGATCCACGGGGCCAGCTGCTCGTCGGTCACGAGCTGGTAGCCCCCGGCGACCTCCTGGATGCGAAAGGCCCGTCCGGAAGCGGTGTACTCGGCGTTGAGCGTCTCGATGAGCCGCCGGATCTCAACGGGCGCGACCTCCGGCATGACGTGCGCCAACCGCTTGAGCGCCAGCGGCTCCCCGCAGACAAACAGGAGCGCCTCCACAATCCGCTTGCTATCCGCTTCACCCATTTCTATGGACTATCGACTATGGACTGACTCGCCGGATCCCGGAGGGCGATCAGGATGTCGGCAAAAGGCCGCTCCTGGATCGCATGCGCCACGAGCTGGCGCATGAGCTCAAGGAGCGCCAGGAACGTCACGACGAGCTCCAGCTTGCTCTGCTGGGGGCTGAAGAGCTCCTGGAACGTCACCTGGCGTCTCACCGTCAAGACCATCTTCAGCTCGCGCACCTTCATCTCGACGGTCCACGGCTCGACGGTCACCTCGTACACCGGGGCGCTGGCGCGCGAGAGCACCTTGGCAAACGCGCCCATGAGATCCGTGAGGCCCACCTCCACCGCTCCCTCATCGGGTGGGCGCTCACCGACGGCCTGGGCCTGCGCCGGCGATCGCAGGAAGTGCTGGTGCTGCAGCGCGTGCAGCTCCGCCAGGAGCTGGGCCACCGTTTTGAACTGCTCGTACTCTTTCAGCCGCCGCTCGAGCTCTTCCAGGCTGATCGGGGCGTCGTCCTCCTCCATGGGCTGCGCAGGCTGCGGCAACAACCCTCGCGCCTTCAGCTCCACGAGGCTGCCGAGGAGCGGCAACGGCTCGGCCAGCTCATTCACCTGAGCGGGGGAAGAGGCCTTCACCTGCACGAGATACGGCTGGGTGAGGTCGATCAGCTTGATCATGAACAGATCGATGAGGTGGAGCTTGGCCAGCTCCACGAAGAGCGGCAACGGCCCCTCGTAAAGATCGAGCGTCGCGTCGTATCTCATGCGAGGCCGAATGCGGCCTTCACGTCCGCCATCGTCTGCTGGGCGATCGCCCGGGCCTTGCGCGCCCCCTCCTGCAGCAGGCGCTCCACCATGCCATACCGATCGCCGGCCGGCGAGTCGTCCAGCCGCTTTCGCGCCGCTCGAAACGGCTCGGTGACGCGCCCCAGCACCTCGGCCAGCTCCGCCTTATTCTGGGCGCAGCCCCGCGCGGCGGTTCGGCACTCCTCCCACACCTGCGCGTGCTGCGCGGGGGCGAACAGGCGCCAGTAGTGGCACACGTTGCATCGCTCCGGATGCCCCGGATCGCGCATCTTGATGCGCGTGGGATCGGTGAACATCGTCTGGGCGATCCGACGGATGCCGTCGGGCGATTCGGACAGATCGATGGTGTTGCCGTAGCTCTTGGACATCTTCCGCCCATCCGTGCCGAGCAGCTTCGGCGAGTCGGTCAGGAGCGCCTGCGGCTCCGGAAACAGCGTGCGCTTGCACAAGGCGTGGAGCCGGCGCACGATCTCGCGCGCGAGCTCCAGGTGCGGCAACTGGTCTTCTCCGACGGGGACGAACTGCGCCCGATAGAGGAGGATGTCGGCCGCCTGGAGCACAGGATAGCCCAAAAACCCGTAGGTCGTCACGTCGCGCCCCTCCAGCTCCCGCAATTGCTCCTTGTAGGTGGGGACGCGTTCGACCCAGCCCAACGGGGTGATGATCGCCAGGATGGCAAACAGCTCGAGGTGCTCCGGCACGTCTGACTGGCGGAAGACCACGCTCCGGGACGGATCGATCCCGCAGGCCACCCAGTCGAGGACGTTCTGATACGCGTGCTCGCGAAGACGCTCCGGGTGCTCATACTCGCTCATCAGCGCATGGTAGTCGGCAACCATGAAGCAGCAGTCGTACGTCTCCTGAAGCCGCGTCCAGTTGTGCAGCACCCCGACCAGGTGCCCAAGATGGAGCGGACCTGTTGGACGCATCCCGCTGAGAACCCGTGGCTTCATCAACAACAGGATTGACTTAGGCGAGTTTGCGCGCGACCTTCTTAAGCTCCCAGGCCTCGATGAGATCGCCGACTTGGAGGGTGACGTTGCCTTCCAACGCGATCCCGCACTCCTGGCCCTCCTGGACCTCGCGGGCATCGTCCTTGACCCGCTTGAGACTTGTGAGCTTCCCCTCATAGGCGCGCTCGCGGCCGCGGATGATCCGCATCGTGCAGTCGCGGCGAATCGACCCTTTGGTCACCACACACCCGGCCACGATGCCCACCTTGGAGATCTGGAAGAGCTTCCGGACCTCGGCCCGGCCGATGAAGGTCTCCTCGATCGTCGGCTCGAGGAGCCCTTCGATCGCCGCCTTGATGGCCCCCACCAGCTCATAGATGATCTGGTAGACGTGCACATCCACCCTTTCGGTGGCCGCCAACACCTGCACCTTCGGCTCGATCCCCACGTGGAAACCCACCACGATGGCGTCCGAGGCCGACGCGAGGATGATGTCGGACTCGTTGATATCCCCGATGCCGGCGTGGAGGATCTTGAACTGGACCTCGTCTTTCTCCGTGTCCAGCTTCTGCAAGCTCTGCTCGATGGCCTCCAGCGACCCCTGGACGTCCGCTTTGAGGATCAACCGTAGATCTTTGAGCTTGCCTTCGGCGATGCGCTGGTGCAGCTCTTCGAGCGTGATCCGTTTGGGGTGCATGACGGCGCGCTGCGCGCGCTGGTCTTGACGCTGCTGGGCCAACTGGCGGGCGGCCTTCTCATCCGCCACGACGAGGAACCGATCCCCGGCCTCGGGGACTTCGGGAAGCCCCAGCACCTCCACCGGCTGCGCCGGTCTGGCCTCTTTGATGCGGTGACCCCGGTCGTTGACCATCGCCCGCACCCGCCCGACCAGGTGCCCAACGACGAGGGTCTCACCCACGCGCAGGGTGCCCTGCTGCACCAGGAGCGTGGCAACCGGCCCGCGGTCCTTTGTCTGCTTCGCTTCAATCACCGTCCCCTGCGCCGGCGCCGTCGGATCCGCCTTCAGCTCAAGCAGCTCGGCCTCCAGCAGCAGCATCTCGAGCAGCTCGTCAATCCCCTGGCGGGTCTTGGCCGACACCGGCACCATGATGTGCTTGCCGCCCCATTCCTCGCCGATGAGCCCGTATTGCGTCAACTGCTGCTTGACCTTCTGCGGGTTCGCCTCGGGCTTGTCGACCTTGTTGACGGCCACCACGATCGGGACGTTCGCCGCCTTGGCGTGGTCGATCGCCTCCACCGTCTGCGGCATCACCCCGTCGTCCGCGGCGACCACGAGCACGACGATGTCCGTCACGTTGGCCCCCCGGGCGCGCAGCGCCGTGAACGCCTCATGACCCGGCGTATCGAGCAACGTCACGTGCCCTTTGTCAAGCGAGACCTCATACGCCCCGATGTGCTGCGTGATCCCGCCCGCTTCTTTCTCGGCGACCTTCGCCTGGCGGATGGCATCCAACAGGCTGGTCTTGCCGTGGTCGACGTGCCCCATGAAGGTGACGACCGGGGCGCGCGCCATGAGCTTCTCCGGATCCGGCGCCGCGGCCTTCAGGAGCTGCTCCTCCATAGTCGGCTGCGGGAGCACGTCGCAATGAAAGGCCTGCGCCGCCTTCATGGCCGTCGGCTCATCGAGGGGTTGGACGATCGACGCGAACACCCCCTGCTGCATCAGATACTTGATGAGGTCGCTGACCTTCACCTCCATCTTGGTCGCCAGCTCCTTGACGGTGACCGGAAACTTGAGCTCGATCCGCTTCGGGGGACCGGCGGGGACGGCTTCTGGGGTGCCGGGAGCGGGCGACGGCGGCTGTGGCGCGGGTGCCGGCGCGGACGGCTGTTTCCGCGGCTTCGATACGGCGCGCACCGGCGCGGCCCCCTGACGCGCAGCCGCCTTCGGTGGCGG
Source organism: Candidatus Omnitrophota bacterium (assembly GCA_030697665.1). Lineage (GTDB taxonomy): Bacteria > Omnitrophota > Gorgyraeia > Aquiviventales > Aquiviventaceae > JAUYPJ01. The sequence continues at coordinate 36,197 of JAUYPJ010000022.1, forward strand.
AGGAGCGGCCACTGCGCTCGTCGTCTGGGCGGACGCCTCATCGGCGGCATGTGGGGGCGCCGCAGGCTGGGGCGGCTCCACCTGCCGTGGGGGACTGGGGGGCGAGGCCACAGCGGCTGACGCTCGGGGGGCTCGTTCCACCGTCGTCGCGGAGGCTGCGGTCTTGAGTATCCCCCGCTTGACAGCCCCCGTCGCTTTGCCGGCGGCCGGCCTGGCGGAGACCGCGGCGGGCTTCTTCGCCGGCACAGGAGCGGCCAACACCTTGCGGGCGCGATTCACCGCATCCGCATCCAGGGTGCTCATCGGACTTTTCGCCTGGATCCTCAGCGTCTTGAGTTTGACCAACAGCTCCGCTGAGCTCAGATGGAACGCTTTGGCCAACTCATGCACGCGCATCAGCCGTCTTGCTCCCCAGACGGCTCGGGTTCCTCGGTGGTGGTCACCGTCCCCTCACCGCCTTCAGGCGGGGCCGTCGTCGGCGGCTCACCGATGGGCGCGTCCTCCTCCGGAGCCCTCACGCGCGGCTGTTGCGCCTCAGCGGGTGATGCCCCCTCAGGAACCGCGGCATCAGCGGGCGCCGCCTGGGACGTCCGTGCGGCCATCGCCGCCTTCGCGGCCGCCAATAACTTTTGAGCGATCTTTTGTCCAACCCCCTTGACGTCGGTCAACTGCTCCAGCGTCAGGGCGGCCACCTGCTGAATGGTCGTGATCCCCGCCTCGCGCAAGCGGGCCTCCATCGTCGGACCGACGCCGTCGAGCGCGCGCAACGACAGCTCGGCGGCCGAGTGCTGGGAGGCGCTCGTCATCTCAAGCTGCCACCCCGTGAGCTTCGACGCGAGCCGAACGTTCTGCCCCTTCTTCCCGATGGCCAGCGACAACTGGTCATCCGCCACGATGACCACCGCCTGCTTCGCCTCTTCCCGGAGCTCGATGGCGCTGATGTTGGCCGGCGACAGCGCCGCCGCGATGAACTCGCGGATCGACTCGTGCCAGCGGATGATGTCGACTTTCTCGCCGTGCAACTCGCGGACGATGTTCTTCACGCGGGTGCCGCGCATCCCCACGCACGCGCCCACGCAATCCACCTTCTCATCCTGCGAGGCGACGGCGATCTTCGTCCGGTCGCCCGGCTCGCGGGCGATCCCCTTGATCTCCACGATCCCCTCGCCGATCTCAGGGACCTCCAGGGCAAAGAGCCCCCGGATGAACCCCTCGTGGGTCCGCGAGAGGACAATCGCGGGGCCTTTGGCGCTCTTGCGGACCTCCACGACGTAGCCCTGGAGCCGATCCCCCTGGTGGTACTCTTCGTGAGGGATGCGCTCGGCCTTCGGGAGGATCGCCTCCGCGCGGCCCAGCTCCACGATGATGTCGCCCCGCTCAAAGCGGTGGACCGAGCCGGTCATGATGGCGCCGACCCGCCCCTGAAACTCGGCGAAGATGATCTCGCGCTCCGCCTCGCGGATCTTCTGGATGATCACCTGCTTCGCCGTCTGCGCCGCGATGCGGGTCAGTTGCACCGACGCCAGCTCCCGGCCGTTCACGGTGACGACGATGCGGCCGCGCTGCTGATCGATGGTCGCGGTCACCTCATCCTCCTCGCCGAGGCCCTCGCTCTTCCTGGCGGCGGTCGCCACGGCATCCTCGACCGCCTGGATGAGCACGTTTCGGTCGATGCCTTTGTCCCGCTCGATGGATTCGATAATCGACAGCAGCTCATTGCCCATCAGCGTCTCCGCCTCACCAGCGCAGCCGTTTCTTCCCCGCGCGAAGCTGCGCCAGCGGGATCGTGACATTCCCTGAACTGGTCTTGAGCACAACGGCCTCGGGCTGAACCGCCAAGAGCATCCCCATGACCTCCGTGATCCGGCCCGGCTCCCGCTCCGCCTCCACCCGGAGATCCTCCCCGATGGCGCGCTCAAAATCCCGCCGGCTGACCAGGGGACGATCCAGACCCGGCGAGGACACCTCGACCGTGTAGCTCCCCTCGATGAGATTGGCCGCCTCCAGCTGCTGGCTGATGCGCTGGTTCACCCGTGCGCACTGGTGCAGCGTGACCCCGCCGACGCAGTCCACCAGCAGGCGAATGAGCCGCTGCCCTCCGTGGAACCGGCATGTCAGCTCCACCAGCTCCATCTGGTGCTCCGCCAGCAGCGGCTCCACAAAGGCTCGAATCGGTTCCAGGGATGGCTCATCGCTCATCGCCGCATGGGAATAAAAAAAGTGGGAGTGAGCCCACTTCGTCGGCCGGCTAAACTGTCGTTCAGGATACTACAGCGACGGGGCGTTGTCAAGCAGCTTGCGGACGGTCTCGACGAGCGCCGTCGGGGGGACTGTGAGCCGTTCCTTCGTCGAGCGCAACCCCACTTCGAGCAGTTGCTCGCGCTGCCAGACCTTGCCGATGACGACCTGCACCGGGATGCCGATGAGGTCCGCGTCCTTCAGCTTGCTGCCGGGGGACTGCTGGCGATCATCCCACAACACCTCCACCCCCGCAGCCCCCAGCGCCTCATGGAGCTCGGCCCCGAGGCGCGCATGGTCGGCCTGCTCGGATTCGAGGACGCTGATGACCACCTGAAAGGGCGCCAGCTCAACCGGCCAGACGATCCCATCGGCGTCGTGGTGCTGCTCGATGGCGGCCGCGATGATCCGGTTTACCCCGATGCCATAGCAGCCCATGACCATCGGCTTCACCGCTCCGGCGGCATCCTGCACCAGCGCCCCCATGGCCTGGCTGTACTTCGTCCCCAACCTGAAGACGTGGCCGACCTCGATCGCGTTGAGGAACGTCAGCGGACTGCGGCAGCTCGGGCAGGCATCCTCCGGCGTCACCACGCGCAGATCCGCCACCACCTCGGGCTGGAAGTCGCGGCCGGCATTGACGTTGAGGCAGTGGCTATCGGCCCGGTTCGCGCCGGTTACGCCGTTGACCACCCCCATGACCGCGTGGTCGGCCAGGAGGCGGATGCCGCGCAGGCCCAGCGGACCGACAAATCCCATCGGGGCCCCGGTGAGCCGCTCGATGGTGGACGCGCTCGACAGCCTCAGGGAGGCCGAACCGACCACGCGGGCCAGCTTCGCCTCGTTGACCTCGTGATCGCCTCGCACCAGCACCGCCACGTGGTCGTTGCCGACGTCGTAGAGGAGCGTCTTGATCAGCTTCGTCGCCGGCACGTTGAGAAACCGGCTGACCTCTTCCACCGTATGCTTCCCCGGCGTCTCCACCTCTTCCACGGTGCGTGATCGTTCGGCGGTGGACGGTGGACGGTGGACGGTGGGCTCGCAACGGGCCGCCTCGCGGTTGGCCGCATAGGCGCAGCGGGTGCACCGGACGATCCGGTCCTCACCGTAGTCGGAAGGCGCCATGAATTCATGGGACACGTCCCCGCCCATCGCCCCAGGATCGGCCTCGCACGGGATGACCGTCAGCCCGCAGCGGTCGAACACCCGCCGGTAGGCCTCGTACATCGCCTGGTAACTCCGCTCAAGCCCCGCCGGGTCCACGTCAAAGCTGTAGGCATCCTTCATCAGAAACTCCTTGGACCGGATCACCCCGAAGCGCGGCCTGGGCTCGTCGCGGAACTTGGTCTGGATCTGATAGACGGTCAGCGGCAACTGCTTGTGGGAGCGGATCTCCTTCACGAGGTCGGTGACCACCTCCTCATGCGTGGGTCCCAGGACCAGCTCTTTGCCGGTGCGGTCCTTGAACCGGATCAGCACCTGGCCCAGCACCGCATCCCGGCCCGTCGTCTTCCACAGCTCGAGGGGATGGAGGGTGGGGAGGAGGATCTCTTGGGCGCCGGCGCGGCGCATCTCCTCACGAAGAATCGCGATGGCGCGCTGGAGCGCGCGCAGCCCCAGCGGGAGGTAGGAGTAGGCGCCGGCGCCCAGGCGCCGAATGAGCCCGGCGCGGAGCATCAGCTTGTGGCTGACGGCCTCAGCGTCTTTGGGCTCTTCGCGGAGCGTCGGGAGGAAATAGTGCGACCACCGCATTTCGCCTCGCTAGACGCTCGGCGAAGCGGCCAGTGGCCGGTGACCAGTGACCGGTGAAAGACACACAGGGAACATTGGCGGCATGTTAGGTCCCTGACACAGTGTCATACGACTTGCTCGATCACCACTCCCACCCTGGAACATCAAGATCGAGCCTGTCATCAATCAGCAGTTGATCCTCGCCTAATCTGTGCATCTTTTTGAACGCCGTGTCCCAACCCATTCGTGGACGACTTTTCACTGAGTGGGCATGAGTTGCCTGCTCCGAAAGATTCTTCTGGGATCCTTTGAATCGGCACATGGCATGTCAACTCGATGGCTTGTCAGCAAGAGGTGAGCGCTGCGTTACAAACTCGTCGTCTTAGAATTACGTATGATGTCCCTCAATTTCCACGGTCAAATTGCTCCGTGCTTTCTCATGAAATCCTGGAGTGGCGGATACGGGATGCGCTTCAACTTGCCGAAATTCGTGTCCTTCTCAAAGTCAGCAGAAGTAAGTCGCTTGCCAGCGGCGGCCTTCGCCATGCTGGTTTTCTTGACGACTTTCGGAATGTCATCAATCCAGCGTCCCCCGGCTTCAGCCAACCGCGCATCCCTCGCCCGCACGCATTCGACCATCGAGAACACGCCAATGTCGATGATGTAGGGTGAACAGGCTCCTGACTCGTCTTCCTTGAGTTGAGCTGCCGCCAGCAAGAGCGCGTCGTTTGTCGGGTGAATAATGTCCATGGTGACGTTCTCTTTGAGCCGAGCACTTGGTTCGCGTGCCGTTGGAGGACGTTTCATCAGCAAGGTGGGATTGTCAACGAACAGTCCTTTCAATTCAACGCGCTTGCCGGAGGTATGAACATAGTCTGGATATGATTCGCGCTGCCCGATGGTGCCGGGCGATTTGGAAAGTCCGACGCTTCGCAGCCGCTTCGCATTTTCTTCGTCTGTCGCCAAGTGTTCGATTTGCGGAAGGATGGCATCGAGTAGCGTGTTCACGATGACCGCTATCTGGCTTGGCTCGAAGCCGGGCAGTGTTTGGTTGGGAATGGAAAGCCAGGTGATTCTGAGGCCAACCAGAGGTTGGAAAGCCCGTCGAAGCGATTCCAATTCGAGAGGAGTAATGTCCGCCACGAATTACCTTGTCGTCGAGTTGAGAAGTCGTTCGGCTTCCACGTAGTCGCGCCACGCGCGCTCCGCGTAACCTGCGAGGCAACGATGGATCTTCTCGCGCACTGCTTTGACCGGCACCTCAACCGGTGTTCGTAGAAGAAGCTCGCGATCCAAACGCGGACGGGTGCCCCCTGAACCGATTGGCAGACACTGGAGAAACCTTGGCGATTGCAGAAACGCCCACCAAAAGTAGAACAGGCCATCTTTGGGAACGACGTGAACAAATTCTGATTTCACCGGAAAGAACAGTGGAGAGGTTTCTCCGAGCCACGCCGCTTTGGGAGTAACAAGCGCGTTCCCCAAGTAGGCGCGCATGGTTCCAAACAAAAGGCACCCTTCGCCGATAACGGGGACGCGCTCAACGGCTGCTCCACCGGCAAGCTCCACCGTGAACACCGGAATCGTACCCCGATGAATATGCCGATACTCGATAGGCGAATACTTGAACTCGGTCGCGCGGTGGGAACGGCCCTGCACCTTCTGGACTGCCGCGAAGTGCTCCAAAGTCTCACGCTGCATTTGTTCACGATAGGCGTAAGGATCCCACACACCCGCCCGCAAAGCGTCGGCTTCGACGATCGATAGGAAATATGTTCCGTTCTTCTTCATGGCTGGGTCATCTGACTGTTCCGGCACACTCCAAAACGCGCGGGTCCCCAGCGATGAGCTCCAGGGAATTTTCTCCAAGGTAGGTTGTTCGTGAATTCAGCGGGAAGCCAACTGTCGGAGCGTTCGCAAAGAACACCTTGTGAGTTTGTTGATGGCGTCCAAGCTTTTTCCTGAGATGGAGAATGTCAGCGCGGGTGGTCGTATTGCCGGTGAGATAGAACACGCCTTCCGGGAGGGTAACAACGCCGCAAAGCTCCCAGTGCCTTTCCACCATCCTCCGCAACTGGTCAAACTCGGCGTTGACCACCAGCGAATGTGGCAAAAGGCAAACCAGATTGCCACCGGGCGCGAGCATGTCCAAGCAGACATCCAAGAACAAAGCATCACTGTTTCGGTAGCCAAGCGCGAACAGCTCACCCGGCTTGGCAACGTGTTCGAGAGGTAGAGAGAAGGGAGGATTCGCCAGAATCCCATTCACCTTGCCACGAAGATTCCGAAATTCGGCGTCCGCATCGTAGAGGTTGCAGCAGGACAGCGCAAAACTGTGATTGGTGGGGGCGGAAAGCGCCAAGACCAGCTCGGTCAATCCAACAAGCATCCTGTCGACGTCATTGCCGACCAACTGATATTGCGTATCCCGCCAGCGGCGAGAGGCTTCGCAAAGGAAAGTTCCACCGCCACAAGTTGGGTCCATGAGAATCGCGCCCGGCTGCACCGGGAGAAGCTTCGCCATCGCAGTGGCCACCATTCGCGGCGTGAAGAATTTGCCAGAGCCTTCACGGAAACGACGCCCAAAGAAAAATTGATACCAGGTTGGCAACTCGCGTCCTTGTGGGTCGGCGGCCAAAATGCCATCAAGGATGGACAAGACCTGCTTGTCATGCGCGACGATGTTCAAGGTCGCAAACCCTCGCTCCACGGGGAAGAATGAAAAATCGCGGCGCGCAGCTTTTCGTGTGTCCAGATAGCGGGCCGCCAGCACCAGAAAAGCCTCTTCCCCCTCAATGCCGTATCTCCTGAGCGCGTTGTGGAGCGCGACCGACGACGCGGTCCCGATGGACTGTTCGGCTGTCTGACTCAATCCATCGAGACCATTCAAACTCGCCTGCACTGCGCGAGATGGCGTCCCGTTGGCAATGCCATCCTCCTTTAGCCAAAAGACACGGGGCTTGCGGATGGGATATCTGACTGACGGTTTGTGATTCTGCCTCGCACGCCTCGATGCCATCACCAACTCTCGAGTGAGAGTGTCACGTCACGCGCTGCTCCTTGAAATACAGGGACACTATGCCGATTCCTGAACATGCTCACTGGCCACTGGTCACTGAACACTCGTCACTGATCACGCGCTGGACTTCCTCGAGGAGGGCGTCGACCATGTCGGCTTCGGCGACGCGGCGGACCTGCTTGCCCTTGCGGTAGATCACGCCTACTCCCCCGCCGCCGGCCAATCCGACGTCCGCGTGCTCGGATTCGCCGGGGCCGTTGACGACGCAGCCCATGACGGCGACGGTGAGATCCAGGCAGCGCGGCTCGGTTTTCGAAAACTCCGTCAATCGCGCCTGCACCTGGCCGGCGATGCCGACCACATCGATCTCGCAGCGGCCGCAGGAAGGACAGGCGATGACGTTGGTCTCAAAACGGCGCAGCGACAGCGATGAGAGGATGCGCTGGGCCACCTTCACCTCCTCGATGGGATCGCCGGTGATCGAGACGCGGATGGTATCGCCGATCCCTTCCGCCAAGAGCGTCCCGATCCCGATGGACGACTTCACGGTCGCGACCTCCGGCAACCCCGCCTCCGTGACCCCGAGGTGGAACGGGTAGTCGCACAGCTGCGCCATCCGTCGATACGCCGCCAGGGTCTGGCGCACGTCAGAGGATTTGAGCGACAGGACGATGTCGGAGAAGCCGAGCCCCTCCAGGAGCCGCACCGACTTCAGCGCGCTCTGGACAACGGCCTCGACGAGATCGTCGTGGTGGGCGGCCTCACATGCCGGATCGAGCGAGCCGACGTTGACGCCGATGCGGATGGGAATCCCGCGCTCTTTGGCGCGCGCAACCACCTCGCGGATGCGTTGTGGATCGCGGATGTTGCCGGGATTCCACCGGATCTTATCGAAGCCCGCCTCGATGGCCGCGATCGCAAACTGGGGATGGAAGTGGATGTCGGCCACCAGGGGGACCCGATCGGCCTCCCGCCGGATGTCCGGCAGCGCCTCGGCCGCTTGGATCGTCGGAACGGCCACGCGCACGATCTCGCATCCCGCCGTGGCGAGGGCGCGGATCTGCCGGACGGTGGCCTCGACGTCCGTCGTGTCGGTCTTCGTCATCGACTGGATGGCGATCGGCGCCTCGCCCCCGATGACGAGATCCTTCACCTTCACGGAACGAGTGTGTCGTCGCATCATCAGCATCCTGCGAAGAAACCTCTGGTCACACCACAGAGGACACAGAACTCCACAGAAACACAGAGAACTGCTCGACGGGAATGCTTCTGTGGCTCTGTGGCGCTTCCGTGGTTCCGTGGTGTCATCTGCGGTGGTTCAGCATCCTGTTAGGGTCGACTGAACCATCCGAGGAACCGATCCCAGAGCCCAAAACGGTTGACATCGTTGAGGCACACGACCGCTACGAAGGCCACGAGGAGCATGAAGCTCACCTGGATGGAGCGTTCCTGGACGTTGAGGCTGATCGGCCGGCCACGGAGCTTCTCAAGGGCCAGAAAGAACAGGTGTCCGCCATCGAGGATCGGGATCGGAAACAGGTTGAAGAGCGCCAGGCTCAGGCTGAAGAGACTAACGAGCACCAACAGCGGCGTCAGTCCCAGGTGCAGCGCATCCGAGGTGAGCGAGACGATGCCGATCGGACCGGTGATCGATTCGCGCAGCGGCAGCCGCCACGTAGCGACCAACCAGACCGCCACGAGGGTCTGCCGGGTGACCTCCCCATGCTGCTGCAGCGTGCGCCCCACCGCCGCGATCGGTCCGACGCGACGCGCCTGAAACTCTCCGCTGGCCGCCACGCCGATCTGGCCGACCGTCTTGGGACGACCGAACGGATCGGTGATCATCTTCCGCTGGGGCGTCAGCGTCACCTGCTGGAGGGATGCTGCGCGGGCGATGCGAAAGTCCAGGGGCCGATCGGGGGCGTCGTAGATGAGCGCGGTCAGCTCATGCCAGCTCCGGATCTCGCGGCCGTCGATCGCCAGGATCCGGTCTCCGGCCTGGAGCCCCGCCGCTTGCGCGGGCGTGCCCTCGAGCACGTTCCCGACCACCGGGAGCAGCTCGGGGTAGCCCATGACGAACACCGCCCACAACGTCACAAAGGCCACAAGGTAGTTCACGAGGGGGCCGGCCAGGATGATCGCGGCCCGCGTTCCAATCGGCTGGGCGAGATACTCCCACGGCTCCCCCCTCGCAGGGGTCTCTCCTGTCGACGGCTCGGGACGTTGCTCCCCCGCCATCTTGACATAGCCTCCGAGGGGCAGCGCGCTGAGGGCGTACTCGGTATGCCCGCGCTTCCACGACGCCAGCGTCGGGCCGAACCCCACGGAAAAGCGCAAGATCCGCACCCCGAACCAGCGGGCGACGAGGAAATGTCCCAGCTCATGGACGATCACCAAGGCCCCGAGGATCAGCAGGGAGAGCAACACGGTCAGCATCTCACGAGACCTTCACGAACCGGCGCGGGGAGTGGGAGATGCGCTCCTGAGCGACTCGGCGCGACCACCCATCCACCTCCACGACCTCGTCGAGGGTCGGGTGGGGGATTGCCGGATGCTGCTCCAACACCTCTTCGATCACCCGTGGGATGTCAGGAAACGCCATCTGACCCGCGAGGTAGGCCTGGACGGCCGCGTCGTTGGCCCCATTCAGGGCGACACAGGCGCTGCCGCCTACAGCAGCGGCGTCCAGCGCAAGACGCAGGCAGGGGAACTGCGCAAGATCCGGCTCGAAGAAATGCCATCCGGAGCGCTGCGTCACGTCCATACGCGGGAAGCGACTGTCCCACCGCTCGGGAGCGCTCAAGGCGTACTGGATCGGCAATCGCATATCGCAGGGGCTCATCTGCGCCAATGCCGTCCCATCCACCAGCTCGACCAAAGCGTGAATCACCGCTTCCGGATGGATGAGCACGCGCAGGCGTTCCAGCGGGACGTCGAAGAGCCACCGCGCCTCGATGACCTCAAGTCCTTTGTTCATGAGCGTGGCCGAATCCACCGTGATCTTCGGTCCCATCTGCCAGCGGGGGTGGGCCAACACCTGGGCGCGCGTGACCACCTGCCGCTCCGAAACCGATAATCCCCACAACGGCCCCCCGCTGCCGGTAATCACCAATCGCGCCACCTCAGATCTCGTCACCGCCTGGAGACACTGGGCGAGCGCGACGTGCTCGCTGTCGATGGGCACGAGCTTCACCCCATGCTCCTGGACGAGCCGCATGATCAGCTCGCCGGCCATGACGAGCAGCTCCTTTGACGCCAGGGCGATCTGCTTGCCGGCCTGGATCGCGCGGATGAGCGGGATGAGCGCCTCGCTGCCGGAGGTGGCGACGACCACCACGTCCACGTCCGGGTGCGTCGCCAGCCACGTCAGCCCCTCAGGACCGACCCCAACCGTGAGGCTCCCCGTCATCCGGCGCAACTCCTGCGCCCCCTCCTCCTCCCACACCGCCGCCAGCGTAGGGCGGAACGCCCGCGCCTGTTCCGCGAGCAGATCGATCCGGGATCGCGCCGCAATCCCCACCAGCCGCAACCGATCCGGATGGCCGGCAATCACCTCAAGGGTGCTGCGCCCGATGGACCCCGTGGAGCCAAGCACCGCGACCCGTCTCATCTGTGCCGGGTTAGCCATAGATGAGGATCCCGTAGAACAAGGGGGCCGTGAACAACAGGCTGTCAATGACGTCGAGCACGCCCCCCAGCCCGGGGAGGAGCGATCCGGTGTCCTTCACCTGACAATCACGCTTCAGGAGCGACTCGGCCAGATCGCCGAGCTGCCCCACCGCCCCCAAGATCACCCCCACCGCAGCGCTCAAGACGGGGCTGGGAAGCTGCCCAAAAATCCGCTGCTGGCCCAGCAACGGAGCGGCCAGCAGCGCGGTCACGGCGCTCGCCACGACGGCGCCCCCAAATCCTTCGACCGTCTTGCGGGGGCTGATGCGAGGCACCAGCGTGTGCCGGCCGATCACGCTGCCCGTCGCGTAGGCGCCGACGTCACCCATCTTCGTCACCACGATGAGGAAGAGCACCAGCCACGCGCCCCGTTGGGGATCCATCGTCCGAAGGTAAAACACGTAGCTGAACAGCGCCGCGATATAGGCGAGCCCGAACAACGTCGTGGCCAAGCCCCCGAGCGCCTCGAAGGTGTTCTCCCGCGTGAACTGCCGGATGAAGATGATGACGATCGTCGCCGGCCAGAAGACATCCCACATCCAGCTGAGCACCGTCGCCCCAGGCCCCAGGATGGGGGTCGGGACGAGGCCAGGCTCCACGATCGATCGCCACGCCACCAAGGCCGTGAAGACCATGCCCAGGCCGATGCTCAACGGCCGATGGACTAAGATGCCCCGCTGGCGCGCCATCGTAAAAAACTCATAGAGGGCGACCAGGATGAACCACCCCACGACCAGCGCGAAGACCCACAGGGGGCACCAGAACAGCGTCCCCAGCACGACCGACACGAGGATGGCGGAGCTGAGGAGGCGCGCGTTCAGGTTCCGCATCATCCGCGTACCATGGTCTTCCCGAAGCGCCGTTCACGCCGCTCGTACGCCGCGATGGCGTCCAGGAGGTCCTCCTTCGAGAAATCAGGCCAGCACTTCGAGGTCACATACCATTCCGTATACGAGGACTGCCACAGCAGGAAGTTCGAGAGCCGCTGTTCCCCTGAGGTCCGAATCAGCAGGTCGGGGTCCGGCAGATCCGCCGCATACAGGTGTCGCGCGAAGAGCGTCTCGTCAATCTGCGCAGGATCAAGGCGGCCTTGGCGAACCAGCGTGGCAAGACGGCGGGTGGCATCGACGATCTCCTGGCGTCCGCCGTAGCTGAGCGCCAGGACGAGCGTCATCCGGTCACAGCCCGCCGTCTCGGCCATAGCGCGTTGCAGGGTAGCGAGGACGCCGCTCGGCAGCGTCTCCAAGCGGCCGATGGCGCGCAGGCGGACGTGGTTGGCATGGAGCGTCGGGAGCTCCCGCCGCACGAACTCATCGAGCAACTCCATGAGCTCGCCGGTCTCCCGGGCCGGACGATCCCAATTCTCCCACGAGAAGGCGTAGAGCGTGAGGACCTTCACGCCCAGCTCGCAACAGGCCTCCACGGTGCGGCGCACCGCCTCGGCGCCGGCTCGATGACCGAACAACCGCGGCAGGCCTCGCGCCGCCGCCCATCGACCATTGCCATCCATGATGATGGCGATGTGGTCGGGGCCCTTCTGCGCATCTTCCATCAACGATGGACTATTGACTGGCGAAGCACTACGGGCTGGCCGCCGGAGCGGGTTCCGCCGCCGGCGCTTGAGCGGCACCCGGCGATTCCTGGCCCTTGGCTCGAGCGCGCTCCAGCTCCACTTTCAACTGCTCAATCGTCTTGAGCTGGTCCTCGGTCTGGCGTTGGAGTCGCGTGTTCTCTTGCGTCAGAGACTCCACGTCCTGTTGGGCGTTGTCCACCTCAAACTGGAGATCCTCTCGGTCGAGCCGCAACCCGTCGAGCTCGGTCCCCACCGAGGCCAGCGCAATAGCCAACACCACCACAATCACCCCTATCACCGAGAAGGCGATGACTCCCCACCGACGCATACTCCCTCCCTTCTCTGATCCCGCCCTGGGTTACTTCGACGACTCTGTGCCTCCACCAACCGTCCGCTCCGCCTCCGGGGCCGTCGAGCTCGTGGTGGCCTGCGGCAGGATGATGACTTCAACCCGCCGGTTCTTCCGCCGTCCCTGGGCCGTGTCATTCGACGCAATCGGCCGCTCTTCCCCGTAGCCGACGATGGTCATCCGGTCACGGCTGATCCCCCGCTGCTGGGTGAGGTACTCCGCCACCGCATTGGCGCGGGCGAGCGACAGCGCCGCGTTGTCGGCCCATCCCGAATGGGTGATGGGCACGTTGTCGGTATGGCCTTCGATGCGGATGGGCTGCTCGGAAACCTCCCCCAACACCTGGGCAAGCTGGTCGAGGATCGCCCTGGCATCCCGGCGAAGGTCCGCCTTGCCTGAATGGAACAGCACCTGATCGAGCATCCGCGTGACGAGCCCGCGCGCATCGTAGCCGACGTTCACGTCGGCTGAGCTCACCTGGGCGTCCAACAGCGCCTTGGCCCGCCGGAGCTGTTCGGCCTCCTCGGCCTTCAGGCGGGCCAGCGTCTTGAACTGCTCCAACTGATCGCTGAGCTGGGCGAGTTGTTCGATGTCCCACGGGGAGCGCCTCGCCACACTGATGGCACACCCGCCGCCGAGGACCGCCACCATTCCGATCAGCCCTGCCCTCCTCCAGCCCATCACGTCCTCCTCCGAGCGCCCATGGTCGTGTTGAGAGGCGCTCTTATTGTACCAAGAAATCTTCCTACCAAGAACCCATCTTGAAGGCCTGCTCCCGCTTGGAGCCGGTGGAGATCAAGCAGATCGGCACACCGATGAGCGCCTCCAGCCGCTTGAGGTAGCGCTGGGCGGCTGCGGGGAGCTCGTCAAAACAGCCCGCTTCGCTGGTGTCCGAGCCCCATCCGGGCGCGGATTCGTACACCGGCGTGCAGCGGGAGAGGACGCCAAGATCAGCAGGAAAAGCGTCGAGGGTCCGCGCGCCGTCCCGATAGGCGGCGCAGATCTGAATGGTCTCCATCGCATCGAGGACGTCCAGCTTGGTCACGGCGATCGACTGGCAGCCGTTGACCTCCACGGCGTGGCGCGCCACGACCGCATCGAACCAGCCGCACCGCCTCGGGCGTCCCGTCGTGGCGCCGAACTCCTTGCCCCTGCGGCGGATCTCCTCCATGAGCTGCGGGGCAAACTCCGTCGGGAGCGGCCCCTCCCCCACCCGGGTCGTGTAGGCTTTGACCACGCCGATGATCCGGTCGATGGCCGTCGGCGGCACCCCCGAGCCGGTACAGGCGCCACCCGACGTCGCGCTGGAGGAGGTCACATAGGGGTAGGTCCCGTGATCGAGATCCAGCATCGTCCCTTGCGCCCCCTCGAAGAGCAGCCGTTTGCCCTGGGCCATGGCCTCACGCAGAAACCGCGCCCCATGGACCACGTGCGGCGCGATCCGCTTGGCGTAGGCGGTGTAGCGGGCCAGCAGCTCCTCGTAGGACATCGGAGGCTCATGATACAGGGCCTGGAGCAGGCGGTTCTTCTCCTGCACAGTCCTGCGCAGTGTCTTTGCGAATACCTCAGGGTTGCACAGATCGGCGATGCGGATCCCCGAGCGCGCCGCCTTATCGACGTAGCACGGCCCGATCCCTCGGCCGGTCGTCCCAAGGCGTCCGGCCCGAGTGGCCTCCTCGAGCGCATCCAGCCGTTGATGGTAGGGGAAGATCACGTGCGCCTGATCGCTGATCTTGACGGCGCGCTCCACGTCGATCCCGCGCGCGCGCAACCGTCCCAGCTCTTCCAACAACGCCTCGGGGTCCACGACGACCCCGTTGCCGATCAATCCCACTTTGCCCCGGTGCAGCAGCCCGGATGGAATGAGGTGAAAGATGAACTCCTCGCCGTCCACGACGACGGTGTGCCCGGCGTTGTGGCCACCTTGGAACCGGACGAGGATATCGGCCTCCTCAGTGAGGACGTCGATCACCTTCCCCTTCCCCTCGTCCCCCCACTGCGCGCCCACCACCACAATATTCATCGTCCAAGTGTACAGCGTCCAGCGTACAGCGTACAGGGAAACATAGGAAAGGCGTTCCAGTGCACGCTGAACGCTCTACGCTGAACGCTACAGTTTGATGAGTTTGGCATCGAGCACGTGCTGGAGCCGCTTGACCTGCTCCAGGACCTTGGGAGGCACATGGTCATCGACGTTCACCACGGTGATCGCCGTCCCGCCCGGCTCATCCCGTCCGTTGCTCATCCCGGCGATGTTGATCTTGGACTCGCCCAACAACATGCCGAGGTGGCCGATGAGCCCGGGCTTGTCCTGGTTTTTGATGATGAGCATGTAGCCTTCCGGCACCGCCTCCACGAAGTACCGGTCGATCTTCACGATGCGCGGCTCCCGCCGGGCGGACAGCGTGCCCTGCAACGCCAGGGACCTTCCGTCCGCGCGGACCTCCAGGGCCAGCAGGTTGGCGAACTCGTCCATCCGGCTGGCCTTGGCCTCGATCACCTTCACGCCGCGCTCCGCCGCGATCAGTGAGGCGTTGACGTAGTTCACGTTCTCCCCTACCATCGGCGACAAGATGCCTTTCAAGACGGCCAGCGTCACCGAGGCGGTGTCGTGCGTCGTCATCTCCCCGACGTAGGTGACCCGCACCTCGTCCATCTGCCCGCCGGAGAGCTGCGAGGCCAGGGAGCCCAGCCGCTCCCCCAGGACGATGTAGGGGTGGAGGACCTTCAACGTCTGGGCGTCCACCGAAGGCATGTTGACGGCGTTCCGGATCCCGCGTCCCAACAGCGCATCCGCCACCTGCCGGGCGACCTCGATCGCCACGTTGAGCTGGGCCTCCTCGGTCGAGGCGCCCAGGTGGGGCGTGCAGACGACCTGATCGAGCGTCACGAGCGGGTTGTCCTTCGGCGGCTCCTCCTCGAACACATCCAGGGCCGCCCCGGCCACCTTACCCTCCACCAGGGCGCGGTGGAGGGCCTGCTCGTCGATGATCCCGCCCCGCGCGCAGTTCACCAGGCGAACCCCCGGTTTCATCCGGGCGATCTCCTCGGCGCCGATGAGATGGCGCGTCTCATCCGTCAATGGGGTATGGACCGTGATGATGTCCGCCTCGGCATAGAGGTGGGCGGCATCGGTCACCTGGATCTCAAGCTGCTGGGCGCGCTCCGTCGAGAGGAACGGATCGTAGGCGACCACCCGCATGCCGAAGGCCTGGGCCCGCTTGGCCACTTCAGTGCCGATCCGCCCCAGCCCGACGACCCCCAGCGTCTTCCCGAACAGCTCGGTCCCCACGAACTTGGCGCGTTCCCACCGGCCCGCCCGCACGTGCGCATCGGCCTGCGGGATGCGCCTGGCCAACGCCAGGATCATGCTCATCGTGTGCTCGGCCGTCGACATCGTGCTCCCCGACGGGACGTTCATGACGATGATGCCCCGCTTCGTGGAGGCCTCGGCATCGACGTTGTCCAGCCCGACGCCGGCGCGTCCAATCACCCGCAGGCGCTTGGCACGCTCGATGACCGCGGCGGTAACCTTGGTCGAGCTGCGCACGATGAGCCCCTCGTAGGAACCGATGATCTCGGCCAGCGCCTCGCTGGACAGCCCGGTCTTCACCTCCACCTTCAACTGGGATTCCTGCGTGAGCACGCGAAGGCCCTCATCCGACAGATGGTCAGCCACGAGGACGTTGATCTGTGCCATCGTTCTTAGTCCATAGTCCACAGTCCATAGTCCATAGAATCCAGAAAGCAGAAGGCGGTAGGCAGAAGGCAGTGAACAGATCGCGACACGATGCTGCCGACTACGTTCTGCATGCTGCCTTCTTTGCACTACGGACTATGGACTATGGACTCTAACATAGCGCGGGCAGCCTGAACCCCTGTTCCAGCAGCGACCTCGTGCCCTAATGCCACGAGCGCTCCTTCGAGGGCGGCCAGCCCCGCCAGGATGTCGCCGGGACCGATATGGCCCATATGGGCGATCCGCACCACCTTGCCCGCCATCTCGCCTTGTCCGCCTGCGATCATCACGTGCGATCGATCGTACATCAGCTTGGCCAACGACTTGCCGTCGATCCCCTCCGGCACGCGAATCGCCGTCACGCCGTTCGACGGACGCTGCGCAAAAAGGCGAAGCCCCATCGCCTCGACGCCGGAGCGCGTCGCCTGCGCCATGAGCCCGCAGCGCTGGAGCACCTTCGGCACGCCCTCCTGGAGGATGAGCGTCAGCGCCTCGTCGAGCGCCACCACCAGCGACACGGCGGAGGTAAACGGCGTGTCGTCATCGGCCAGGGCCTTGCGGTACCCTCGCAGGTCCGTGTAGAAGCGAGGCGTCTTCGCCTCGTTCACGAGCGCCCACGCCCGCTCGCTGAGGCTGAGAAACGCCAACCCCGGCGGGAGCATCAACCCTTTCTGCGAACCGGTCACGAGCACGTCCACCCCCCAGGCATCGGTCTGGCACTCATCCGCGAGCAGCCCGCTGATCGCATCCACGACCAACACGGCCCGGCTGGCGCGCGTCACGGCGGCCAGGGCCTGGATGTCGGGCACGCCGCCGGTGGAGGTCTCGCACAGCGTGGCGAACATGGCCTTCGCCTTCGGATGCGCCCGGAGGATGGAGGCCGCG
Organism: Candidatus Omnitrophota bacterium; assembly: GCA_030697665.1. GTDB lineage: Bacteria > Omnitrophota > Gorgyraeia > Aquiviventales > Aquiviventaceae > JAUYPJ01. The sequence continues at coordinate 53,400 of JAUYPJ010000022.1, forward strand.
CGCTCGGGATCCACCGCCTCGCCGTAGGCGACCGGCACCGGCGCCGCGCGGATCCCGTAGGCGGCGCACACCTCCTGCCAGCGCTCCCCGAACTTCCCGCCGAGCACGACGATCGCCTCATCACCCGGCGAGAGGAGGTTGACCACCGAGGCTTCCATCGCGCCGGTCCCGGAGCTCGTCAGGCAGACGACGGGTTGCGCGGTCTGCATCACCGCCTGCATCCGCTGGAGCACGCGGCGGAACAGGCTGCGGTACTGGCTGGTGCGGTGGTGGATGATGGGCCGACCGAGCGCCTCGCGCACCTGCGGCGGCAAGGGGGTCGGACCCGGTGTGAGAAGGATGTCCCCGCTCATCCCACCACCTGCCTCGGCCAGCCCAGGGCTGGCCGCGCACTCGCGGTGGCTCCGACGATCCGGCGTGGCGCGAGTGCGCCAGCCGAAGGCTGAGAGGCAGGTGGTGGGATCACTTCTTCACCACCTTGGCCTTGCTGTAGAGCACTTCGTCGACGATCCCGTACTCCTTCGCCTCCTCCGCCGACATGAAGTAGTCGCGGTCGGTGTCCTTCTGGATCTTCTCCAGGGATTGGCTGGTGTGCTTGACGAGCAGCTCGTTGATCTTCTCGCGCAGCCGCAGGATCTCCCGCGCCTGGATCGAGATGTCCGTGGCCGCCCCCTCCGCGCCCCCCCACGGCTGATGGATCATGATGCGCGCGGCGGGTAGCGCAAATCGCTTGCCTTTGGTCCCGGCGCACAGGAGCAACGCCCCCATGCTCGCCGCCTGGCCGACGCAGTAGGTCGCCACGGGGGGCTTGACGAACTGGATCGTGTCGTAGACCGCCAGCCCCGCCGTCACGGACCCGCCGGGGGTATTGACGTAGACGCTGATCTCTCGATCCGGATCCTCATTCTGGAGGAAGAGGAGCTGCGCGATGATCAGGTTGGAGACCATGTCATCGATGGGGGTGCCCACGAAGATGATGCGATCCTTGAGCAGACGAGAGTAGATGTCGTAGGCGCGCTCCCCGCGCGGCGACTGCTCCACCACCATCGGCACCAGCACCTGTCCCTGCTCGCTCATGTTCACCTCGATGTTATTGAGTCAGCCTCTTCGATGTGGGCGACACTCAGCAAGAAACTGATCGTCTTCTCCCGACGAATGGCGGAGAGGACCGACGGCCAGAGCCCCTTGTCGTCAAAGATCTTCCTGACCTCCACCGGATCCTTCTTCCAGCGCCGCGACACCTGCCAGAGACGATCCAGCAGCTCATGCTCCGTCACGGTGAGCGCCTCTTGCGTCGCGATGCGATCGAGGATGAAGGTAAGCTTCACCTGCTGTTGCGCGCTCGTGCGGAGCTGCTCGGTAAACGCGGCCACCCGCTCCTGCACCTGCGGCTCCGGCATGCCGGAGAGGAGCAGGCGGACGGTGAACTCCCGCGTGAGCCGCTCGGTCTGGTGGCCCACCAACTGCGGGGGGACCTCGAAGGCGTGCCGCTCCAGCAGCGCCTGACACACGGCGGCCTCGAGCGCCTCGGCGCGCGCCGCCCGCTTCTGCTCCCGCAGCTTCGCCTCCAGATGCTCCTTGAGTTGCGCCAAGTGTCCAAATCCCACGTCCTTCGCCAGCTCGTCATCGATGGGAGGCAGGCGTCGCTCCTTCGCCTCGCCCTGCCCGGAGGGGACGAGCTGCGCCATCGACTCCCGCAGCGCGGCAAGCGCTTTGTCGACGTCCTCCGGGGTCACCTCCGTCGAAGGGGGCTGCAGCGGGATGCCGCGGTAGGCTGCCAAGGCGAACGACGGCTCCACTTCCACGCTCGCGTCAAAACGCAACCCCTCGGTCTCGTTGAAGTCGGTGGCGGTCACCTCAAAGGGCCCCACCGGCTTGAGGTCGTGATCCTTGGCCGCCTGCTCAAGCGCCTGCCGCGTGACGCGGCGCATGGTCTCCTCGCGGAGGGGCTGGGCGTATTGCCGCTCCACCAGATCCGCCGGGGCTTTGCCGCGGCGAAACCCCGGTAGAACGGTCCGTCGCTGGAGCTCCGTCAGTACCGTCTCCCGCACCGGGCTCATCGCCTCGGGACGCACGTGCAGACGCAGGCGCTTTTGGCAGGGGGCCGGCTCACTGATCTGCACGCTCACCGGAAGGGCTGCGGTTGTTCCGCCGAGCTGAGGACGCGGGGTGGCATCGGCAGATTGGGCTGATGGTCGAGCGCGTCGGCGAAACCACATATTAGCCGTTGGACCATTGTGCCATTAATCCAATGACCCAATAGCTCATGAAATGCGACCTCACGTGGTTAGAGACGGAACTTCTCACCCAGGTAGATCTCCTTCGCCCGCGGGTCCGTGATCAGCTCGTGGGCGGTCCCGGCAATGAGCACGCGGCCTTCCGCCATGATGTAGGCCCGGTCGGTGATCTCCAGGGTTTCGCGCACGTTGTGATCGGTCAACAGGATCCCGAGGCCGCGCTGCCTGAGCTCGCGGATGATCTCCTGCGCTTCAAAGACGGTGATGGGGTCGATCCCGGAAAAGGGCTCATCGAGCAGGATGAACTGCGGATTCGTCACCAACGCCCGGGTGATCTCCAGGCGGCGCTTCTCGCCTCCTGAGAGCGTATACGCCTTCTGACGCGCCAGGTGGGTGATCCCCAGCTCGTTGAGGAGGCGATCCAGCCGCTGGCGTCTGATGGAGAGGGGCAGATGGAGCGACTCCAAAATCGCCAGGATGTTCTGTTCCACCGTCAGCTTCCGGAAGATGGAGGGCTCCTGGGCCAGATAGCCGACGCCCAAGCGGGCCCGCTGATACATGGGGATGTCGGTCACGTCACGCTCATCCAGGATGATGCGTCCCCCGTCCGGTCTGATGTAGCCGACGATCATCGCGAACGTCGTGGTCTTGCCCGCCCCGTTCGGGCCGAGCAGCCCCACGATCTCCCCGCGCCCCACCCGGATCTCCACGCCGTCGACGACGGGACGCCCGTTGTAGCCCTTCACCACGTGTTCGGTTCGCAGGACCTGCATGGTCGTCAGGGATGGGTGGCGCTCGCAAGCTCGGTGGCGTGCGGCGTGAGCGTTCCCACGGCATCGGGCGCCGCCGCGGCGGGCTGCAGGGGCTTCGAGGCGGTGGGAACGGCACTGATCCCGTGGAAGGCGCCCGGGAGACCCGGGCCGCCCCCGGACGGAAAGAGCAGCAACCTGGGCTTGCCGATCAGCGTGACCTTGCCGGGCGTCGGCTCATACACCGCGCGCTCGCCGGTGGCCCGATCGTGGCCGTGATGGACCCGGACCCGCCCGATCGCCTCGGCGTAGCGGATCGTGTGCCGCGCCGAATCGAGATACGCGATAAGCACATCCGAGAACAGCTCACCCTGCGGGTCCGTGACATGCACGTTGCGCTCAAACGTCGCCACGCTGTGCTCATAGTCGAACGACAACGGACCGTCGCACGTGATCGTCACATGCGCCGATCCCTCCGCCTGCGGGTCCTGGTCGCCCGGGTTGAGCACGAGCTCAACATCCTCCATGAGCTTCGCCTGTTTGAGCTGGGTCAAGGCGCTGGCCCCTCGACCGCGCAGCAGCATGTGATCGGTCTCGATCCGCACCGGCGTCTCCGTGGCCACCTGGTTCTGGTCGGGGATCCAGTGCAGCACCGGGGCCGCCAGCCACCACCCATCATTGGTGTGGATGGTCACCTCGTGCTCCATCCGGACGTGACGGCTGGTCTGATCCATCTCGGCGACCCTCGCGGTCAGATACGCCACGCGGGCCAGATCGTAGCCGACGGCATCGGGCCAATGGATGGTCACGAGGTTGCCATCCACGCTGGCCTCCCGCCCCGTCATCTCCCATCGCTTGGAGCCGTCCAGCTCATACCCGGTCAAGGTGAACGCGCTCATCTGTTGGGTGGGCTCTGACGCAGAGGCCGCGGGCCGCGCGGGCCGCGCACAGCCGATGAGCGAGGTGACGAGCAACCACCCGCTCATCATGAAGGCCGCCCGCGAGGGGTCAGGCTGGACGGTGGGCTGCGTCGAGACGTCCCCGCAGGTCGCCTGCCGCGACCCCGGCTGGGTTTTCCAGCGACGGTGCATCCAGACCCAGTGATCGGGATAGCGTCGCACGTACGACTCGACGACGGCGCTCCAGGATGCGGTGAGTTCGGTCATCGCCTCCAACCGGTTCGGCGCCTGAGCCGCCGCCACGGGAGGCTCAATGACGAGACGGAAGCGGCGGCCTTCCCGGATGATGAAACAGGGGAGCATCGGCGCCCCGCTCAGGAGCGAGAGGGCGGCCGGCCCGAGCGGGGTGTAGGCCGGGCGGCCAAAGAACGGCACGAACAACCCGTCAAGACTGTCCACGTCCTGATCGGGCACGATCCCGAGGAGGTGATTGGCCCGCAGGAGCCTCACCGCGTCCTTCATGGCGCCGCGGGCGAGCGTCGTCACCCCTTGGCTGCCGCGCAGCTCCATCAAGAATGCGTCGTATTCGGGGTAGCGCAGGGGGCGCGCCACGACGGCCCCGTCAAATCCCCGACTGCGCAGGTAGAGCGGGATCAGCTCCCAATTGCCGAAGTGGGCCCCGACCAGAATCGCCCCGCGCCCGCGCGCCAGCGCCTGGCGCAGATGGACAAGCCCCTCGCACGTGATGAGCTGGTGGAGCCGCCGGGTCGAGCAGGCCGGGAGCGCCATCCATTCCATGACGGTCTGTCCCAGGTTGACAAAGACCCGCAGCCCAAGGCGCCTGCGCTGTGCGGGGCTCAGCGTCTCCCCGAAGGCCTGGTGAAGATGCTCCCCGGTCAGTCGTCGCTGACTCCCCAGGAGCCCATAGGCCAGCACGCCAAGGCCCCGGCCGAGCGCGCGCGCAACCCCCAGCGGCAGCACCCGCCCGACTCCTCGCAACCCCTGGAAGCCCAGGTACATGAGACGACGGCGGATGGGATGCTTCATCCCCCCACCTGCGCCTCACGGCGGCCCGTAGTTTCAACCTCCGTAGCCGCCGTGACGAATGCAACGGCCAGACGCACCATCCAAACAGTCTCCAACAGCAGACGCATTCGAGCCCCGCCTTTTGGCGGGGCTGGCGTAGGTGGGGGGATCATCACGACACAAACTTGTATGATACGCTCTTGCGTCTAGAGCGTCAATGCAAATATGGATTCGGTGGAGCCCCCCGCGGCTTGTTTTCGAGGTCGGAAACTGAGAAAACAGCGGGGGCGCGTCGAGGGGTTACCCTTCGATCCTTCGACTCGGCTGCTGCCTCGCTCAGGATCGTGGTGAGCGAGCCGAGGCGAGTCGAACCACGACTTCGCTCACCTCGTGCCGAGCACGGCCCTCGGTGCGAGGCAGGGTAAATGCGCCCAATGTGAAGATGCCATTGTGGGCGCATTTAGAAGTATTCGGTCAGGAGGGTCTTCGTGCGGTGGATGAGTCGATTCAGCGCGTGCGGCGAAGGCGGCGGCGTGCTGCGCGCGGTGCCTGTGGCCTGCTCCAGCAGTCCCAGCGCCGCGCTCAGGCCGAGCTGGCGCGAGAGATCGCTCAGCGCGCTGGTCCGTGGACTGCGACACAGCGTCACGGGCAGATGGGTCCGCCGTTCGATCCACTCGGCCAATCCGTCGATCAAGGCCCCGCGCCCGGTCAAGAAGGCGGCATCCGGTTGAGGCTGGTTCGTGAGGAGCCCTTCGACGGCTGCCGGGATCGAGGCCCACCGGCGTTCGATGACCTCACGGACCGGCGCCCGCCTGCAGGACGTCCCTTCCAAACTCCACGCCGTCGCCTGGTCCATCGTCACCCGAAGCGTCGTGGCAAGCTCCGTCGCCAGCGTCAGCCCGCCCCAGGGCAGGATGGCCGCCGCGCACCAGGTGCCGTCGACGAACAATCCCACGCCGGTCGAGCGGCCACCGACGTCGATGAGGAGCGCGCGGGCTCGACAGTGCGCCTCCTCCGCCATGCTGGAGAAGACAGCGGGCAACGTGGAGTTCAACTGGGCGATCTCAAGGCCCGCTCCCTCAACCGCCTGGACCACGGCGCGGCGCAGCGCCACCGGCATCGTCACGATGTGAAAGGCGCCGCGAAGACGCGTCGCCGGAAGACCCTGGGGGTCGCGGATCCCTTCAAACCCGTTGCCCGAGCAGCCGAGGCATTCCACCACCAAGGGCTCTCGATCAAGCCCAACACCCTGGTCGAGCGCCCGCCGCCGCAGCCGATCCACGTCCTGCGCGCGAATCGACACCGGCTCATCGGCCAACGGGAGAGTCGCCTGGACGATCTCGCTGGTCAAGGCTGGATGGTCGAAGGCCACCAGCGCGCGTTGGACGTGGGCGCTGACCGCCGTCGCCTCAAGCGCCTGCTCAATCGTCCGGCTCACCATGAGCGGGTCTGCCGACCACAGCTCCGAGAGCGCCGCGTAGGGAATGAGGCTGCTGCCCATGAGCGTGAAGCCGGGGGCCTGCTCGTGCGGCAGGCCGATGGCGCAGGCGACCTTGGTGGATCCGAGATCGAGGGCCACGAGCGGCTGGATCATCCCACCACCTGCCTCGGCCAGCCCACGGCTGGCCGCGCACTCGCGGTGGCTCCGACGATCCGGCATGGCGCGAGTGCGCCAGCCGAAGGCTGAGAGGTAGGTGGTGGGATCATGAACCGATGACGGGCTCCTGAAACCTGAGGTCGATGTACTGCACGGCGAGCGACTGCCGGTGGATGATCTTCAACACCGCCTGGAGCCGATCCAGGTGAGCGGCCAGATCAGCCTCCGCCCCGCACCGCACCTCGACGTCGTCGAGGAGAAACCGAATCTGTTGCGGATCGGCGACGTCGAGCTCCGTGACGCGCCGCGCGATCGACGTCGGCGCGCGCTGCAGAGCCTCCAGGACGCGCAGACCGAGCTGCAACCGCTCATTGGTGTTGTCCGCCCCGAGGCGCAACGCCCCGGCGGAGGGCTGGAATCCCACCAGCCGGACCAAGCCGCTCGCCGGCTCGCGGCTCCCCCAGGGGAGGATGAACCCCTCACGATCCACCGGAAACCACTGTTGTTTCAACCAAACCTGGGCCGCCGGCTGGCGTGGCACGGCGTCGATCTGGAGCGTATCGGGCAGTTGCCGAACGACGCGGACTTCCTTCAGCCACGGCTGCTGGCGTCTCAGCTCTTCCGCGACACCGACAAGGTCCACCGCCCACAGATTCTTGCCGATGAGCGGCTCACGCAGCTCGAAGGAAGTCTCCGGAGGCCACTGCACGGTGTGGATGCGAAAGGCCTCGGTCTGTTGCGCGTAGGTGGCCACCGCCCACAGCGCCGCCGTCAGACCCACCGCCAGGAGGAACGGGTGCGGGTGATGCAGGAGCCAGCGGCCGAGCGCCTTCACCCGCTCGACGAGCAGCGGCGCGAGGCCTCTCACGCGACGTCGCCGTCTGACCATCAGCCGGCGACCTGCAGGAGGTCGTGCGCCGCCATGAGGACGAGTTGTTCGCACAAGGCGTCATAGGAGAGTCCCGCGCAGGCGGCGGCTTTGGGCAACAGGCTCGTGGGGGTAAAGCCGGGAATCGTGTTGAGCTCCAGCACCACCGGAACGCCATCCGGTGTCAGGATCATGTCGGCGCGCGACAGGTGGCGGCAGCCCAAGGCGCGGTGAGCCGCCAGGGCCGCCTCCTGCACGGCGCGCTCCAACAACGGCGCAAGCGGGGCGGGCACGAGGTAGTCCGTCATGCCGGGGGTGTACTTCGCCGTGTAGTCGAAGAACGGCTGATGCGCGCGGATCTCAACGGCCGGCAGGGCGCGATCACCCACGACCCCGACGGTCAGCTCCCGTCCCGCGACGAACTCCTCGATGAGCACGGAGCGGCTGAACGCGCCAGCCTGTGCCAACGCCTCCGCCAGCGCCCGCGGCTCGCGCACGAGCGATACCCCGAGACTGGAACCCTGGTCGGCGGGCTTGATCACGACCGGCAGCGGAATCTGCGCAAGGGCCGCGTGAAGCGTCTGAGGGTCCTGCGGATCAATTGAGCGCCACCGGGGGACGCGCAATCCCGCTTCCTCGAAGCGTCTGCGCGAGGCGATCTTGTCCATCCCCAGCCGGCTGGCCTCAGGGTCTGAGCCGGTATAGGCGAGATGGAGCGCCTCGCACACCTGCTGGACGATCCCGTCCTCGCCAAACCGGCCGTGGAGCGCAATGAACGCCACCTCAGCCCCGAGGCGTTGGAGGGCGCGCGCGGTGAAGGCGGAGGCCTCCTCCATCGCGAGCGACTCCGGCACCACCAGCGCCTCCACCCGCCAGCCTCGACGGGTGAGCGCCTCCACGACGCCCCGGCCGCTCTTCAGAGAGATCGCGTGCTCCTGCGAGGGCCCCCCCATCAATACGGCGATCCGTCGAGCGTCTCTCATCGGTTCCACCGTTCGCCAAGGAAGCGAACCTCAGGCTCCAGCCGCATCCCAAACCGCTGGAACACCCGACGCTGAATGTGCTCCATCAACGAGAGGACGTCATCGCAGGTGGCATGACCCAGATTGACGATGAAGTTGGCGTGCCGGAAGGACACCTGGGCATCCCCGATACGCGAACCCTTGAGGCCCGCCTGATCGATCAGGCGACCCGCCCCGACGCCGGCCTGTCTGCCGGCCAGGCAGGGAGGGTTTTTAAATGCGCAGCCGGCCGAGGGCAGGCGCGTATCCTGGGTGCTGTTGCGATAGTCCAGGGCCCGCTGGATGCGTTCGCGGGCTTCGGCGGGGTGCACCCGTGGAAAACGCAGCAGGACATCCATCACAATGCCCGGGGCCAGCGCGGCGTCACGATAGTGAAAGCGCAGTTGGTCGCGGCTCCACCGGCTGACCGTTCCGTCGGACGACACCAGCCGGATGCCCTGGACCCATCGGCCGATCTCCTGCGCATTCATGACCACGGCGCCGCCGATCCGCCCCGGCAACCCTGCCAACGCCTCCAGCTCGCCCCACCCAAGACGAGCCGCCAGCAAGACGAGCCGTTGGGTCGACAGCCCCGCCCCGCACCGCACAAGGACCGTCGGCTCCTCCGCCGCGCTCAGCTCCTGAAGCGTTTGAAACCCTCGGCCTAACCGGACGACGAGTCCTCGAACGCCGCGATCGGCGGCCAGCGTGTTCGTGCCCCCGCCGACCACCGAGACCGGCACTCCCATCCGAGCAGCCTCGCGCAGGAGAGCCACCAGCTCCTCCTGCGTGGAAGGCTCGGCAAACCACTCCGCCGGTCCGCCGATCCGGAAGCTGGTGTGGTTAGCCAGCGGCTCCTGCCGGCGCATGCAGCCGTTCGGCCAGCTCATGGCACACCTCTGTGATGTCACCTGCGCCGAGGAAAAAGATCGTATCGCCGGGGAGGGCGATGCGGCTGACAAACGCGGTCAGCTCCTGTTTGGGGATGTAGCGCACCCATCGGTGGCCGTGACCCCTGATGAGATGGGCCAGCCGCTCACCTGAGACGCCGGGGATGGGCGCTTCAAAGGCGGGGTAGATATCCGTGACGATCACCCCGTCGGCTCGGTCGAAACAGATGGCAAATTCGTCTTCGAGCGATTGCGTCCGCGAGAACCGGTGCGGCTGAAACACGGCGAGGCGGTGGCGACCCACGGCGGCGTCGGCGCCGAGGGTCGCTCGGATCTCCGCGGGGTGATGGGCGTAATCCTCCACCAGGCGGATGTCGCCGGGAAGCCGCATGACCTGAAAGCGGCGCCTGGTGCCCTGGAACGCCGCCAGCGCCTGCCGGATGGTCAGCAGCGGGATGTCGAGCGTCAACCCGAGACCGATGACGGCCAGCGCGTTGAGGACGTTGTGACGACCCGGCACCTGCAGCGTCCACGTCCCCAGCGGACGCCCGTTGTACACCGCGCAAAACCGGCTGCCACCCTCCGTGAAGGTCACGCGCTCCGCGCTCACCTCCGCGTCAGCATTGAACCCGTAGCTGAGCTGGCGGGGATGAGAGAGCAGGCGTCGGATGAGCGGGTCGTCGGTGCACCGAATCAACCGCCCCCCCGGCTTGAGTTGAGCGACAAACTGCTGAAACGCCTCGACCAACCGATCGAACGTTTGGTAGTAATTCAGATGTTCCCGGTCGATGTTCGTCACGATGGCCGTCGAGGGCGCCAGGTGCAGGAACGATCCGTCGGACTCATCGGTCTCCGCCACCAGGTACGACCCGGCGCCGGATCTGGCGTTCGTCCCGAGGGAGCGCATCAGGCCACCCACGATCACCGTCGGATCCCACCCCGCCTGCAGGAGGAGCTGGGAGGCCATGCCGGAGGTGGTCGTCTTGCCGTGGGCTCCGGCGACCGCCACGAGCAGGCGGTCCGCCGCAAGCTCCGCCAGGAACGCCCCCCGGCTCATCACACGACCTCCGAGTCGCCGAGCGGCGCGAAGCTCCGGTTCGGCCTCGGACACGGCGGCGCTGTAGACCACGACGTCAGCCGGCTCCTCGAGATGATCCGGATGGTGCCCGAGACGGATCGACGCCCCTTGCGCTTGCAGCCGACGGATCAGCTCGTTGGGCCTGGCATCACACCCCGAGACGATGGCTCCCCGCTCACGGCAGATCGTCGCCAGGCCGCTCATGCCGATCCCCCCGATCCCCATGAAGTGAATCCGGGTTCCCTCACCGATCGTCATTCGAGACCTCATCCGCTTCGCCGGCGCCGGCAAGCTCCAGAATGGCCCGGCTCAACCGGGCGGCCGCCTGGGGTTGATGGAGGGTCTGAATCTGCCGCCCCATCGTGGCGCGTCGCTCGTGGTCGCGCAGCAGACGCCGCACCGCCTCCAGGAGTGTCACCGGGGTGGCCTCAGGCTCCTCCAGCACCACCCCGCCGCCGACCGCCTCCACGAGGCCGGCGTTCGCCTGCTGATGACGGCCGGCGTGGGGATACGGGATGAGCACCGCCGGCACGCCGCACCGGGCCAGCTCAGCGATCGTCGAGGCGCCGGCCCGCGCGATGGCGAGATCCGCCTGCGCGTACGCCACCTCCATCTCCGCCAGGAACGGCGCCACCCAGGCCTTCACGTGGTGGGCGGCATAGCGGGCGGCGATCGCGGGCGCATCGCCGCCGCCGACGAGGTGAAGCAGTTGCCACGCGCGTCGCTCCTCCGCGGACAGCCGCTCGACCATCTCCACCACCAAGCGGTTGATGGCCCGCGCCCCCTGGCTGCCGCCGAGGACGAGCAGCGTCGGGGCCTCCGGGGTGAAGCCGAAGCGCTGAGCCGCCGCCTCGCGCGAGGCGTCACCGATGCCGTCACGAATCGGCATGCCGGTGAGGACCGCCGGCGGGCCATTGCGGCGCGGCGCGGCCTCAGGAAAGGAGACCGCGACGCGATCCACCCACGGCGCCAGCCAACGATTGGCCCGCCCCATGACCGCATTCTGCTCGTGGAGCAGGCATCCGATGGCCGGCCTTGCGGCACCGTTCGCCTGGCGCAGGCGCGCGGCCAAGAGCACGGGGACCGAGACCCACCCCCCGAAACCGACGACGACATCAGGCGCAAACGTCTCAAAACATCGCTGCGCGTGATGCCAGAGCTGACCACAGCGCCACAGACGCGCCATGACGCCGGCGGCAGACCCCACCGGCATCGAGGCGATTTCGACAGCGGGGTCGAGCCCTGCGTGCGTGAGCGCTTCCGTCAGGGGCAGGAGCGCTCGACGCTGCGCATACCAGAGGTGGGCGCGCGCCCCCGTCTTGGCCAAGGCGTTGGCGACCTGAAGCGCCGGGATGAGGTGCCCCCCGCTGCCATCGGCGACGAGGAGCACGCGGATCTCACGTCCCTGAGCCGTGTGCGACGATGTTAAGCCGTGCATTGAAGTCTTCGGGTCACTCGCCACTCGCCACTCACTGAGGGAGCGCCGTGACCGGCCGATCGGCGTGACGGCTCGCCTGAACGATGAGCGCGCACGCGAGGAGATTCATGACCATCGCGCTCCCCCCGTAGGACATCAGCGGAAGCGGCAGCCCTTTCGTCGGCAGCAGGCCCGTCACCACCCCGATGTTGACCACCGCTTCGAACGTGATCATCCCCACCAAGCCGCAGACGAGGTACTTGCTGAACAGATCCTGAGCCGCCATCGCGATGCGGCTGCCGCAGATCAGGAAGAGGGCGAACAGGCTGATGACCGCGGTCGTGCCGATGAGGCCGAGCTCTTCCCCGATGATCGCAAAGAGAAAATCGGTATGGGCGTTCGGCAGGAAGAACAATCGCTGCAGCGACGCCCCCACCCCGTGCCCCACCAGGCCGCCGCTGGCCAGCGACACATAGGACTGCACGATTTGATAGCCGCTGCCGAGCGGATCCTCCCAGGGATTGAGGAAGGCGAAGAGCCGTCTCCGGCGGTATTCCACCGTGACGATCAAGACCGCGAGCCCCACCGCCGCCGAGGCCAGAATCGGGACCAGATGCGACCACCGAACCTTCGCGACCCACAACAGCAGCAGCCCCACCGCCCCCATGGCGATCGCGGTGCCGAGATCCGGCTGGAGCAGCACCAAGGCCGAGGTGAGGCCCACCACCAGCAGCGGGGGCACGACGCCGCGCCAGAACCGGTGGAGCTCCCCGGCCCTGCGCGCGAGGAGATCCGCCAGGTAGAGGACCAGCGAGAGCTGGGCGAACTCCGACGGCTGGATGCTCCATCGCCCAAGGGAGAACCAGCGACGGGCCCCACCGGCCTCTTGGCCGCACACCAAAATCAACCCCAGGAGGGCGAGGCTGATGAGCAGGAGCCAGCGCGCCGAGCGCCGCAGCGTCGCATAGGGGATGGCCAGGCACCCCAGCCCCAACGCGAGTCCACAGCCGATCGACAGCAGGTGGTGGATGACGAACCGAAGGCTGCCGCCGTACGTCGCGTCGGACGCCAGGGCGCTCGCGGAGTAGACCGCCACGATCCCGATGCCCATCAGGGCCGCGACCACGATCAACAGCGCGCGTCGCAACTGCCTGGAGCTCATCTCAACACCACGGAACCACGGAAGCGCCACGGAAACACGGAAACATCTCGTCGAGAATTTCTCCGTGTCTCCGTGGAATTCCGTGGCCTCTGTGATGATCCTGGGGTGTGAAACACGTGCGAGAGCTCATAGCGCGTGGACGATCGCCTTGAACGCGCGGCCTCGCTCTTCAAAGTCGCGGAACATGTCGAAGCTCGCGCAGGCGGGAGAAAAGAGGACCGTAGTGCCGGCGCCGGCCAGCCCCATCGCGAGGCGGACCGCGTCATCGAGCGTCCGGCCCTCCTGGATCACGGGATGCGCGGCGTGCGATCGGCGCCGTCCGTTCGTCAGCGGCTGCAGGCCACAGGAGACGGAGCTCCCGTTGAGCAAGGCGCGAAGCTGCTGACGCGCCTCGCCGATGAGGACCATCCCTTTGATGCGCGGCTGGCGCAGCGGCTCGACCAGCGGGTGGAAATCCAACCCTTTATCCCGCCCCCCGAGGATCACCACCGCCTCGCCGGCGATCTGCGCCAACGCGAAGAGCAAGCTGCCCGGCGTTGTCGACTTGGAATCGTTCACGAAGTGGATCCCTCGGATGGTCGCCACGTGCTCCAAACGGTGCTCCAGCCCGCGAAATGACCGGATGACCTGCCAGGCCAGCGGATCAGGGATCTGCAACAGACGGGCGACCTGGAGGATCGCCTGAGCCCCTTCGGTGAGCGCGCGCCGGGTTTCCTCCGCCAGACACAGCGCCGGGGGGTTGGTCCGGTTCTCACCGAACCACGCGCGTTTGGCCTGCACCCGCTCGCCGAGGGCCACGAGACGCGGATCGCGCCCGTTCAGGACCGCCCAGTCCTCCGGCGTCTGGCGCTGGAAGAGCCTGGCCTTGGCCGCCACGTAGGCGTCCGCATCCGCATGGCGGTCCAGATGGTTCGAATCGACGTTGAGCAGCACCCCGATCGCTGGACGAAACTGGTGGCACCACAGGAGCTGAAACGAGCTGACCTCCACCACGGCGATGGCGTGGGACGTCAACCGGTCGATCACCGAGGAAAACGGGATCCCCAGGTTCCCACAGGCGACCGCCGCGCGATGGCCCGCCGTGAGGAGCTGCGCGAGCAGGGTCACGGCGGTGCTCTTGCCGTTGGTGCCGGTCACCGCCACGATGCGGGAGGGGCAGAAGTGAAACGCCAGCTCGATTTCGCTGATCACCGGCACGCCCTGTTCGGTGGCCCAGCGGATCGGCGCGGCGGACTCACAGACCCCAGGACTGACGACGACCAGCTCAGACGGTTCAAGCCAACGCCGGCTGTGCCCTCCCAGCTCGACCGCTTCGATCCCGAGGGCGCGCAGTGACTGCGCGGCGGCCTCAAGCCCTGGGGTCTGACGGGCCTCCGTGACGCGCACGCGAGCGCCCACGCGACACAGCAACTGCGCGGCGGCCAGACCGCTGCGTCCTAACCCGACGACGCTCACGCGCCGTCCCGTCCAAGGCCGCCCAAAGACGTCGGTCACTGCGTGATCCCCAACATCGCCAGGAGCAATCCCGCCACCCAAAACCGCACCATCACCTTGGGCTCGCTGAGGCCGCCGAGATGGACATGGTGGTGCAGGGGCGCGACGCGAAAGATTCGTCGCTTCCCGCGCCACCGGTACGACGCCACCTGCAGCATCACCGAGAGCGCCTCGGCGACGAAGACGCCGCCGATGACCACCAACCAGAGCGCGGTCTGCGTGAGAAGGCTGACGGTCGCCAGCGCGGCTCCCAGCCCCAGGGCCCCCACGTCCCCCAAGACGACCGCGGCGGGAAACGCGTTGAACCAGAGAAACCCCACGCAGGCCCCGGACAATCCGGCGCACCACGGCATCAGCCCCTGGTGCCGCGGATCCCCCGCCAACACGAGCAGCCCGAGGGCCGAGAGAGCGATCGCCACGCACCCCGGCGCCAACCCATCGAGGCCGTCGGTGAGGTTGACGGCGTGGGCGCAGCCGGCGACGACCACCGCGGCGAACGGCACCCAGCCCCAGCCAAGATCCACGGATTGCCCAAGCCACGGAATCTGCACGAGGCGCGCGTCGAGGGAGCGCGTCTGGATCACGAGACCCACCACCGCGCCGATCAGCAGAGCCGCCAGGAGCTTTGGCAGGCTCCGCAGTCCCCCCGCGTTGGGACGTCGGAACTTCAACCAGTCATCGAGCAGCCCCACCGCCCCGAGCCCCAGCACCGCCGCGCCCACCAGCCATCCGTCGGCGTTGGAGAACCCCCCTGCCGTTGCCGCCGCCAAGATCCCGGCCGCCAACACGAACACACCCCCCATCGTCGGAGTGTTGCGCTTGGCGGCATGGTAGGCCAGCAAGGGAGGACAGTCCTCGTAGCGGGCGGGAGCGACGCATTGCATGCGGGTCAACCAGCGGATCACGAACGGTCCCACCACCAGGCACAGCCCCGCCCCGGCCAGGAAGACGAGGGCCGCGCTACCGAGCGGATCCGCCATGGGAGGAGCGGATGAGGAAGTCGGTCACCTGCTCCAGATTGAGCTTGCGCGAGCCCTTGACCAGCAGGCCATCGCCCTCCCGCAGCATCTGGGGGAGCTGCTCAATGAGCTCCGGCACGGTCCGGTAGGTGGCGACGCCGTCCCCGCGACCGTGGTGGACCCCCTCGGCGACATCCTCCGCGTATTGCCCGACGGCGAGCACGGTGTCCACCCCCAAGCGCGTCGCCAGGTGTCCGATGGCCTGGTGGGCGGACGGCGCATACGCGCCCAGCTCCAGCATGTCGCCCACGATGGCCACCGTCCGGCGCACCCCCATCGCCACCAAGGTCTCCAGCGCCCTGGCGAACGACAGCGGGTTGGCGTTGTAGCAGTCGTTCAGGATCGTCAGGCCGTCGCAGCGCACGATCTGCGACCGCAACGGGATCGGCTCAAACGAGGGAAGCCGCTCTTTCGCGATGGACAGCGGCAGCCCGAGCGCCCACAGGCACGTCACCGCGGCCAGCGTGTTCTCCACGTTATGCGTCCCCAGGAGCGGCACCGTCCACTGATCGAGATGATCGCGCAAACGGATCCGCATCCCCTCCGATGCGCGTTGGAGGTCGAGGGCCTGGAGGTCGCAGCGGTCGGTGGTCCCGAAGGTGGCGACCCGCACGCGAGGCCGGAGGTGGCGCTGCGCTTCGAGACACACGTCCAGTTGGTCGCCCGGGAGGACGACGGTGCCCTCCGGTGGAATCACGTCCAACAGGGAAAGCTTCTCCCGCATGACCCCCGCCACGGAGCCGAGGAACTCCAAATGCACAGGTCCCACGTTGGTGATGACCGCCACGTCCGGTTGAGCGATCGAGGCGAGGTAGGCGATCTCCCCCGGATGGTTCATCCCCAACTCCACCACCGCCAACTGATGGCGCGGCGCCAACTGCAGCAGCGTCAGCGGGACGCCGATGTGGTTGTTCTGAGTCCCCCGACTCTTGAGGACGTCACCGGCCGCGCCCGCCAGATGGGCGATCAGCTCTTTGGTCGTCGTCTTGCCGCAGGAGCCGGTCACGGCGATCACCGGGCAGGTGTGGCGCCGCCGGTGGAATCGCGCAAGATCCCCAAGCGCCCTCGTCGTCTCCTCCACGAAGACGAGGGGAAGCGAGGAAGGGCCTGGGATGTCGTTGAGTCGGCGAGAGACCACCAGGCACGATGCGCCTCGACGAACCGCCTCCTGGAGGAAATCGTGCCCGTTGAACCGATGCCCCCGGATCGCGACGAACGCCTCGCCGGCCGCCAATCGACGGGAATCGATCGAGAGGCCCGACGCCACCCCGGATGCGGCCCCGCGCACGAGCTGGCCGCCGGTGGCCTGGAGGATCTCCTCGACCGTCCAGCTCATCGTTCGCTCGTCCTCACCCGGGCGCGTCATACGAGCACCGCGGGGTGAGGGGCTTCCAGCCATCGCTCCACGACCGCGCGATCCGAGAATGGGACGAAGACGTGGTCAACGATCTGGTGCGCCTCGTGCCCCTTGCCGGCGATCAACACCGTGTCGTCGCGCTGGGCTCGGGAGAGCGCGGCCACGATGGCCTGCTCCCGATCGATCACCACCTCGGCGTGCGGGCATCCCGGGTGGAAGCCCGCGGTGATCTGATGGACGATGTCCCGGGGATGCTCGCTGCGGGGATTGTCCGAGGTGACGATGACCTCATCGGCCAAGAGGCTGGCCATCCTCCCCATCGTCGGACGTTTGGTCTGGTCGCGATCGCCGCCGCAGCCGAAGACGACGATCAGGCGTCCCCGCGTCAGCTCCCGCAGCGACAGGAGGGCCAGCCGGAGGGCATCCGCGGTATGGGCATAATCGATCAGGATGTTGATCCCGTGGTCGTTGGGGACTCGCTCCAGCCGTCCGGGGATCGGCTCGATCGACGCCAGGCCTTCCCGGATCGCGGAGGGACTGATCCCGAGGGCGAGCAGGGTGGTCGCCGCCGCGACGACGTTCAAGACGTTGTGGCGGCCCAGCAAAGGCGTCGTCAGCGGCATGACGGCCCACGGCGTCTCGATCGCCAGCTCGAGGCCCTTCCACGAGCAGGCAATCCGGTGGGCTGATGCCGTAGCGGAAGCGTCGATGCCGTAGGTCACCACCGATCGGTGGGGGAGCGTCGTGGCGAGCAGGCGTCCGTACTCGTCATCGACATTGATCACCGCGCGGCCATCCGGCTGCAGGTGCTCGAAGAGCCGGCGCTTCGCCGCCGCATACGCCTCCCGCGTCTTGTGGTAGTCCAGGTGGTCGGAGCCCAGGTTGGAGAAGATCGCCGCCTCAAACGTCAGGCCCGTCACGCGCCCTTGCTCCAGCGCGTGCGAGGACACCTCCATGGCGCACCACTGCATCCCATCGCGGACCATCTCCGCGAAGTAGCGCTGCAGCTCGAGCGGCCCCGGGGTGGTGTTGGTGGACGGCACCACCCGTCCGCCGATCCGGTGCGCGATGGTCCCCAACAGCCCGGCTCGATGGCCGGCGGCCTCCAGCATGGCCCGGAGGAGGTAGGTCGTCGTCGTCTTGCCGTTGGTGCCGGTGACGCCGATGAGACGCAGCTTCCGCGACGGCTGCCCGTAGAATCGTCCCGCCATCGCCGCTAGCGCCTCGCGGGTGTCACGCACGACCACGCAAGGGCAGCCGCGCGCCGGCCCGGAGGCGCTGAAGCCGTTGCGGTGGAAGGCCGGCGCCCGCTGGGCGACCACCGCCGCAGCCCCCCTCGCGATCGCCTCCTCGATAAAGGCGTGGCCGTCCTGGGCCGCTCCGTCGATGGCCACGAAGAGATCCCCGGGCCTGACCTGCTTCGAATGAGACGCCAGCCCGGTCACGGGCACCGCCGCAATCGGCTCCGCCGTGAGGCCGTGCAACAGCTCACGCAACGTCATCACGGTCCAACCCCATGTAGCTGATGAGCTGCTCCACCACGCGCTTGAACATCGGGGCCGCCACCACCCCGCCGAAATAGATCGGACGCGGCTCATCGATGCACACCACGATGACGAGGCGCGGGTCGGGCACCGGCGCAAAGCCGACGAAGGAGGCGACGAACCGGCTGTGGGAGTAGCGGCCGGTCGGTTCCAGCTTCTGAGCGGTCCCCGTCTTGCCGGCCGCGATGAGGCCCTGCACCTTCGCCAGCTGGCCGGTGCCGGACTCAACAACACTCGTTAAGATGTCCTGAACGATCGCGGCAGTCTCAGGGCTGAGGACCCTGACGGGCGCGTCCCGCTCGAGGGATCGGACCAGGCGTCCCTCGGGCGTCTGGATCCGATCCACGACGTGGGGATGGACCCGCATCCCGCCGTTGGCGATGACCGCCGTCATGACAGCCAGTTGCAGCGGGGTAACCGCGACTTCCTGCCCGATCGGAATAATGAAGGGCGACGTCTTGGACCATCGGGTCGGCGGGTTCAGCAGCCCGCTGACTTCCCCGGGAACATCAATGCCCGTCTTTCGGCCGAAGCCGAACGCCCGGATATAGTGGTAGAGCTCATCCGGCGTGAGGCGCTGGGCCGCCTTGGCGGTGCCGATGTTCGAGGAGAGCTTGATCACGTCGTGAAAGGAGAGCGTCCCGTTCGGATGGTGGTCGTGCAGCGTGTGCCGGCCGGGAATCCGATAGGCGCCGTCCTCGCAAAAGATGGGCTCCTCGAGCACGATCCGTTTCTCTTCGAGGAGCGCCGAGGCGGTGACAATCTTGAAGGTGCTGCCCGGTTCGAAGAGATCGGTGATCGCCCGATTCCGGCGGCGCTCCGCAGGACTCTCACCCGGCGCATTCGGGTCATACGACGGGTCGTTCGCCAGCGCCAGGATCGCCCCTGTCGAAGGCTCCATGATGATGATGGAGCCGCCCTTGGCATGGTAGCGCTTGATCCCCCACGCCAGCGTTTCTTCAGCCGCCTGCTGGATGACCGTGTCGATCGTCACCACCACGGTGTCGCCGTGCACGGGTTTCGTCTGCGCCGTCCACGGCCCAATGAGCAGTTGCCCTTTGGCATCGCGCCATGTGGAGCGCCAGCCGGCCTGGCCCCGCAACGCCCCGTTGAACATGAGCTCAAGCCCCTCGAGCCCGCGCTGATCGATGTCCACGCACCCGAGCAGGTGACTGGCCAGCCGCCCGTGGGGATAGGAGCGCTTGCCTTCCTCCACGATGCCGATGTGGCGGTCTCCCAGCGCGGCCAGCTTCGTCATCACCTCGGGGTTGACCTGACGGGCCACCCAGACGAATCCCCGGTCCTGGGTCAATCGGTTCCGGATCACGGCGGCGCTCACGCCCGACAGGCTCGCCAGTTGGGCCGCCACCTGTCGTTTGGCGGTTACCGCCCGCGCGTTCGCAAAAATGGAAGGCGCTAGGACGCTCATGGCCAGCACCCGTCCGGCCCGATCCACGATGGGCCCGCGCTGGGCCGGCAGCGTCTGCGCCGATTGATGCTGGCTGAGCGCGAGCGCCGTGTAGCGATGAGCGGCCACCACCTGCAACCAGACGCAGCGGAGCCACAGCGCCCCCAGGAGCGCGAGCCCCCCCAACAGCCCCACGATGAGCCGGTCATTCGTCTGACGCATCGTGGTCACCGGCCCGGGCGAGTTGGTCGCGGCGTCCCAGGGACGCCGGCGAGACGACGGATGCAGCCGACGGTTCGGGGAGGGTCCTCCAGGCCACCAGGTTTGGGTGATGCTCCCTGGCGACGCGGGCCAAGGACGCCGGCGACGACAACCCCGCCACCTTTGTCGTGAGCCATGAGAGGTCGCCTTCCTGCCGGTGGAGACGCTGAAGCCGTTCGCCGACGGCGTAGCCTCTCAGGATGACCGCATTCCGCACCGCCACCTGCAGGCAGCCGACGCCCACGAGCACCGCAATGAGCGTCAGCCAACGAGGCAGCGACATCTTCTCACGAAACCCGTTCAACCGCCCGCAGCTTTGCGGAGCGCGCGCGCGGATTCTGCGAGACCTCGGTGGGCGTCGGGCGCACGGGCTTCTTGGTCAACACCGACCAGATCCCGTCCTGCGCGCCTTGGACGAATGCCCGCTTGACCAGCCGATCCTCCAGCGAATGGAACGTGAGGACCACCGCGCGCCCGCCCGGCGCGAGGAGGTCCGGAAGATGGCGCAACAGCGCCTCGAGCGCCCCCAGCTCGTCGTTGACGACGATGCGCAGCGCCTGAAAGGTCCGCGTCGCCGGATGGAGACGACCCCACCGCGCCGCCGCCGGGCACGCCTCCCTCACGAGGCGCGCCAGTTGCCCCGTCGTCGTGATGGGCTGCTCCCGACGGGCCTGCACGATGCGGCGGGCGATGCGCCTGGCAAACCGCTCCTCCCCGTAGGCCTCCAGGATCCCCGCCAGCTCCTCAAGGCTCAGGCGCGTGAGAAGCTCATCTGCCGTAGTGCCCTGTGTCGGATCCATGCGCATGTCGAGCGGACCATCCTTCAAGAAGCTGAAGCCGCGCGCGGCGCAGTCCACCTGGACGCTGGACATCCCAAGATCCATCAGGACGCCGTCGACCTGCGAGATCCCCAAGCGCGCCAGAATCTCCGGAAGCTCACGGAAGTTCCCATGGACGCACGTCACCTGTGGGGCGAACTCGGCCGCTCGTTGCTCCGCCAACCGGAGCGCCTCCGGGTCACAATCGACGGCCACCAGCCTGCCGCCAGGCAGCAGATGGGGAAGGATCGCGAGGCTGTGGCCGCCGGTGCCGACGGTGCCATCGACGACGACCTGGCCTGGATGGGGAGCAAGGAACTCCACGACTTCATGGGCCAACGCCGGTTGGTGCCAGGCCATGTCATTAACTACTCCAACATCACGCGCTCGGCGAGCTCCTCAAACCCCTGCCGTGAACTCTCGTAGAACGCATGCCACTTCTCCCTTGACCACACCTCCATCCGGCTCGACACCCCGACCACGATGACCTCTTGCTTGATCTGGGCGAACTCCTTGAGCGTCTTCGGAATCAGGAGGCGTCCCAGCTGATCCACCGACACTTCGGTGGCGCCGGAGAAGAACAACCGGTTGAACTTCCGCCCTTCCCCTTTCGTAAAGGGGATCTGGCGAAAACGGCTCTCGGCCTGTCGCCATTCGGATTCCGGGAACACAAACAGACAGCCGTCCAATCCGCGGGTGAGGAACAGCGACTTCGCGTGGTGGGCCTTCAGGGCCTCCCGGAACTTCGCGGGGATGATCAGCCGGCCCTTCCGGTCGATCGTGTGCTCGTACTCGCCGTAGAACATCCACTTTTCCCAACCACTTTCCCCCACTTTTAACCACAATAACGTCAAGACTATACCTTCCACCCTACTACTCTGTCAAGCGCAAAACAGGGCCACGGAACCACGGAAGCGCCACGGAGACACGGAACGTTGCTCAACGAGCAGTTCTCTGTGTTTCTGTGGGATTCCGTGTCATCCGTGGTGTGGCGAGGGATGGGGGAACGGGTGCAAAACGCGCAACGGCCTGCGCGTTAAGCACAGACGGTGCGGAACACCCGGCGGGCGCGGAGGAGATCCTTGCGGATTTGACGGAGGAGGGCGTCGGGGCTTGGAAACCGACGCTCGCCCCGTAATCGAGCGAGCAACGAGATCGTCACGGAGCAGCCACGGAGGCTGCCGGAAAATCCCACAAGATGCACTTCACCGACCAGCGGACCCGGCCCGAAGGTGGGGCGGATTCCCAGATTCATCAGGCCCCGATGCACCGACGGGTGGCGGCGCACGCGTCCACCGCCATCCCCCCAGAGCCCGCGAGGCCCGGCCGTCTTCACAAGGACCGCATAGACGCCTCGGGGCGGGAGGACGTGAGAGGCAAATTGGAGGTTGGCGGTGGGGATGCCCAGCGCGCGTCCACGGCCCGCCCCGCGCACGACCTCCCCATAGAGCTCCGGCGGCCGCCCCAACAGACGTTCGGCCATGGCCAGCTTGCCCTGCCCGATGAGCCGGCGGATCCGAGAGCTGGAGACCGGTTCGCCCGCGCGGGTGATCGGCGGCACAGGCATGACGCGCATCCCGTGGCGCGGCCCGAGCGCTTGGAGCAGCCCCGTGTCGCCTCGACGATGCCTTCCGAAGACGAACCCCTCCCCGACTACCAAGGCCACCGCCCGCAGTCGCTCGATGAGCACCTGACGGAGAAAGGCCTCCGCGCTCATCCGCGCAAACCGCTTCGTAAACGGGATGACCCACACCCAGTCCACCCCGAGGGCGCACAGCGACGCCACTCGCGCGGTGAGCGGCATGAGCGCCAGGGGCGCATGCGGCGGATCCAGCACCACGTGCGGGTCCGGATGGAAGGTGATGACGACGCTCGTGCCCTTGAGCTGTCGGGCCAGACGGGTGGTCGAGCGGAGGATCTGCTGATGCGCCAGGTGGACGCCGTCAAACACCCCGACCGTGACCACCGCCCGCGTGGGAGGACGCCGCACGGCGTTGAAAGTGGTGAAGACGCGTGGGATCATCCCACGCCCTGCCGCTGTCCCGCCGGAAGCGGCCGGACCTCGCGAGCGACGGCTTCAGCGCTGGCCTCGGCAATCCAGCGCAGCGGTTTGGCGTCTTCCAGACGCCAGGCCCCGACGCGAAGCCGCTCCAACCGCGTCAGGTGGCCCACCGTCCCGAGTCGCCCCGCAATGGTTTCTCCCAGCGTGCGCACGTAGGTCCCGCTCGAGCAGTGGACCCGGAAGGTAATCGTCGTGGACGCGCAGTCCACCAACGACACCTCGAAGAGCTGCACGACGCGGGGAGCCAACGTGACGGGCTCGTGCCGACGCGCCCACCAGTACGCGGGACGGCCGTGGATCTTCACCGCGCTGTAGGAGGGCGGGGTCTGCGTGAGGCGACCCTGAAGCGACGTGAGCACCTCCGCGACGCGACCCCGATCGAGCGGGGGCACGGCAGCCGCGCGAATCGGCGCGCCCAGCGCATCGCCGGTATCCGTCTGGGTGCCGCACTGCAGCAGCGCTTCGTACGTTTTGTCGTGCGCCTGGAACATCTGCTGGAAGCTCGTCGCCGGACCGATCAAGAGGATGAGCAGACCCTCTGCCATCGGATCCAGGGTTCCGGTATGGCCGATACGCCGCAAGGTGAGTTTGCGCCGGATGACCTGCACCACATCGTGCGAGGTCATCCCGGAGGGCTTATTGACCAGCAGCATCCCGTTGAGCATCGGGACCTCGCGAGGAGTCCGGGGAGGAGCGCTTCAGCTGGTCCAGCGCCGCTGAGAGCGCGATGGCGCCCTGAATCGACTCATCGTAGCGGAATGCGAGGCGGGGAATCACCCGCAGGCGGAGTCGCTTCTTGAGCAGCCCATAGATGAAGCCGGTCGAACGGTCGAGTGCTTCCTGGGATCGCGCGCACTCTTCCGGCGTGCCGAGACAACTGAACGACACCTTCGCATGGGTCAGGTCCTTGGAGAGCTCGACCTTGGTGATCGTCACGAAGCCGAGCTGCGGGTCTTTGAGCTCCTGATGGATGATCTGCGCGATCTCCCGCTGAAGCTGCTGCGTCAATCGCTCAATCCGCGTCTGCCGCATACGACTGATCACCCTCCCACACGTCCACCCGCAACAGACCTGCCACCATGGCCCTCACCGCGCGGCATCTCGCAGGGTGCTGAAAAACGCCGTATCAGTCCATAGTCGATAGTCCATGGTCCATAGCAACAGCACAAACAGTCGTCATTCCAGAGTGTTTTTACGATGGACTACGGACTGTGGACTATGGACGAGCAGGCTGCGGTAGCAGTCTCCAGAGTTTTTCCGCAGCCTGCTAGAAGGGCGGCCAGCGCGTCAAAACAGCGCCGCGGATCCGGCTCGCGCGTCATCCGATCCAGCTCCTTCTGCAACCGGCCCGCGTTGAGCCACCCCAGCGCCCCGGCCGCGAGGGCCTCCTTCATGGCGCGCTCCGTCTGCCGCTCCCAGCGCAACCCAAATCGCTGCCCGAACCGCAGCCCGCGCAAGATGCGGCTTGGATCGTCGAGGAAGCTTCGTCGGTGAAGCATGCGCAGCTCCTGACGGCGGAGGGCCTGCCGGCCCCCAAACGGATCGATGAGCGTCCCGAGCTGTCCAGGGGCAAGCGCCACCGCCATGGCATTGACGGTGAAATCCCGCCGGAACAGATCCTCCTCCAGCGTCCCGGCCGACACCTTCGGATACGCCGCAGGCCTGACGTAGGTTTCTCTCCTGGCGCTCGCCACATCGATCCGCAAGCACCCACGATGTGGCGATCGACCATCCGCGGTGGCCCATGGGGCAAGCACCGTCGCGGTGCCGAACTGAGGATGGACCGTCACCCTCCCTCTGAGTCTGCGGGCAGCAGCCTCCGCCACCGCCACCCCACCGCCGACCACCACCACATCGAGATCTTCCGTGTTCATCAGTCCGAGGAGCCAATCCCGGACACATCCTCCAACCGCATACGCCGGTGTCCCTGCTTGGTCTGCGATCCGTCCGATGTCCTGGAGTAACGACTGCACCTCAATTGGCACACTCACCATCGGTGGAGGCACCTAAATGCGCCCACGAATGCACCTTAACATTGGGGGCGCATTTACCCCGAGCGATAGCGAGGGGTTACCCCTCGTCGCAAATGCTCCTCGGGGTAAATGGAACCACCTGGAAACGCCAAGCTGCATTGGTGGTTCCATTTAGAGGCTGTTTCCTTTTCTTGGCGTCCTCATCACTGATCACTCACCACTGACCACTGATTACGGCCGCGGATGGTACCGCGCATGGATCGCTTTCAGCCGCGCCCGATCGACGTGGGTGTACCGCTGGGTCGTGCTGATGTTCGAATGCCCGAGCAGCTCCTGGACCGTCCGTAGATCGGCACCCCCCTCCAGCAGATGGGTGGCGAACGAATGGCGCAGCGTGTGAGGACCGATCGCTTTGTTGATCAGGCCGGCCTTGGCGTAGCGCCGCAGGAGCTGCCAGACCCGCTGTCGGGTCAACCGCATGCCCCGCCGGTTCACGAACAGCGACGGCTCCGCCTGCCGGCGGGCCACGAGCCGCGGTCGCTCGAGCCGAAGATAGGCCGTGAGCGCCTCGACGGCCGCTCGGCCCAGCGGGACGATCCGCTCCTTGTTCCCCTTGCCAACGCACCGGAGGAACCCCGCCTCGAAGTTGCAGCTCGTCAGCTCCAGCGATACGAGCTCTGAGACGCGCAACCCGGTCCCATAGAGCAGCTCCAGGATGGCGCGGTCCCGCACCCCCAGTCGGTCCGTCGGCACAGCCCCCAAGAGCCGTTCCACCTCCTGGATGCTCAAGGTCTGCGGGAGACGCTGCCAGAGGCGCGGGGTCTCAATGAACGCGGTGGGGTTGTGGGGCATCTGCTCCTGCGCCTCGAGGTATTTACACAGCCCTCTCACCGCCGCCAGTTTCCGGGCCACCGTCGAAGGGCTGCGCGTCCTCCGCAGCGCGTGCAGGAACTCGCGGACGTGCAGCGGCTCAACCTGCGCCAACGAGCCGACGCGGCGCCGTTTTAGAAACGCCTCGAAGAGCCGCAGATCATACCGGTAGCTGGAGCAGGTCGTCGGACTCAAGGCCCGCTCGAGCTGCAGGTACGCCAAGTAGCTGTCAATCAGGGCGCGCATCGTGTTCCATCATTGGTGTGAGGATTCACCGTCCTTGAGATGATCCTCAACGTCACGCCAGAAGAAGTCGCGATAGATCTGACGGGTCTGGGCCTCCAACGTCCGGATGGTCACCAGGGCTTGAGCGACGTTGAACGTGCTCTGTTGCAATTGGCGATCGAGCTGGGCGCGCGCTTCCACGAGCGGGAGCAACCGCGCCGCCGGCTCTTGGCCGAGCAGGTCGCTCATGGTCTCGAGTTCCGCCAGCGCCTCCGCCGACGCCCGCTTGAAGCGCTTCGGGTTTGACGGACTGCTCTGGAGCGATTCGATGAGGGCGGCATTCCAGTAGTCGAACATCATGTAGTGCTTGCGGTAGCGATCCAGCGGGGTCATCGTCCGGCTGTAGTCCTGGAAGCTGATGATGGGGCTTGGCGCCGGCGCCGGCCGTTTGGGCTTCCGCGTGAACTTCCGCTGCAGCGCCTCGCACCCCGTGCCCACCATGAGCAGAAGGCAGAAGGCGGAAGGCAGAATAAACGATGCGGGACGGAAGATGCTCATGGCTGCCTACTGCGTTCTGCCTTCTGCCTACTGTTTCTGGTGGATGAGTTGCGTGAACTGCGCTTCATCAAGAACCCCGACCCCGAGCCGCTTGGCCTTCTCGAGCTTCGAGCCGGGTGACGCTCCCGCCACGACATAGGTCGTCAAGCGGCTCACGCTGGAGGAGGCGTCGCCGCCAAGCTGCCGCACGAGCGCTTCCGCCTGGGCGCGGCTCATCCCGGAAAGCTCCCCGGTGAAAACGAACGTCATCCGCGCCAAGGGCTTCGGCCCTCTGCGCTGGGGCTGCGTCATCTTCAGGCCGGCCGCGTCCAGCTTCTTGATGAGCGCGCGCGTCGCCGGCTGCCGGAAGCACTGCGCGACGGCCTGCGCGACGACCGGGCCGACGCCCGGGATCCGCTCAAGCGCGGCTTCGTCCGCTTCCACCAGGCGGGTCATGGAGCCGAACTGCTCTGCGAGCTCCATCGCCGCTTTCTCCCCGACGTGGCGGATCCCCAGGCCGTAGAGCAGCCGCGCCAGACCCCGGTCTTTGCTGAGGCGGATCGCCTCCACCAGCTTGTCCGCTTTCTTCTCGGCAAAGAGCGGCAACGCCAGGACGTCCTCGGCGCAGAGCTGATAGAGCCCTGCGACGTCGCTGACGAGCCGGCGCTCCACCAGCTGCTCCACCACGACGTCTCCAAGCCCCTCGATGTCCATGGCGCTTCGGCTGCCGAAATGGAGCACGGATCGCACGAGCTGGGCCGGGCAGGACGGATTGATGCAGCGGTAGGCGACCTCCTCCTCTTTCT
Source organism: Candidatus Omnitrophota bacterium (assembly GCA_030697665.1). GTDB lineage: Bacteria > Omnitrophota > Gorgyraeia > Aquiviventales > Aquiviventaceae > JAUYPJ01. Next base: position 80,698 of record JAUYPJ010000022.1, read on the forward strand.
CCTTCGTGACGATCCCGCGGCACGCGGGGCAGCGCGCCGGCGGATGAATCGCGCGCTCCTTGCCCGTACGCTTGGCGTCGATCACTCTCACGACCTGCGGGATGACGTCGCCGGCCCGCTGGATCACCACCCGGTCGCCGATCCGCAGTCGGAGCCGCTCGATCTCCTCATAGTTGTGCAGCGTCGCGCTCGAAATGCGCACCCCGCCACAGGAGACCGGCGTCAGCTTCGCGACCGGCGTGATCGTGCCGGTGCGTCCGACCGAAGGGAGGACGTCCACCACCTGCGTCGTCGCCTGGTGCGCGGCGAACTTGTAGGCGATGGCCCAGCGGGGCGACTTCAAGGTCATGCCCAACCGATCCTGCCATGCCCGTTCATTCACCTTGATGACCGCGCCGTCCGCCTCATACCGCAGGCGATCCCGAAGCCGCTCCAGGCGCCGACAATGGGCCAGCACCTCATCGAAGGACGCGCAGCGCGCCGCCTGCTCGGTGACCGGAAGACCGAACCGTTCGCAGGCGCGGAGAAAGTCCCACTGCGTGGCGAACGGCATCCCCTCCACCGTCCCGTAGGAGTGGGTGAAAAACCGCAACGGCCTTGCGGCGGTCACCTGCGGGTCCTTCTGCCGGAGGCTGCCGGCCGCCGCGTTGCGGGGGTTGGCGAACGTCTCCCCGCCCCGGCGAGTCGCCTGGGCGTTGTACCGCGTGAACTGGTCGATGGCCATGTACACTTCTCCGCGAACCTCCAAGAGCCGTGGCGCTTCGCTCTGCAGCCGCAACGGAATGGCCCGAATCGTCCTGGCGTTCGCCGTCACCTCTTCGCCGGTCGTCCCATCGCCGCGGGTGGCCGCCTGCGCGAGCCGCCCCTGCTCGTACGTCAGCGCCAGCCCCACGCCGTCGATCTTCAGCTCCACCGTGTAGGTCGGGTGCAGCCCCGGCAGCCCCTTGACGACCCGCTGATGCCACGCCAAGAGCTCCTCTTCGCTGAAGGCGTTCTCCAGCGACAGCATGGGGGTGGCATGGCGGATGGGACGAAACGCCTGATCCGACATCCCGCCGACGCGCTGGGTCGGTGAATCAGGGGTGACGAGGTGGGGTGATCGCGCCTCAAAGTCCTTCAGCTCGCGGAGCAGCCCATCGTACTCCGCATCAGAGATCGCGGGTTGGTTGAGGACATAGTACCGGTGGTCGTGATGGCGGATCAGCTCCCGCAGCCGCTCGATCCGCTGCGCCACCGCTGCATCGCTTCCACGGGACATGGCCTGGATCGCGTCACTGGGGGGCTATTAGCGCCCGATCGCCAGCCGATCCGCCAGGAACGCCGGCAGGCCCGCCTGGCGGATCTTCCGTTGCGCTGCCGCGACGTCATACGGGACCCGCTCCACAGCGACGCGCCGCTGATCCGTATCGATGATCGCGACGCTGGCCCTCGGATCGCCGTCGCGCGGCTGGCCCACGCTGCCGGGGTTGACGAGGTACCGCCTCGTCGCGGGGTCCCCTTGCACCGCCACGTCGCGAAGCTCCTCCGCCACCGTGAGGACCCGCACGATGCGACGCTGAGGCCGGTCGTACTCGATGAAGAGCGGCACGTGCGTATGGCCGAGGAGGCACATCAACGTGCGACAGCGCTCCAGCATCTCCACCGCCTGCGCGAAATCGACCAGGTACTCGAAGCGTTCCGGATGGGTGAGGGTCCCATGCACCAGCGTCAGGGGACCTTCGGTGGCCGTCAACGGCAGCCGGCGCAAGCCGTCCAGCTCCGCGAAGCTCAACTGCTCGCGCGTCCACTCAAGCGCCGCGCGGGCGGTGTCGTGAAACCAGTCCAGCCCCAGCTTGCCGACGCAGGCCACATCGTGGTTGCCGCCCACCGTCACCGCGCCACAGGCCTCCAGGCGCTCCAGGCACGCGGCCGGATCCGCGCCGTAGCCCACGACATCACCCAGGCAGAGATAGCGGTCGATGCGCTCCGCGTTGAGCCGCTCCATCACCGCCGAGAGCGCCTCAAGGTTGCCGTGGATATCCGAGAGTACCGCGTATTTCATTGGAACCAAATCCGAAATCGACAATCCGCAATTCGAAATGTTAGTAGTAGCGGATCTCAAAGTCCTTGAAGGCGTCGGTCGCATCGCTCCAGGAGGTGTCGACCTTCTGGATGAAGTTCTTCATCGAGCTGTTCCGGAGGGTGCGCAGGAACTGCTCCAACACGGCCTCGTCGGCTTCTGCGATCAGCTCCACCCGCCCGTCGCGCAGGTTCTTGACCCAGCCCACGACGCCGAACTCACGAGCCACCTCCTCAACGGTCATGCGAAACCCCACCCCCTGCACCCGCCCTGAGTAGTGGACATGAATCCGCCGCTTCATCGTGCGGCATCCAGCAAGGCGGCCAGCTTGGCCAGGTCGGTGATCGGGAGGTTGCAGACATAGTTCTCACAGACGTAGGCGGTGGCCTTGCCCTGGAGCGGACGTTGCGCCTGCGCGAAGGGCACCAGCGCCTCGAGGTCGGACGACGTCTCATCCGCCGGCTGCAGGGCCAGCACCGTGCGAGGCAGGAACCGCTCATGGACCGCCCGGACCATGGCGCGAGTCTCCGGGACTGAGGGGCGTCCCGCAATCACAATCTCCCGCGAAGGGCCAAGCCAGAAGTCCACCGCGATCAGGAATTGGGGAAACGCGTGCGGGGCCTGCGCGACCTGGCCGGAAAAGACCTGAAGCTGGCGCTCGGCGTAGCCGTTGAGTCCGTTGTCCATCGTGAGCAGGCCCAGCCGCACGAGGTTCAGGGCGGCGACCGAGTTCCCTGAGGGTAGCGCGCCGTCGTAGAGCTCTTTTGTGGTAGCGATGAGCCGCTCATTGTGCCGCCCGCTCAACGCAAACCCGGCTCCCTGTTCGTCCCAGAAGAGCCGGATCATCTCCTGCGTCAAGCGCTTGGCCTCTCTGAGCCAGCGCACGTCGAAGGTCGCCTCGTAGAGATCGAGGAGCCCCCAACTGAGGAAGGCGTAGTCATCGAGGAACGCCGGGAGAGCGGCCTGGCCGTCGCGAAAGCGATGGAGCAGGCGGCCGTCCCGCGACTGAGCCGGCACCATCCCCGCTGGCGACCGAGCCGGCGATATCCGCTCCGGCGAGGGAGTGTCGGCAAGTGATGGGTTGCCGACCGAGGAAGTGCCGCCAGCCGCCGGGCTGGCGGCCTGGAGGCGCTCCAAGAGAAAGTCGGCCGCGGCCGTGGCGGCCTTGGCATACCGCGGTTCCTCCAGCACACGGGCCCCGTAGGCCAAGGCGCCGATCATCAGCCCGTTCCAGTCGGTGAGGACCTTGTCGTCGCGATGCGGCCGCCGGCGCTGGTTCCTGGCGGCCAGCAACTTGCCCCGTGCCGTCTCAAGGCGTCCGCGGACCTCTTCAGGCGCAAGGCCCTCAGCCTTGGCGAATGCCTCACGCGGCGTGTCGATGGAGAGAATGGTGGTCCCGTGCTCAAAGTTTCCACCGGCCGTGACCCCGTAGAACCGATTGAAGAGCGCGGCATCCTCTGTGCCAAGCACGCGTTCGGCGTCCTGCAGCGTCCAGACGTAGAACTCTCCTTCCTTGCCTACCTCGCCCGCATCCTCGGCGGAATAGAAGCCGCCCTGCGGATCGCGGAGATCGCGCAGGACGTACTCGAAGATGTCGCGGGCGACGTCGGCATAGTGGGCCTTGCCCGTGACGTGATAGGCCTCAAGATACGTCCGGGCCAGCAGCGCCTGATCATACAGCATCTTCTCGAAGTGCGGCACCAGCCACTGCCCATCGGTCGAGTAGCGATGGAAGCCCCCGCCCACGTGATCGTGGATGCCGCCCCGCGCCATCGCCTCAAGCGTCCCCTCCACCATCTCAAGCGTCTTGGGGTCCTTCGCGCGGGACCACGTCCGCAAGAGGAACGAGAGGCTATGGCTTCTGGGGAACTTCGGCGCGGAGCCGAAGCCGCCGTGCGTGGGATCGTACTGCTGGGCGAACTGCTCGACAGCCGTCTCCAGGATCGCCGGGGTCAGGTGGACGGATGCGCCGGATTCCGCGCCGGCCTGAATCGCCTGCGTGAGCGACCGGCTGGACTGGAGAATCTCCTGGCGCCGCGCCTTCCACGCCTCCGCAATCGAGCGGAGGATCGTCTGGAAGCCCGGCCGTCCCCCGCGGTCGTCCGGCGGGATGTACGTCCCGCCCCAGAACGGCTCACCCTCCGGGGTCAGAAACACGCTCATGGGCCAGCCCCCGGAGCCGGTCATCGCCATGACCGCCTGCATGTAGATGGCATCGACGTCGGGCCGCTCCTCCCGATCCACCTTGATCGAGACCACGTGCGCGTTCATGAGCGTCGCAACCTCGGAGTGCTCAAACGATTCCTGTTCCATCACGTGGCACCAGTAGCAGGTGGAGTAGCCGACGGACAGGAAGACGGGTTTGTCTTCGCGCTTGGCCTTGGCAAACGCCTCCTCGCCCCACGGGTACCAGTCCACCGGGTTGTAGGCATGTTGCAGGAGATAGGGACTTTTCTCATGGATGAGGCGGTTTGGCCGACGGCCGTGCGCGTCGATCGGCGAGGCGCCCGAGGGCTCTTGGGGAGTGGGCGACGTGGCAGTCATCGAATGAGATGGTTCAGTCCGGCTCGCGCGGTGTCGCTGCTGCGTCACGGACCAGCGAGCGACAGCGACGCCCGCCAGCAGGAGGACAAGTAACCCGATGGGAAAGATCCGCCAGGAGCGTCCCCTCATCATTATGCCATACAACGATCGCTGGATTCGATCTCTGCGAGGTCAGCCGACCAGCGCCGAAGCGCGTCCCCACCGACCGCTGAACACGAACTCCTTCAGGGGTCTGCGCGCCCGCGGCGCCAGGTCGCGCTCCTTCAGCTTGTCCGGCAGCCGACTGGGATCGCCGACGTACCCGATCGCCAAAGCCGTGACCGCCTCGTACCCATCCGGAATCCCATAGAGCTCGCGCACGCGCTCCGGCAAGATGCCGATCATCTGATGCACCGCCAGCCCTCGGGCCGTGGCCTCGAAGGTCAGGCTGCAGGCGGCAAGCCCCAGGTCGTGGATCGCGGCTTTGTTGGGTTTGCCGTTCAGCTTGAAGCTCAGGCTCGCCGCGCTGATGGCCAACAGCGGTGCCGCCTTGGCCCAGACCTGGTTGCCCTCGACCAGGCAGGAGAGCAGCTTCGCAAACTCCTCCGGCTCATCCCGGGTCGCGACGAGATACTGCCACGGCTGCTCGTTGTAGGACGAGGCCGCCCAACGGCCCGCCTCGAAGAGCGAGTGGGCATCCGCCCTGGACACGGGACGGCTGTCGAACGCATACGGGCTCCAGCGGGTTGCGATCAACTCGTGGATCGGATGGTCTGGCAAGACGCGTTTGACGATCACCCGTTCCCCGCCGGCCGCGGAGGCAGCCGTGGCCGACGGGGCGCGCTCTTCCAGGAGACGCTTCAAGCCGTCCAGGTCTTGCTCCACCAATCCGACGTCCTCAGCAAACTGCTCCTCTGACATCTCCGGACGCTGAAACACCGTCAAGAGCACCTCGCTCCCTGACCCGTTTGGCACCACGCGCATGGGCACGAAGACCTCGACACCCGGAGCGGGGCTCACCTGATGATCCAGAATGCCCAACGGATTCTTCCCGACAAAGCGGAGCGTCACCGCACCCTGCGGGGTCTCGACAACCCACTCCCCATTCGACGGCTTGACCGATCGACAAAACGCCTTCGCCCATCTCGGGAGATTCTCAGGGGTGGACACGAACTCATACACCGCTCCGGGATCACGGTTGATGGAGACGCTCGCCGTCCGGGATTTCAGCAATCCTGCCATGCTCACCCTGTCGCTCCCGCGACGTCATTCTTCATCTGTGCCCCAGCAGTCATTGCGCCCGGGTGTCGTGGATCTCCATGGACTTGAATTCGCGGCCCTCCGGCGTGCGGGAGTAGCTTTCGTACGCGGTGTGGTCCTCGTCCAGGACCGTCCATGCCGTGCGGTACCAGCGGTGCGTCTCCCCGGTGATCGGACACCTACAACCAATAACGACGATAGGCTGGGTTCTGCAGTTGGCGAACAAACCCTTCGCCTAAGAGCCCAGGCAGCTCTGCCATGTTGCGTAATGCATATCGTCCACCGCCAATATCGTCCATCCACAACAAGAAAGGATTCATTGTGCCTTGAAAAACAAGGCGGGTCAGTCGCATATGAACACCGGTCGCTCGTCAATGGTCACCCAGTGTCCCTCCGTGCAGCGGGATCTTTCCTGCTTTGCCTTTTTCTGTTTCAGATGTTTTTCGAAACCGTTAACCCATACCGCTCGGCAGTAGAGGTTTTTAACATTAGACGGAACTCATCCAGGCAAGCGACGAAGAGGTCATGAGTTTCGCTCTAAAAATAGCACTCTCCACCACGGTCTGCTCTCAGCCTCTTGGATTATAAGACGCATCCTTGTGACCAACTCGTTTGCAGACTGATTGAGCGGATTTATTTCTTCGTTCATCTTTTGCTCTGTTGGCAAATTCGGAAATTCTTTGGGATGTATGAGTGGATAAGCAACCGTCCGATAAGTATCCACGATCCTCTGCCATTCAGTAGCTACCTGATCGTCAAAAATAAGAGGGAGCTGCTCGGCTAAGCTCCCCGCCCGTGCGCCCACTTGCTGCAAGTCCTCCACAGGTTTGTTTGTCGCACCCACTACCCTTTGCCTTTCATACCACGCATTCCATGTATACCCTCCCAAAAGACCCGCGAATTGCGCAGCGCCAAACATGGCCTGATACATCCGGTCAACACGTCTTTGGTGACGCGCAACTGTTGGAACGACCCAAGCATTGGTCACAACCATGGTGGTGGAGGTGATGAAAGCCGCGATCAAGCCGCCGATAATACTGCTCCAGAGAGGGCTGAGTTTGCGAGCTTCCTGGTTGGGTAAAGGTGGTGGGTTGGCAGGGGGCTGCTCCACATTACCTTCCACGGCAGGCAGCCTCGTTATGACTTGCTCAGTGTTCAGATCAGCGGTAGTGGCATTCATCGCATCGATGAGAAATGGTCGGGGCGCTGGGATTTGAACCCAGGACCTCGTGGTCCCGAACCACGCGCTCTACCAAACTGAGCCACGCCCCGAAAGACCATCATCTTCTAGCGCTCTACCCCCTGCACGTTTGGCTTTGCCAAACATAGCCGCAGGGGCTCCTTCGCTGCGCTCGGTCGCAAGCTGAGCCACGCCCCGATGGCTTATTTCACAACCAATAATGACGATAGGCTGGATCTTGCAGTTGACGAACAAATCCTTCGTCTAAGAGTCCAGGCAGCTCTTCCATACGGCGTAACTCGTACCTTCCATCGCCCTTGTCGTCCATCCACAGCAGGAAGGGGCGCGATCCACCTTCAAACACAAGGGTTGCAGTAACGCCGCCGGAGTCGTCGGACCCTACCTCGAGCAGGATGAATTTCTTGGTGAAAATGCCGACTCGTCCTGCTCTGTCAAGGACCGTGAAAGCAGACCCGTCCCTGAAACACGTCTTATGTACGATCGTGCGGTCAAACGTTTGACGAATCTGTGCAGGAATAGTTGTGTTATAGATCTCCTGGAGTACCTGGGCATCGTCAGCGTTGTCGTAACGCATAGGCAGGTGCGGCTCGTGGCGAACGTGATCAACCGAAGTCGTCGCTTGGGCACCATATTCATTTCTCATCACATACGTTGCGCTTCCGAGAATGCGCGCGGTCTGCCCGGAAGCGTATTTTTGAGAAAACATACTCATGACAAATAAACTCACCAAAAGAAAGATGATCTGTTTTAATCGCATATGAACACCGGTCTATCGTCAATCGTCACCCAGTGTCCGTCAGCACAACTGTATCGTTCTTTCCGTGGTTTCTTTAACTTGATCCTCTTATTGGCTGGTGATTTCCTTGCAAACTCCGCTTCATACAGGGGCACTTTTTCGACATACTGCCTCATCTGGTCGGCTATAGACTTCTTGGTGTTCTCCGATTCAAGGAATTTTTCCACGTTGGTCCATAGGCGGGGATCTGTTCCTGTTTTCTCAGCACGACGTTGAGTATCGGCAACGCGTGTTGGGCCGCCATTGTACGCCCCCAGGACAAACTTGTATCGTTCTCGTGAATTTTTAACGGCAAGAGTCGTTGACGTCGTCGTGTTACTGAACCTGTTGTCGAGATCCTTTGACCTTCCCCCGTTCATTGGGCCACTGGCAAGTAGAGGTTTTGGGTGGTAGATGGTGACTGATGCATGCTCCTGACGAACTCGGCTGGCGTAAGATTGCCCAGCGAGCTGTGCGGTCGGACCGTGTTGTAGTCCTGCCGC
>JAUYPJ010000038.1 GCA_030697665.1 Candidatus Omnitrophota bacterium
GCGGCTCTCGGCCGGGACGTGGAGCTTGGGGAAGGCACGGTCGTCATGGCCATGGCGGTGGTGAATCCGGGATGCCGGATCGGCCCTTGCACGGTCGTCAACACCTCAGCTAGCGTGGACCATGACTGTGGGCTCGGCGAGTGCGTGTTTGTCGGGCCGGGGGCTCGACTCGGCGGGAATGTCCGGGTCGGTGACCTGTCACTGATCGGCACCGGCGCCTCAATCATCCCGGGGCGCACCATCGGCCGGAATGTCACGGTGGGTGCAGGTGGCGTCGTGATCACGGACGTGCCTGACAACGTTACCGTGGTGGGCGTACCCGCCCGCGTCGTGACTCCAGCAGGATCGGCCCAAGGAGACGCAGAATGATGAAGGTCCCGCTCTCCCGACCCTGGTTCGACGACGAGGAGCCCCGGGCGGTGGCCGAGGTGGTCCGGTCGGGCTGGCTCATCTCGGGCCCGGTGGTCGCGGAGTTCGAACGCCGCTTCGGCCTGCGCCTGGGCGGGGTCGAAGCCGTAGCGGTGAACAGCGGATCGAGCGCGCTGCTGGTCGCGCTGGCCGCCCTGGGGGTGGGTCCGGGAGACGAAGTCCTGGTTCCCGACATGACCTTCGTCTCCACCGCCACCGCGGCCATGTTCCTCGGCGCCAGGCCGGTCTTTGTCGACATCAATCTCGACAATTACTGCCTCGACCCGAAGGATGCTGCGCGGAAGATCACGCCCCGGGCGAAGGTCATCATCCCGGTGCACTATGCGGGGCACGCGGCCGACATGGACGAGATCATGGAGTTGGCCCGACGGCATGGTCTCCGGGTCCTGGAGGACGCGGCGGAGTCTCACCTGGCGCGCTACCGCGGGGGCGCCTACACCGGGACGATCGGCGACATCGGGATCTTCAGCTTCACCCCCTCCAAACCGATGACCACGGGGGAGGGGGGCATGATCGTGACCAGGGATCCCGACCTGGTGGCGCGCTGCCGCCTGCTGCGCGAATTCGGCGATACCGGGAAGTTCCGATGGGACATGCTGGGCTTCAACTTCCGGATGCCCGAGGTGATGGGGGCGATCGGGCTGGCCCAGCTGGAGAAGCTCGATCGGGCCGTGGCCCTGCGGCGGGCGGTGGCCGCCCGCTACACGGAGGCCCTCAAGGACGAGGAGGCGGTCGTTTTGCCGACGCTTCGAACGCCGGAAGACGGGAACTTCCAGCTGTACACGATCCGGCTGCGCCTCGAGCGGTTGGTCGGGGACCGGGACGCGCTGATCGAGGCGCTCGGGCGACGGGGCGTCAGCGCCCGGCTGTACTACCCGTCGCTTCACCGGCAGCGCGTCTTTGCGCGGGACGGACATCGGACTGACGACAGCACGCTGCCGAATGCGGTGGAGTTCGGCCGGACGGCGCTGTCGTTGCCCATCTTCCCGACCCTGAGCGCCGAGGAGCAGGACTACGTCATCGGGGTGCTGCGAGACGCGCTCCGGGCGTGCGGGCGCTAGCCATGGGCCGAGAGGATTCGATGATCGAGGGCAAGCGCATCCTCATCACCGGCGGCGCGGGATTCATCGGCACGTGGCTCGCCGAACGGGTCATCGAGCGGAACACGGTGGTCCTCTACGACCACCGGTTCGAGTCCGCGCCGCTCGACTACAGCCCCATCGTCGGGCACCCCAACCTCCGGACGGTCCGCGGCGACGTCCGGGACTATGACCGGCTGTCACCGGAGGTGGAGAAGGCCGACATCGTCGTTCACCTCGCCGCGATCGTGGGGGTCGACAACGTCATGCGGCGTGGTCGGGAGACCATGGATGTCATCATTCTCGGGACGTCCAACGTGCTGCGCGCCGCGGAGCTCGCCGGACACGTCGAGCGCCTCATCTACGTGTCAACCAGCGAGGTGTTCGGGCCGAGCTCGTTTCGCGTGCACGAGAACTCGCACCCGACGGTGGGGCCCGTCACCGAGGCCCGGTGGACCTACTCCATCGCCAAGCTCGCCGGCGAGCATCTGGTGCACTCGTACCACCGCGAGACGGGGCTCCCCACGGTCATCATCCGGCCCTTCAATATCTTCGGGCCGAAACGGATCGGGGATCACGCGATGCTCCGCTTCATCACCGATGCGCTGGGGAACAGGGATCTCGAGGTGCACGGCGACGGGGCGCAGATCCGCTCATGGTGCTACATCGAGGACTTCTGCGATGGCATGGTGGCTGCCATGGTGCGGAAGGAAGCGATCGGAGAGGACTTCAACCTGGGCTGCGCGGAGAACACGCTCACCATCTATGACCTGGCGCAGCGGGTGATACGGCTGTGCCAATCCTCTTCTCGGATCCAGTTCACCCAGCTCTCCTTCACGGACATCGACATCCGGGTGCCGAGGCTCGACAAAGCCAAGCGCCTGCTCGGATACAACCCGTGTTACGGGCTGGAAGAAGGGATGGCCCCCACGATCGAGTGGTACCGGGAGCACCTCGATGCACTGGTTCGTCGGGCTGCCGAGTAGCGCGGTCGCGCTGATCGCGTTTGTCCTGGCCGCCGGCGCCGCCGCCGGGCTGACCCGGGTGTACGTGGGCGCGAGCCGCCGGCTGGGTCATTTCGCCCCGCCCGACGCCCTCCGCGCTGCCCCGGTGGCGCTCTCCGGAGGGGTCGCGATCTGGGCCGCCTTCCTCCTGGCTACTGTCCTTCCGGGCGGCGCGGGTGCCGTCAACTGGGTGGTCGTCGGCCCCAGCTTGGCCATGCTGGCGGTCGGCCTGTGGGACGACCTCAGGCCGCTCGCGCCCCAGCGCAAGCTTCTGCTCCAGATCGGCGTGAGCACTCTGAGCGTGGTCCTGGGCCTCCGGCTCGACATGCCCGGCCTCGAGGTTCTCAGCATCCCGCTGTCGATCCTCTGGCTGGTGGGGATGGCCAACGCGTTCAACCTGATCGACAACATGGACGGGCTGGCCGCGGGTGTGGCGACCGTGTCCGGAGTGTTCCTGAGCTTCCACGCTCTCGCGCGGGGCTCTCCCGAGCTGGCCCTCACCGCGGCGGCATTCGCCGGAGCGCACGCCGGGTTCCTCCCCTTCAACTTGAAGCCGGCTCGAGCCTTCATGGGCGACTGCGGTTCGATGGCTGCCGGGTTTTTCCTGGGTGCCGCGAGCATCGCGGGGCCCTGGCAGGGTGCGTCGAACGTGCTGTTGGTAGTCGCCATCCCGGTCCTGATCCTGGCGGTGCCCATCTTCAACATGGTGTTCGTCATCATCACCCGGAAGCTGAGCGGCGTGTCGGTGTTCCGAGGGAAGGCGGATCACATCAATTACCGTCTGGTCGCCCATGGCCTCTCGGAGCGGAAGTCCGTCGCGTTCATCTGCGCACTCTCGGCAGGGTGCGGTCTCCTCGCTGTGGCATACAGCTGGCTCGGCAGCCCGGTCCTGGTCGCTCTGGTCAGCGTCGTCACAATCGCCTTCCTGTATCTCGGCGTCTTCCTCTACGAGGGGAGCGTGCGCCGCTTCTACGACGACTTCGGCGTGGAGCAGCACGGAGCGCTGGACCTGACCAAGCTGCCATTTGCGCAGTACTGGTGGCGGCTCTTGCACGTGCCGGGCGACCTCATCCTGATCTCGGTGGGGTATTTCCTGGCTTACCTCATGCGCTTCGAGGGTAGCCTGCCCACGGCGCAGGAGTGGAACTTCGCCCACAGCCTGCCCTACCTGGTGCTCCTCAAGGTAGTGGTCTTCAGCCAGTTCAGGCTGTACGGGAGTCACTGGCGATATGTCGGCATCCGCGACCTCCTCAAGATTCTCCAAGCGGTGGTACTGAGCGCGCTGCTGTTCGCCGCCGGTGTCGCGTTCCTCCGGCCGGAATTCTTCCCGCGCTCGGTCATCGTCATTGACGCGCTGATCACCGTGCTCTTGATCAGCGGCTCGCGGGTGCTGCTCCGTGTCCTGAGGGAATTCATCGTGGAGAGCCGGTCGCGGGACGGGCTGGTTCGGACAGTCATCATCGGAGCAGGAGATAGCGGGGAGCTGATGCTGCGGCTGGCTCGGTACGACGGGGCGCTCAGGCTGAACGTCGTGGGCTTCCTGGATGACGAGCCGCGGCAGGCCACCGCCACGATCCACGGGGTGCGGCTGCTGGGACCGACCAGCGCCCTGCCCGAAATCTGCCGCCGCGAGCGGCCGGAGCTCGCGATCGTAGCAATGCCTTCCGCCTCACCGGCGCGGATCGGCGAGATCGCCGGACTGTGTCGCACGGTGGGAGTCCAATGCAAGGTCCTGTCGCTCAAGCTCGATGATGCGCCGGAAACCGATGGACCAGCTCCGGGAGGGTCGCCGCTTGATGCCGTTTACATCTCTTGACGCGACCTGCTACGGCGTCATAGAGTGCGGTTTCAGTAGTCGCGCGATATCTTCCGAGCAAAGCGACGGGGTGTTCATGGTGCCAAACGGTCGTCGGCTGTTTTCGAGAGCTTGCGTAGTGCTCGTAGCGATGGTGTGGCTCGCCGGCTGGAGCGCGCCGACCGCTGCCCAGTCCAGCTCGGCATCCACCGCGCCGAACATCGCGGCTGGGTTTGTGCTCCGCCC
>JAUYPJ010000052.1 GCA_030697665.1 Candidatus Omnitrophota bacterium
GGCGTGTCCCTCCCTGTTGTGCACCTCGCCAGGTGCGCAGCTCCACACGTTGCTGGGAGCAGGATACGCCCGTTGCCTTTACAAACTCGTGAATTTACACACTTGATCGTACACTACCCTTGGAATGCGCACCCTTGACAAGATGGCATCTTCACACATAACATATTGAATTATGACACGCTACCGCCCGCGAGAAATCACCCCCCTTCTCCAGGCGGCCCTCAAGGACATGCCGGTGGTGGTCTTGACCGGCATGCGCCAGTCGGGGAAAAGCACGCTCCTTCAGCGTGAGCCCTGGTTGAAGCGCCGGCGCTATCTCTCGCTCGATGACTTTGCGCTCGTGCAGGCCGCCGAACGCGACCCCGAAGCCCTCCTGGCTGGCGATGAGCCGATCACGATCGATGAAGCCCAACGGGCGCCCCAGCTGTTGTCCGCCATCAAGCGCGCCGTGGATCGCCGCCGACGGCCGGGACAGTTCCTCCTCAGCGGGTCGGCGAACTTCGCCCTCCTGCGCCGGGTGTCGGAAAGCCTCGCCGGTCGGGCGCTCTACCTGACGCTCTGTCCCATGAATCGCCGCGAGATCCGCGGGACGGTGACCACGACCCCGGCGCTCTGGTCGTTTCTTTCGACCCGACGCTGGCCCACCGCCACGTCTCGTCGGCCCATCAGCCCGCAGGAGGTCTTGCGGGGCGGCATGCCGTCGGTCTGTTTAGGCGAAGCCAAAGAGGCCGCCCTCTGGTTCCAGGGCTATGAGCAGACGTACCTGGAGCGCGATGTCAGAGCCATCAGCCAAGTCGCAGACTTGATCGCGTTTCGCACCTTGCTGCATCTGACCGCGCTGCGGACCGGACATGTGCTCAACCAGAGCGAGTTGGGCCGGGATGCGAAGCTCAACTCCACCACGGTGGCGCGCTACCTGTCGTTGTTTGAGACGTCGTTTTTGATCTCGCGCCTGCCGCCCTTCTTGCGCAATCGCGCCACGCGGCTCATCAAGTCCCCCAAGCTCTACCTGACCGACTCGGGCCTGGCTGGCGCGCTCAGCGGCCTTCAGGACTCCAAGCCGGCTGCTGCAGAGCCCTCATTCGGCGCGTTGTTGGAGACCTACGTCGTGCAGAACCTCGTCAGCCTGTGTCAGGCCATCAGGCCGTCTGCCCGCCTGTCGTTCTGGCATGTGCAAGGACGGTATGAGGTCGATGTGATCCTGGAAATGGGGCAGACGACCCTCGCCATTGAAATCACCGGTGGGACGCGGTGGAAAGAGAAGGATCTCGCCGGGCTTCGCGCGTTCTTGGAGGGCACCCCCAACTGCCAGGCCGGCCTCTTCGCGTATAACGGGACCGAGCTGGTCAGCTTGGGGAAGCGCCTCTGGGCGGTGCCTCTCGACCTCCTGCTCTCGTAGCCGGATGCTCCGACTAGCAGACATGAACCTCATGTGGGGATGGCTGTCATGAGACGCTGCGGGCTCTACATCTTCGTCTTTCTCTTTTCCGTGGTGCGGGCCTTTGCTTCCGAAACCCCCTTACTGGACAAGGCCGAGGCGCTGTATCAATCAAAGGCCTATGAGCAAGCCGCAGAGATCTTTTCCAATGTGTTGGCGGGTACCGAGGACGCCGATCTGAGGCAGCAATGCCTGCTCCGGCTAGGAGATTGCATCCAGATGGGCTGGCTGGAAGGTCGAGGAACCTCAGATACCTATTACGCCCAAGTGCTGGAGCAGGGCTACTCGCCCTACCTGTTGCAGGCCTTTCGAAAATGGCGAGCGAGCTATCAGGAAGCTCACCACGGCAAGACCAATCGTGGCATGGCGACGTTCACGGAAAACGAATTGTACAACCGCAAGAAGGCGGAGGTCTTGGTGCGCATCGACAACTATCTCAAAGACCATCCACAGGATGCCGTGGCGATTGCCCAGCGGGAAAGCCTCCGACAGCTAGCTGATATCGCGCCCGGTGGTCCCTTCGGTTCAAGCGTTCTTGATGAATCAGCAGAGTTGTGGCCGGAGTTTTCGGAATGAGTGCGATGGTCTATTACCTCTTAGACGCGTCGGCTCTAGTCCTTAAGCATAGACCAGACCCCGATGATAGCGTGGAAAGAGCAAAGCAAGTGATGGACGCAATCGAGGCACAAAGAAAGGAACATGAAGCGTTTCTCTTCCTCCCCAATTTCTGCGTGGTGGAGGCGTTCAATACGCTTGCGAAGTGGTTTTGGAGGGAAAGGAGGTTTCGCACCGAGGAGCAGTATCAGACTGCGCGTAAAGCACTTGAACGCGATGTCAAACGCGTTGACGGGCTCAACGATCAACGCCGATTCTACGCCTATGATCTGCACCGCTATCATGTTCTGAATTGCAACAAAGTGTTCGAGGCTGAGCATACGACTGACCTTGAGCCAGATCCGAAATATCCTGGGCGGTTCAAGCCCCCGCTAAGTTCATTTGATATCTTGATCATCGCAATGGGGGTGGAGCTCAAGAAAGTTCATGCTGGACAGAGTGTGTACATTGCCACGGGTGACAAACGTCTCGCGCTGATAGCAGAGAAACTGTTGAAGAAAAACCCCGATGAATTTGCTCGCGTGATTGACGTGCGCAAGAGCACCGCGAGTTATGTTCGAATGTTAGCAGGCTTGCCAAGACCGTAGCCGAAAGGAATAGAGATTTCTGATTTAATAAACCCACCATATCTCCAGTATAAGAACGCGGGCAACCTCGGGGATCTGCTCAAGCATCAAGGCCTCCTCTTGCTCGTGGAGTGCATCCTTGAGCGTATCGGTCATTCAAAGATTGCATACGTGGAGTCGCATGCCGGAGCCGGTTATTTTCGGATCACCAAGCAACGAATCAGCCAGGTCGCCAAGGATAAAGTCCGCCTTAGCCCAGACCCATTGCTGTGGCAATTCTTTGATCGGTACAACGGACGCATACAGGAAGGGATTTATCTTGGGTCGTTCGTCTTGGTGCTGCATCGGCTCGCTGATTGGCAACGCTCGGACGCACAGCGAGAGGTACGGGGGTGTCTTTGGGAGAACCACACGACCGCACTTGAGCGAATCAACGAGTTCCGATCCGAGCTGATTCCGGCATCGGTCAGTTGCGAAGGTCCTCAGGGTGACTGCGCTACGCCGGACAAGATCATCGAACAGTGCCGAGAGCTGTCTCGCCAAGGTTTTTACGTGCTCTGGTTCTGCGACCCGTATTTTGGTCAGTTCAAGGAGGCAGACCGAGTCTGGTGGAAGCTGCTGAGCGAGCTTCGAGATATGCCTGGCATGATCTTCGGCTATGTGCGTGGGAACAGCAGGATGCGAGGTTCTCGTAAATTCGACTTTCGTAAAGTGATTGGCGCTCCGAATGGTCCTTGGCGTCAGGCAGAGGAAAACATCCGCGCCTATGGACTATTCTTGACAGAAGCGGCCAACCGTTTGGTGGAATAGCTGTCATGAAACGCTGCGGGCTCTACATCAGGGTGTCCACCGAGCGCCAGGCGAAGGTCGAGGAAGGTTCGCTCAAGGCGCAGAACGAGCTCCTCACCCGCCACATCGAGCTCAAGAACAAGCTCGGCGGCGAGGAGTGGGTCATCGGAGGGCCGCGCGGCAATTCTTGTCACGTCGGTGCCTTTGACCCCAGTGGACGACGGGGCGCCCCGCCGGTACAATGGGCGCCTGCGATCCCACCCCCTAGCTGTCGCGGCGTAGGCCGCGGAAACACGTGCTGGGAGCGCCGCGAACGCAGCGGGTGGGAGGCATGTCACGGCGCAACAGGAGCCCGCCGCGTCTGCGCCGAAGGCGCAGGCAGCCAGGGGGTGGGATGATGCAGCACGAGCGACGGATCGTCCGGTTCCTGTCCAGTCCATCCGCCTACCCGCACCCCGTCGGGGCGATTGAGCGGCGGGAGACGCACGTGTCGCACGTGTTCCTCGCCGGAGCCTTCGCCTACAAGCTCAAGAAGTCGGTGCGCTTTCCGTTTCTCGACGCCTCCACCCTCGCGCGGCGCAAGCGGTTTTGCCAGCTGGAGCTGTCGCTCAACCGCCGGCTCGCGCCG
>JAUYPJ010000055.1 GCA_030697665.1 Candidatus Omnitrophota bacterium
CCGGAAAACCGCTAAAACCACCCGCCGCTCTGCATCGGGGGCAACGCCTTCCCGTCGCCGTCGAGGTGGGCGGTCGCGTTGATCCACAGGACATGGCGCCCCGCCGAGCCGCACTCAAGTGCCGTGACCCCGGCATTATCCAGCCGCAGCCTTCGTAAGATCGCATCGTAGTCCGCCCCGAGCACCTCGGCCAGGAGTGCTGCGATCACACCGCCGTGAGACACGATGACATGCTCGCCATCACCGGAGCCCGTCACGATCTTCTCCATTGCTTGCCGGACGCGCCGCTGGAACTGCTCCATCGGTTCAGCGCCCGGGATGCGCACGGAGGAGGGGCGGTTGCGCCATTGCTGGTAGGCGCCGGAAAACTGCTGGTCTACTTCCGCAGGAGTGAGCCCTTCCCACGCGCCCAGATGCATTTCGGCAAGGTCGCGCTCAATCACCGGTTGGATGCCATGGCCGTGCGTTCGACGTTGCTCAGCACGGCCATCCTGAGCAGAGTCGAATGGATGGCCGTTACCGGCCGCGATGTGCAGCGCCGTCTGGTGGCTGCGCTTTAGGTGGCTGGTGAAAATCCCTGACAGGTGGCGGGTGGCGAAGAGTGTGGCAAGCCGCTTGGCCTGCGCTTCTCCCGCCGGGCTCAGGGGTAAATCGGAATGGCCCTGGATTCGGTTGTCGCTGTTCCAAGTGGTCTGGCCATGGCGGATCAGGTAGAAGCGCTTCAGGAGATGGCGTCCTATAACCCGTAGCTGGAGGCTACTTGGTTGAGGACCTCCTCCGAGACGAAGATGGGGGCGTCGGCCCGCAGGGCCACCGCGATGCTATCCGACGGGCGCGCGTCCACTTCGTAGAGACCGCCCTCCTTGGCTTGCAGGATGAGCTTGGCGAAGAAGGTGTTGAATTCCAGCCTAGTGATGACGATGCGCTGCAGCGTCGCCCCCAATTGGGCGATCGTGCTCTGCAGCAGATCGTGCGTCAAGGGCCGCGGCGGCTGGATGCCGCTGATCTTCATCTTGATGGCCGTGACCTCGGAAATGCCGATGATGATGGGCAAGAGCCGGTTGCCGCCCCGCTCCTTGAGGACGACGACCTGCTCCCCGCGCCGCTCATCGATGCGGATCTTGCTCACTTCCATCTGCACGAGTCCGTTGCCCTCGTGCGCCGGCTCTGCCATCAGCTCTCCTGCATTCTCGTCGGAGGGCACTCACACACGACCATTTCAATGCTATCATGCCAGCGGAAGCAGTGTCAACCCTCGCCCGGAAGAGTTATAATAGACGTATGATGAAAGGCCTGGTGATGGCCTCGCTGCTCTTTGTGTTCGCCCAGACCACGGCCGCGGCGGAATCCAAACCGCGCCTGTGCCCGATCTGTGCAAAGGCGAATGATGCGCAGGCCGACTATGGCGAGAAGGCCGGCTATACGCTGGCGCGCGGGGCGCTCAATTTCGGACTGGGGTGGACGGAGCTGATCCGCCAACCCGGCAAGGCCGCGCGCGAAGGCAAGAACGTCTTCCATGGCATCGCCAACGGCATCGGCTTTAGCGCGCGTCGCACGGTGCGGGGATTGGGCGAGCTCTTCACCTTCTGGACGCCCAAGGTCGAAGGAGCGTACATGCACATCTCCAACGACTGCCCCATTGACACGATGCAATAATCGTTGTAGGCTACTCACAATTGATCGTTCGTTGGGTGAAGGGAAGCCCGTGACCCCGTCTGCGGGGAAATCGGGCGCGGACCCGCCGCTGTAACCCCAGAAGTTTCTCTTGCAGACACCACTGCTCCGATGTATCGGGGTGGGAAGGTGCAAGAGCAATCCGGGGAGCCAGAAGACCTGCCCAGCGAACTGTTGAGCATCCGTTCGGAGGATGCTTGACCTTCACTGTAGCTCCGTGGAGCGAGTCGAGGGTGGAGGAAACCGGGACTCTCCCTGACGATGTGTCGTCAGGGTTTTTTTTATCCCTCGGCTTGCCCCGCGTCACGCCCCCGAGACTGGGGCAAGGAGGCTCGGAACCATGCGGACTTGGCCGCTGGTGTTGGTCGTGGTGGGACTGAGCGCAGGCTGCCTCGGCTCCCATGGAATGACGGTGAAAGACGCCTCCGGACGGGCGTTTCTCGTGAAGGAACGCATCCCTGTCACGGTGCGCGTGGATTTCGGTCCCCTCGGAAAGCCACCCCTCGAAGAGTCGATCCTGCTCACCCGCGGGTCCACTCCCAAGGACGCGGTGTCGGTGCTGTACCCCGTGAAGAGCGGCATGGTCTGCTGCGACACGCGCGAGGTGGCGGAAATCGACGGCGTGACGATCGATGCCGCCAAGGACCGATGGTGGATGGTGAAGGTGAACGGTAATAGCAACGTGAGTCCATTTCGCACCAAACTGCAATCAGGAGATCGCGTCGAGTGGGTGTATGTCGATTGACGGCTTCGCTGAACGCACAGAGGAGAAATCAATGATCCGCATGAGAAACACTCGAGTAATTGCCGCATTGGGCTGGACGGTCGGGCTCACCCTTGGCGTCAACACGGTGTGGGCCACCCCGCCCGCCCCCTGGACGGATACGGTGTTATCGGCGCGCAAGATCCCGG
>JAUYPJ010000060.1 GCA_030697665.1 Candidatus Omnitrophota bacterium
TCCACCCCGCCGGCGGCTCCGATGAGGTGACCCATCATCGACTTGGTGGAGGAGATCGCCACGCGCCGAGCCGCCTCTTTGAACGTCTGTTTGATGGCCAGCGTCTCAACCTTGTCGTTCAGCTCGGTTGATGTCCCATGCGCGTTGAGGTAGGTCACCTGCTCCGGCCGCAGCCGCGCATCGTCCAGCGCCAGCGCCATCGCCTTCGCCGCCCCCAGCCCCTCAGGATCGGGTGCCGTCATGTGAAACGCATCCGCCGTCAGGCCGTAGCCCGCCATCTCGGCGTAGATCCTGGCCCCCCGCCGCTTCGCATGCTCCAGCTCTTCGAGCACCATGACACCCGCCCCTTCCCCGATGACAAATCCGTCCCGCTCCCTGTCGAAGGGCCGGCTGGCGCCGGTCGGATCGCTGTTGCGACGGGAGAGCGCCATCAGCGCGCAGAAGCCGCCCACCGCCATCGGGCTGATGCAGCTCTCCGCCCCGCCGCCGAGCATCACGTCGGCCACGCCGTGCTGAATCATGCGAAACGCCTCCCCGACCCCGTGCGCCCCTGAGGCGCAGGCGGTCGTCGTGCAGAAGTTCGGCCCCTTGAACCCCAGGTCGATGGCGACGTGGCCCGGCGCCATGTTGCAGATGAGCATCGGGATCATGAAGGGGGTCAGCTTCTTCGGCCCCTTGGCCAGGAACACCTTGTGCTGCTCCTCGATGAGGCGCATGCTCCCCATCCCGGAGCCGATGATGACGCCGCAGCGAAACGGATCCTCCTGCTCCACCCGGATACCGGCATCCTGCGCCGCCTGCTTGGCCGCCGCGATGGCGAGCTGGACGAACCGCTCGGTGCGCTTGATCTCCTTAGGGCTCAGGTACCGGGCCGGGTCAAACCCCTTCACCTCCGCGGCCACCTGCGACTCAAACGGGGTAGCATCGAAGCTGCGGATCGTCCCCACGCCGCTGCGGCCGGCGAGCAGCGCGTCCCACATCGTGGGGACGTCGTTGCCGACCGGCGTCACCGCCCCCAGCCCGGTCACGACCACGCGTTTCATGTACAATCCATCACGCTTCCTACAACGAAAACGTCCGCCTGCGAGCGGACGTCCCTTCGTGCAGCCGGTTGTCGAACGACGTTACTTGGCGCTAGCGGTCTTCGAGCCGATGTACTTGATGGCGTCGCCCACCGAGGTCATCTTCTCGGCGTCTTCATCGGGGATCTCAATCCCAAACTCCTCTTCCAGCGCCATGACGAGCTCCACCGTGTCGAGCGAGTCCGCCCCCAGGTCTTCAATGAAGGAGGCCGCGTCGGTCACTTCCTCCAGCTTGACTCCGAGCTGCTCTGCGATGATCGCGCGTACCCGATCGGCGACAGCCTCTGCCATACGATCCTCCTCGGTTCCCGTCCTGAGTTACATCGCCAGGCCGCCGTCCACCACCAGCACATGGCCGGTGATGTAGCGGGCGGCATCGCTCACAAGAAACAACGCGGCTTCCGCCACGTCCTTCGGCTCACCCAACGCGCCCATGGGGATGGCATCCATGAGCCGCTGCCTGGCCTGTTCAGGAAGCGCGTCGGTCATCTCGGTTTGAATGAAGCCCGGCGCAATGGCGTTACAGGTGATGCCGCGGCCGGCCAGTTCCTTCGCCACCGCCTTGGTGAACCCGATGATCCCGGCTTTCGAGGC
Source organism: Candidatus Omnitrophota bacterium (assembly GCA_030697665.1). Taxonomy (GTDB): domain Bacteria; phylum Omnitrophota; class Gorgyraeia; order Aquiviventales; family Aquiviventaceae; genus JAUYPJ01. The sequence goes on from JAUYPJ010000060.1 coordinate 1,677, forward strand.
GGCGTAGTTGGCTTGCCCTGGATTCCCAATGAGCCCGACGATCGACGCGATGCTCACGATCCGGCCCCGCCGCTGCTTGAGCATCTGCCGCGCGGCGGCCCGGGTGCACAGGAACGTCCCCCGCAGATTGATGTTGAGCACCCGGTCCCACTGCGCGTCATCCATCCGGATCAGCAACCCATCCTTGGTGACGCCGGCGTTGTTGATGAGTATATCGATCCGACCCAGTTTGTCAAGCACTTTTGCCATGCCGTCGTCGACCTGTGTTCCGTCGGTGACGTCGACGACGATCCCCTCCGCGCGCCGGCCCAGCGCCCGCAGCTCGGCCGCGGCCTGCTCCAGCAGAGGCGGCTGCACGTCAAAGAGCGCCACGTCCGCCCCTTCGCGGGCCAGGCGCAGGGCGATCTCCCGCCCGATGCCTCGGGCTCCTCCCGTGACCACCGCCACTTGGTTCGCAAGCTGCATGAGAGGCGCTGTTCAGAACCTAGCAGGTTACGGAAAAACTCGTTTACACCACAGAGACACAGAATCCCACAGAGACACGGAGAAATCCTCGTCGAGCAGTCTCTGTGCTTCTGTGTCTCCTCTGTGTTTCTGTGGTGTCATCTGGGGTGTTTCAGCAGCCTGCTGGAAGAGGGTGACTCCTCAACCGATGCGCGGGTGGGGGTTGGCGTTCGAGGAGTCAGCGGTCGGGGATGAATCCACCGGGTGGGCCGGCTCAGGCAACTGGGCGGGCTTGAGGGTGCCTTCCTCATAGAGGGCGATCATGACATCCACAACGGTCGGATCGAACTGGATGCCCCGGTTGCGCCTGAGCTCCTCGATGGCCCGCGCAATCGGCATCCCCTTGCGGTAGGGCCGGTCGGTGATCATCGCATCGAAGGCATCGACCACGGTGGCGATGCGCGCCCCGATGGGAATCTGCTCGCCCTTGAGCCCGTCGGGATACCCGGAGCCGTCGTACGCCTCCTGGTGGTAGCGCACGATCTTCGCCATCTCCTTCAACCCGGCGATCTGCTCCAGGATCTCCGCGCCATCCACCGGGTGGCGGCGCATGATCTTCCACTCCTCATCCGACAGCGGGCCTGGCTTGAACAGGATCTCCTTGGGGGTGAAGATCTTGCCGACGTCGTGGAGCAGAATCCCCGCCAGGAGCACCTCCTCCTGCATGTCCCCGAAGGAGACCCCCTTCTCCCGCAGCCGCGCAATGATCTTCGAGGCGTACTCGACGCTGCGGGAGACGTGCTCATGGGTATAGTGCGGGTCGATCTTGGAGATCACCAGCGAGAAGGCGGCGACGATCCCCCGCGTCACCTGCCGCATCTCCTCCAGCGACCTGGTCAACCGCTCGTTCATGGCCCGCAGGTCCTCGTACAGCGAGCCGCTGACCTTCGCCAGCACCTCATCCTTCAGGTAGTTGAGGCTAAAGGGCTTGATGACGTAGTCGGCCGCCCCGAGCGACTTGGCCTTCCGGATCGTCTCCTCGTCCTCGATGGCGGTGATGACGATGATCTTCATCGTCTCGTCCACCTGGCGGGCCTCCTTGAGGATATCCAGGCCGTTGATCCCGGGCATGTGCAGATCGAGGAACACCAGGTGGGGCCGCTCCGCGCGGATGCAGGCCAGCGCCGCCCGGCCGTCGTGGGCCAGCAGCACCTGAAAGCCGTGCTCGTCGAAGAACGACTTCAGCAGCCGGCAGATCTTCTGTTCATCGTCTGCGACAAGGAGTTTCACCATCTCACGTGTCAACCATACATCAACCGTCCCGCTTTGGCAAGACTGCTTCGCCTTGCCACGCCGGCAGGCGAATCGTAAAACAGGTGCCCTGGCCTTCCGTCGACTGCACGTCGATCGTGCCCCCGTGCGCCCGGACGATCCGCTGGGTGACGAACAGGCCCAGCCCTGTGCCGGCGGACTTGGTCGTGTAGAACGGATCGAAGATCTTGCGGAGCTTGCTGGAGGGAATCCCCGGCCCGGTGTCAGCCACCTGCAGCTGGACGGACGAGCCGTTGACGGCTGAGGCCCGCACCTCCAGCCTCCCGCCCCGCTCCCCCATCGCCTGGCAGGCGTTGAGGATCAGGTTCAGGATCACCTCCTGGAGCTGGTTCTGGTTCGCCCGCACCTTGGGCAGATCGGGCGGCACCTGCACGATCCGCTCCACCTGCTCCAGCTTCACCTGGTAGCCGGCGAGGGTGAGCGTCTCATCGACCGTCACCCGCAGATCCAGCGGGACCATGTCGGTCGGCGCGGGCTTGGCAAACCGGAGGATCCGCCGGGTGATGTCCGCCGCCCGCTGGCACTCCTCGATGATGCTCTTGAGCACCTCATCCGTCTGCCCGTTCTGGCCCTTGAAGCGCTCGAGGTAGAGCTGCGCCTCCCCGGAGATGATCGTCAGCGGGTTGTGGATCTCATGCGCCATGCCGGAGGCGAGCTGTCCCAGGCTGGCCAGCTTCTCCGATTGGATGATGTAGGCCTCGTTGTTGCGCAGCTCCTCGAAGAACATCGCGTTCTCAATCGCCAGGGCCGCCTGGTTGGCCAGGCCGGAGAAGACCGCAATGTCATCCGTCGTGTAGGGCTCGCCGGAACGCTTGGCCCCCAAGATCAAAAACGCCAGCAGCCGCTTGTCCGAGAAGCTCGGCACGATCAGCTGCACTTCGAGCGTGCGCATCCACGCATAGACCTTGGCTCGTTGCTGAAGCGACTCCGGCGACTCCTTCGGCGCCTTCTCGCCGGCCAACTCCTCGGCGACCAAGAGGTCCTGGTGCTGCTGGAGAAGCTGAATGAGCGGGTCCGTCTGCTCGACGACGAGCACGCCCGGCAGCATCGAGCGGTAGCGCGTCGCCCGCAGGGTGTAGCGCTGCTCCTTCGGCTCATAGAGGAAGAGCCCCGTGTGGCTCAGCCCCACCGTGCGGTTGACCATGTAGACGATCAGGCGGCACAGCGTCTGGATCTCCTTGACGCGGGTCATGCCGCTGGAGGCGACGACCAGGGTGCGATGGTAGCGCCGCTGGGCCTGCAGGAGCCGGCGTTCCAGCCGGCGCACCAAGAACAGGAAGACGATGGGGCTCGCCGACGCCAACAGCCCCATGAGGACCACCGGGGCCGCCCACCACCAGTCGCCCAGCACCGCCTCCCAGACGGGTCGATAGACGCGGCCCACGACGAACGGCACCACCACCACGAACGCGTAGAGCGCCAGGAACATCGCCCCTCTGGCGACCACCCGGTGGACATCCATCAGCCGGTACCGCAGGAAGGCATACGCCATGAGCAGAGGAAAGAATGGGATCGCGAAGTTCCCGTACGGGTAGAGGTCCACCCCGAAGATCGGCAGGAAGCACGTCGCCCCTCCCGAAAACCCGATCGTCGTGCCCAGCAGGAGCCACCGGAACAGCAGCTTCGTCTCGCGTCGCTTGGCGCGGCGCAGCGCCCGCCACAGCTCCCAATGGCTCAGCAGCAGAAGCCCCACGAAGAACGCGACGAAGGGGATATAGAGGAAGCCGGGCGAGGGGTACGTGAACTGCCCGAAGACGTGCTGCACGCCGGCCACCAACCACGGCGTCGCATTGGCGCCCAGGAAGGCCGCCGAGCCGAGGTAGGCGAACGTCAGGCCGAGCGGCCGACGGACGTCGGCAAAGGCGGTCACGAAATGGTAGAAGAGGACGGGGATCAGGATCACCCCGACGTGCGCGATGCGCCACCACGTGAGCGCCACGCCAGGGTCATAGGTGAGGCCGATCAGCAAACCGCTGAAGCCCCAGAGGCTGACGGCGAGGCAGAAGATCGCCCACGACCGGTTCACGCGGCCGGGGCGGTTGGTGAAGTAGACGATCCCCGCCATCACCGTGCCGGCGACCCCGCTGAGCAGCCCGGACAGCGCAAAGAGGTTCAGCGCGCGAGACCTCCTTCTGTAGACTGCTCTCCACCTCGGAGGTGGAATAGCTTTACACCTTGGGGGATCATCCGGCCGCCGGCTTCGCGCGATCGGTCACGGCGCGCTTCACCGTCTCAGCGAGTTCCCGCAGCGAGGCAATCGGTTTATCGAAGTGGGCGAACGCCCCGGCCCTGAGAAGCCGATCCCGGGTCTTGCCCCCGTCGTTGTAGGCGGTGATGACGATCACCCTGATCGCTGGGTGGTCACGATGGATGCGCTGGAGCAGCTGGTCCCCATCCATCCCCGGCAGCTTCAGATCCACCAGCACCACATCCGGTGTGTGCGACTCAACGAGCGCCAATCCTGACGGCCCGGTCAACGCGATGCGCACCTCATAGCCGCGCGCGCCGAAGAACTGCTGGAGGGTTTTCGTGAACTCCGCCTCATCATCGATCGCCACCATCCGCGGCCGCCCATCCGCCTCTCCCATCACGCCACGTCACCCCTCAGCGGTAGTGCCTGAACTTCCCCTTGACACCACGGAATCACGGAAGCGCCACGGAAGCACGGAAACAGCTCCTCGAGGATTGCTCCGTGTCTCTGTGGAATTCTGTGGCCTCCGTGGTGTCAACAGGCAATGTAAGGCAGTACCTCCTCAGCCGCACGGTTGATCCTCCCCCTTCCTCTATCTCGTGCGGTCATTGTACACCCCGGCGACCCCCGCCACCAGCGCAAATCCGCCCCAGGGGGTGCCTGGAGGAATATTTGTTCAATATGAAAATATTTATTGACATACGTGCGCCGGCTGTGGTACAACCCCTCCATCAGCATCTCGCGCTCCCATGCCCCCATCCGTCCAGCCCCTGCGCCGCGCCGTCGCGTTGTGCACCGCCACCGCCCTCCTCCTCCTGCAGTTCCCGCCCCTTCCCGTCGAGGCCGCCCACCTCGGCTCCGCCACCGCCTCGGCAGGCAGCGCCCCACCCCCGAGCGTCTCGGCGGTGCAGAGCTTCCAGCCGGATCTCTTCATCGGCCGGGCCACCACCGCCATCCCGCTTGCCGTGCCGCCCGGCCGCAAGGGCCTG
>JAUYPJ010000069.1 GCA_030697665.1 Candidatus Omnitrophota bacterium
CGATCGCCGCCACGATGGCCAACCGCCAGTACAGCATCAATCTGAACAGCCACGCCTTCCCCGACGGTTCCGGCCAGAGCCAACCCTATGACACCTACGGGCCAAACGGTTGGGGGCTCATGGCGGGCATTCCGTCCTTCACCGGCTATGCGGTGCTGCAGCCCATCGTGATGTCTTGGGACAACTTCTCGCCCCAGAACATCGCCGTCAACAATGACAGCGGCACCGTCGTGCTCTCCGCGGCCTTGGGCTCGACACCGTTCACCCCTCGGCAGACCGTCGACTTCGCGCGCAACATGCTCTCGCGGTTCCAAGCCGACCAGAGCGGCTATGACGCCCTGATCGGTCGCTACGGTTTCATGAATGCCTTCAATCTGGGCCGGGCGTATAACGGGCAATTCGGCCATTTTGCCGTCAGCATCATCGGTCTCGACATGGGACCTAACGTCGGGAGTATCGAGAATTTCGAATCGGGCCTCATCTGGAAGTTCGCGATGCGCAACGAGTTCCTCCAGGACGGCATGCAGGCGGCGGGATTCAACACGGGGGCGGTCGAGCCCTTTATCCTCAATTTCGATGACAATCCGCCAGCACCTCACGAGGATCCGAATGGCGGCGGGCAGGACCCCAACTCGTTCGGAGGAGCTTCCTATGCGTTCGGCGGCGGCACCGTGTCCTACCAGTGGATCGGCGATCCGTTGCCGGACGCCAACTTCGGGCCGCAGCAATGGGCGCAGAGGATTGTGACGGCCAATAACGTCGACTCGGGGGCGTTTATCCTCCTGAACAACCACAGCGTCAGCCACTGGGACCGGCTCTCATTCTGGATCCGCGGCGGGCAAGGCGGGGAAGCGTACAGCGTCGGCTTAAAGGACCGCGTCATCGATCGCATCGGTCAGCCGCTGCAAGCCGTCGAGGTGAAGCTGCCGATTGCCTCATACCATCCGGTTGGAAACATCACGACCCAGTGGACCGAGGTGCGCGTGCCGCTTCGAGACTTTGCGGAGCGTGGGGTGCGGATGACCGAACTCGATAACCTCTCCTTCACGAACGGGAGTCCGGGTGGCGGAACCATCTACATCGACGACATCGCCTTCCTCGGCGACGAGTTCGTCCCGTCGCCGCCCCAGGGACTGCAGGTGAGCGTTGAAGACCAGTCGGCGGTACTGACCTGGAAGGCCAGCCCGGAGTCGGACGTGGTGGGCTATCGCATCTACCGCAGCGAGGACGGCGGAGTCACCTGGACCCTGCGCAATGAGGCGTTGGTGGTGCAGGCGATGTGGGTGGACGGCGGCCTGGCTGCGGGGGCCTACCAGTATTACCTGACAGCAGTAGATCACGCACAGCCTCAGAATGAGAGTCAGCGCTCGACGGTGGTGGAGATTGTGGTCAACGCCCCGCCCGCGCTCCAGCTGCTCGATCCCGACGTCACGGATGACGGCGTGGTCGACCTGTTCAACGATATCTTTGCGGTCGCGGGCGCCTTCGGCAGCTTCGTTGGGGATCCGACCTACCAGGTCTCGTACGACCTAAACGCCGACGGAGTCATCGACTTGTTCAATGACATCTTTGGGGTTGCTCTCGCCTTCGGCACGGCGGACTGGCCCCCCGCGAACAGCCCGACCAGACCCCTGAGAGTCAGCGCCGGGACGATCCTGCGGTTCTACCTCGTCGCAGACGATCCTGACGACGGGCCTTTGCCCAGCCTCACGGCCAGCGGGCTGCCGGTGCAGGCGCACTTCACCACGGATACCGTGATCCGAGATGGGGAGCTCTTGGCGCGGGGGTTCTTCGACTGGACCCCGACGGAAGCGAATCGGGGTGCTAGCTTTACCCTCCGGTTCACCGCAGACGACGGCTTGAGCCAGGCTACCCAGACGCTGGTTCTCCGAGTCAACTAGCGGCTGCGGCCCGACAGCACCGATCCACTTGTGTGCATTTTTCAGGGGATAATAGTTGACAAAAAAGTCATATTAGACTAGACTTGAAAGTACGATGAAAATCACGGCGCAGGAAGAATATGGCTTACGGTGTCTGCTCCAGCTGGCGCGCACCCCGCAAGGGCAGTTGGTGAGCGTCAAGGAGATCGCCGCTAAAGAGGGGCTCTCCAGCGCCAACGTGGAGAAGCTCCTGCGCCTGCTGGCCAAAGCGGGCCTCGTGCACAGCGTCCGCGGCATGAAGGGCGGCTACCTCTTGAACCGTCCGGCGACGTCCATTACGCTTGGCGAAGTGGTGCGGGCGATGGGGACGATGGAATCCACGAATCATATTTGCACCAGCTTCACCGGCCAGAGGGATGCGTGCGTGCATTTCAGCGACTGCGGCATCCGTTCGGTGTGGTCCGGGCTGACCACGTATATCCAAAGCTTTCTAGACCAGACAACGCTGGAGAGCGTTATGGATAAGGAGTACAATGTCGCGGAGCGCTTGGCCAGGCGGATGAACGGCACCATACAAAGGTGACGAAAGAGTCAGAGATGCCAACACCATTGCTTGTCGTGGACAACTTGCACGTGTCGGTTGAGGGCAAGGAGATCCTCAAGGGCTTGACCCTGACGGTCAACGCCGGCGAGGTCCAGGCGCTCATGGGGCCCAACGGCTCCGGCAAGAGTACCCTCTCATTTTGTCTCATGGGACACCCGAAGTACCAGGTGACGTCCGGCACCATTCGCTATCAAGGAAAAGAGATCAAGGAGCTCCCTCCCAACGAGCGGGCTTCGGCGGGAATCTTCCTCGCGTTTCAGTACCCGACGGCGATTCCCGGGGTCACGATCGCCAATTTCCTTCGGGCGGCGTTGCGCGGAGTCCGCGGGCAGGATGTGCCGGTCAAGGAATTCCGCCAGACGGTCAAGACGCAGCTCAAAGCGCTCGGCATTCCGGACTCCTTCATGAACCGTTACGTCAACGATGGGTTTTCCGGCGGCGAAAAGAAACGCCTGGAGATCCTCCAGATGGCGGTGTTGCAGCCGCAGTTGGCCGTGCTGGATGAAACGGATTCCGGCCTTGACATCGACGCGCTCAAAACGGTCGCCGCCGGCATCAACAGCCAGCGCAGCCCGTCGCGCGGGATTCTCTTGATCACGCACTACCAGCGCCTCCTCAATTACATCACCCCGGACGTCGTCCACGTGCTCGTGGACGGCCGGGTGGTGCGCTCAGGAGGGCCCACGCTTGCGCACGAGCTGGAAGCCAAAGGCTACGAAGGGTTCCGGGCGCTTGCAGAACCGGTGTCAGCATAGGAGCAGGGTGATGACCACGAAGCCACAGGTGAACATTAACGAAGACTACGAGAAACTCTACGGCTTCCACATGCCGGAGCATGCGGTCTTCAAGGCCGAGCCGGGTCTTGATGAGACGAAGGTGAAGCAGATCTCCGGCATGAAAGGTGAGCCGAAGTGGATGCTCGAGTTTCGCCTGCGCGGCTACCGCCATTTCCTCGCCAAGCCGATGCCGACGTGGGCCAACACGGAGCTGCTCAACAGCATCAAGTTCGACAATATCTACTACTACCTCAAGTCCACGGAGAAGAAGGGCGAGACGTGGGATGAGGTGCCGGCGGAGATCAAGGAGACGTTCGACCGCCTGGGCATTCCGGAGGCGGAGCGCAAGTTTCTTGCCGGCGTCAGCGCCCAGTATGAATCCGAGTCCGTGTACCACTCCATGCACGAGGACCTCGCGAAGCAGGGCGTCATCTTCCTCGACATGGATACGGCACTGAAGGAGCAGCCGGAGATGGTGAAGCGATACTTCGGCACGATCATCCCGCCAGCCGACAACAAGTTCGCCGCGCTCAACACGTCGGTCTGGTCGGGCGGCAGCTTCATCTATGTCCCCAAGGGCGTCAAGGTGGCGATGCCGCTGCAGGCGTACTTCCGCATCAACGCCAAGAACATGGGCCAGTTCGAGCGCACGCTCATCATTGCCGATGAAGGGGCTGAGGTGACGTACATCGAAGGTTGCACGGCCCCGGTCTATTCCTCCGATTCGCTGCACTCGGCGGTCGTGGAGCTCATCGCGATGCCGCACGCGAAGATCCGCTACGTGACGATCCAGAACTGGTCGAAGAACGTCTACAACCTCGTGACCAAGCGCGCTGTTGCGTACGAGGACGCGACCGTCGAGTGGCTCGACGGCAACCTCGGCTCGAAGTTGACGATGAAATACCCCGGCGTGTACCTCGTGGGCCGGGGCGCGCGCGGCGAGGTCCTGTCGGTCGCCTTCGCCGGCGACGGCCAGCACCAGGATGCCGGGGCGAAGATGATCCACGCAGCTCCCGATACCCACTCGGTCATCACGTCGAAGTCCATCTCCAAGGGCACCGGTCGTACCAGCTACCGCGGGCTTGTGAAGGTCTATCCAGGTGCGACCAACTCGAAGTCAACCGTGCGCTGTGACGCGCTGCTGCTCAACCCGGAGTCGCGTTCGGACACCTACCCGACGATGGAGATTGACGAGAAGCGGGTGCAGATCGGCCACGAGGCGACGGTGTCAAAGATCGGCGATGAGCAGCTCTTCTATGCCATGAGCCGCGGCCTCAAGGAGGCCGAGGCCATGATGATGATCGTCAACGGCTTCATCGAGCCCTTCGTCAAGCAGCTGCCGCTGGAGTATTCGGTCGAGCTCAATCGGCTCGTCCAGCTGGAGATGGAAGGCGCGGTGGGTTAATCAGTTAGCCTGTTGGCCAGTTCGCCTGTTAGCCGGTTTGCCTCGTCAAGGTGGTGAAGGGTGAACCGGCTAACTGGTTAACCGGCTAACCGGAGAACGCACAGATGTCGGACGCATTCAGCAGCGACACAATCGACGAACTCGCGAAACGGTTGAAGGAGCCGTCTTGGCTCACCGATTTGCGCCGCACCGCATGGGCCAAGCACCGCGAGCTTCCATGGCCGCACGCGAGCGACGACATCTGGCGCCGCACCGACGTGTCGCTGCTCGACCCCTCCAAAGGATTCGTGCCGGCCGAACCGACCCTCCAACAATCCATCCCCCTCACCGACGCGCGACTTGCCGAACTCACCAAACCGCTGGGCACTGAGGCGCTTGCGGTGCGCGTCAACGGTTCGTGGTTGCATGAGCCTCGCGTGCCTGGGCTGACCATTGAGGACTTCTCGCAGGCGCTCAAGCGCCAGGCGGACCCGCTCCGGCAGGTGTTGGAAGCGGACGGGATGACGCCGGCTGAGCAGAAGCTCTCAACCCTCAACGACGCCTTCCACCACGACGACGTGCTGATCCAGGTGCCCAAGGAGATGTCCATCGCGCAGCCGGTCCGCCTGGTGCACCTCATCTGTGCCTCGGCCCAGCAGGCGGTGTTTCCGCTGACCGTCATCACGGTGGGGGCCGGCAGTTCCATCACGCTGATCGATGAGTACGTCAGCATGGAGCCAACAGCCGCCGCTCCGCATCTGATCAATGCCCGCATTGAGCTGGTCATTGAGCCGCATGCCAAGGTCCATTACGTGCGGCTCCAGCGCTGGGGCCCGAACGCCCGCGAGTTTCTCCTCCAGCGCGCGACCCTCGCGGAGGGGGCGTCACTGACGATGGCGAACATTAACCTCGGGGCTGCGCTCTCCAAGGCGCACATCGTGACGAAGTTCATCGGGCCCAACGCCTCCAGCCAGCTCTACGGCTTTGTCTTCGGCCATCACCAACAGCACATCGACCAGCACACCCTGCAGGACCACCAGGCGCCCCACACCACGTCCGATTTGCAGTTTCGGGCCGCGCTCCAGGACGCAAGCCGCATGGTCTACACCGGCCTCATTCGGATTGCCAAGCAGGCCAAGCAAACCAACGCCTATCAGTCGAACCACAATTTGCTGTTGAGCAACACCGCGCAGGCGGAGACAATCCCGATGCTGGAGATTCTCGCGGATGACGTGCAGTGCAAGCACGGCGCCTCCATCGGGCCGATTGATGAGGAGATGACGTTTTACCTCATGTCGCGCGGCGTGCCGCGGCCGATGGCCGAGCGGCTGGTGGTGATGGGATTTGTGGAGCCAATCATCCAGCAGGTGCCGTTTGAGCCGCTCCAGGAGCGGCTGCGGCAGGAGATTGAGGGCAGCCTCCACGACGAGGGGCCAGGGAATGCGGAATTCGGAATGCGGAATTCGGAATGAACCAACTAATTACTGTGGCCAAAGCGAGTGAGATTCCCATAGGGCAGTTCAAGTCGGTGATGGTGGAAGGGAAAGCGCTGCTGATCTGCCATACGGCAGATGGCTTCTTCGCCATCGATGACACCTGCACGCACGATGACGGGTCGCTGGCCGACGGCTGGCTCGACGGCGACGCCATTGAATGCCCGCGCCACGGCGCGCGGTTTGATGTGAAGACGGGAAAGGTGCTGTGTCTTCCCGCGGCAGTTCCCATTAAGTCGTATCCGGTGCAGATCGAGGGCGAGAGTATCAAGGTCAGCGTGGCATGAAGATGCTGGACGTCCAGCGCATTCGACAAGATTTCCCGATCTTGGACCGCAAGGTTCATGACAAGCCCCTGGTCTATCTCGACAACGCGGCGACGACGCAGAAGCCGCGCGCCGTCATCGACGCGCTCGTCGACTATTACGAGAACTACAACGCGAACATCCACCGGGGCCTGCACAAGCTGGCCGAAGAGGCGACGGCCGCCTACGAGGAGTCCCGCGCGAAGATCGCCCGCTTCATCAAGTCGCCGGCGGGCCCGCGCAGCATCGTGTTCACCCGCAACACGACGGAGTCGATCAATCT
>JAUYPJ010000080.1 GCA_030697665.1 Candidatus Omnitrophota bacterium
CTTACGCCAGCCGAGTTCGTCAGGAGCATGCATCAGTCACCATCTACCACCCAAAACCTCTACTTGCCAGTGGCCCAATGAACGGGGGAAGGTCAGTACTATCAGGGCTAAAATTACTGTCCCAATGGAGGCCACCATGCAAAATGGGCAAGTACGCGAAATCGGAAAGACTGTTCGTATCCTGATCATGCGGGAGCGAGACTACCTCGTGGCTCAGTGCCTGGAATACGACATCGCCGTCCAAGGTAGGAGTGTGGAAGAGGTTGGCCAGCGCTTTAAAGACGTTGTGCTCGACCATGTGATCCTCGCGAACGAGTACGGCGACATTCCATTTAGCAACCTAGAGCCAGCGCCGCAGTCCTACGAGCACTTTTGGCACAACGCCAGCAAGCTCGGTATGCTGGCCAGTAAGTTGGACTTCAAGCTCTCAGTGCTGACTAGCCATCCAGTTCCGCAACAGGCGGAGATGGCAATCTTTTAGTCCGACGATGGCGTATCCGTTCGTGCCCTGTCCCAAGTACGAAGTGTTCTTGGAACAGCTGTCGGGACACGGCGTGAGCATCGAAACGAAGATCGTGGACTTGGACGGAAAAGCCAGGACCCTCGTCTACCTAAAGCGCGTCGTGGACGGCAAGCCCTATTACCACTCCCTGCGATTCGCCGAAGAGGGAGAGATTGTCCAGCTTCAGGTGCTCCGCTCGGTCTGCCGTACACTCAGGATCGACCCCGTCGAGTTCGGCCTGCACCTCGACAAGCTCGACACGTAAAAATTTCCTTGTCTTCCCCAGCGATTGTGGCATACTAGCTGTATGCCAAAGCGCTCAAGCAAGAAATCCCCCGTTGATCCTAACCAAGCCGCCGCTTGGATTGTCGCTGCGACCACCGGTCAGCCGACTCCTCCCTTAACAGGGAAGAACCCAGCTGCCGTTGCGCTTGGAAGGCTTGGGGGGTTGAAGGGTGGGAAGGCAAGAGCCTCGAAGCTGACCTCGAAACAGAGACAGCGGATTGCTCTAAAAGCAGCACGGTTTCGTTGGAAGTATCACAGGTAAAAACCCCCGCTTCACAATCATAAGGTGTGGTATAATCTGCCTTCCGCTCTTGAAGGGGAGTCAGGCAAACAGGTAAACTATAAGGTGACTAGTTGGCTGACATCTCCTTTGACCCCAACGGTCGAGCAGTTTTTCCCACGAAGTACCACGGAGACGTTACGCTCTCCAAGAAGAAATGGGACGAAATCTGCTCGGAACCTGAACGGTCCTTTTACAGATACAATGGAGAGAAGGTTCCCACGACGTTGATTGTGCCCGATCTCGTAGTGCATCACAAGCACATTACGACCCAATTTATTTATTACAAACATTTCGAGACATTCAAAGTCACAGACAAGGCCGAAGGACCGCTGCCGTGTAAGTTGATGGCAGTCATTATTGACACAGCAACCCAGCGGGCTTGCACCATCTATCCCACGAGGGAGCCAAAAGCGGGGTGTAAGGTGTACAAGGCAGGAGGGCCGTAGCATGAAAAGCGGCGTCAAGGGGCAGATGAATGTCGATTTCTCCGAAACCTATGATCAAGAAGATGACGTTTACTACGTCACCTTCAAGACGGGAGAGCCCTCCTACTGTGTAGAAGTGGATGATGTTCTCCTGCTTGAAGTAGGACTCTTTACGAACCTTCCGACAGGGTTTCGTATTTTGAACTTCCACAAAAACAATGTAAATGCAGTCCGGCTTGGGGTACTTATCAAGAAAATGAAGGACACCATTGAGGATTCTAAAGGCACCATTCCAAGCATCGCGCAACGAGAGCAAGCCGTCGGGCGCGCTCTGGAGAAAGTCCTGGCTTAAGTAGTTCCCGGTCTGGCTTCCCGTCGTAAGGGAGTTTCGGGTCGGGAGAATTTTTGTTGACAAATGCTTGAGCGCTCAAGTATAATAACACCATGAACAGGCTGGATCGGAAGCGACAAACCCAAGTCATTAACGCCCTCGTTGAGGGTAACTCCATCCGCGCCACCTGCCGCATGACAGGGGTGGCGAAGGGTACGGTGCTACGTCTCCTAGCTGACGTAGGCCGTGTGAGTGGGGAATATCAGGACAAGACACTCCGCAATCTGCCACCTGGATTCAATGTGATGAAATTTTGAGCTTCTGCTACGCCAAAGAAAAGAACGTCCCGAAGAAGAAGCAGGGAAAGTTCAGCTATGGCAACGTCTGGACGTGGACGGCGATCTGTGCGGACACCAAACTGGTTCCGTGTTGGCTCGTGGCCGAACGCAATCTGACCACCACCCAAGCCTTCATGGGCGACCTGGCGAACCGCCTTAAGCACAGGGTGCAGATCACGACGGACGGACACAAGACCTACCTAGAGGCCATCGAGGGAGCGTTTGGCTCGGAAGTGGACTACTTCATGTTCGTCAAAATCTATGGCAACGAGCCCCAACTCCAAGATGTGCGGTATAGCCCTGCCGTATGCCTTGCGGCTCAGGGGGTACGAATCCAGGACAATCCTGATCCCAAGCACGTTTCAACGAGCTTTGCGGAACGGCAAAATCTCACCATGCGGATGCAGATGCGGCGATTTACGCGGCTGACAAACGCGTTCTCCAAGAAGGTGCAGAATCTAAAAGCGGCAGTGGCACCCCACTTCATGCACTACAACTTCGTGCGGATTCACAAGACTCTGCGAGTCACGCCAGCGATGGCAGCAGGGGTGACGAAGAAACTGTGGGAGCTAGAGGATATTTTGGACTTGGTGGAGCAAACTATTTACAGGGCAAACTGAGACACTACCGACGAGTACATTGGGTTGACACGTTGGGGCGTTCGCGTTAGACTGACCAAGTGGTCGTCAACAGAGGAGGGGTGCATGCGTTTGATCCTGGGGATTGTCGTGATGTCGGTGGGGCTGTGGGGTGGACCCGCGTGGGCGGCGCGCACGTCGGTCCACGACGCGGCGGAATCAACGCAGTATGGCCGGAAGGCCGGCGGGATGATCGGGCGGGGCCTCTTGAATGCCGCCACCTGTTTTGTGGACGTGATTGTCAATACGGTGAATGGGACGAAGAACGGCCCCCCGCTCGTCGGGACGTTGACGGGCATCGCCAAGGGAACGGGCTGCAGCGTCCTTCGTCTTGGTTCAGGCGTGGTGGATGTGGTGACGTTCTGGGTCCCAGGGTTCAACGGCTTTCCCGTGTCGGATTCGTATGAGGACTGCCTGGCGGTCGGTGGTTCGTCGGTCGCGGCTCAGGCACCGCTGTCCTCAGCGGAGGGGGAGTCCGCATCGATGTGGGAACCGCAGCTTCCTGTCGCCGAGCCGTCGGCGACGCAGGCGCAGGCCTCGCCCACCGCCCAACCGCAGGCTGGCCAAGAGCAGTTGGCCAGCCAGACCACCTGGAAGAAATAAACAAGGAGCAGCGATGCGCGTTCGCGAGGATAGGCTGAGGTTTCTTCTCGTAGGGGTGATGGGGCTCATGATGGCCGGGTGCGCTGTCGGCAGGGGGCAAGCCGTCGGAGGGGCCCCAGGGGTGCTGTTCCGCGGCGCAGAGTTGCGACAGGAAGCAAGATTAAATTGCGGCGAGACGCAAACGATCAGCGCCAGACGAAACCGATGCCTCCAAGTTGGAGTGCCCAGGAGTGCGAGTGAGGCATTTAACTGTCCTCTCACGGTCACGATCGAATGTCCTGACGGATCACAAACAGTGACCCTCCATCCTGGTGGCGAGCCGACAGAGTCAGGCCTCTGCTGTCAAGCGGGTCATGGAAATTACACGCAGTTTCGCTTCAGTTGCGTGGGAGAGCATGAGGAAAAGGACTGCGAGTTCTGGTATGAGCGAGGGAATTAATCAACGGGGCCGCCGCGACCACGTTGTGGAGCTCAGGGTAAGCTGACGGAGGATGGGCGAGACCTATCTCACGAAGGCGGGCCTCGAGAAGCTCCACGCGGAGCAGAAAGGGCTGCTGCGGCAGAAGCGCGAGCTGACCGAGGAAGTCAGCAGGGCCGCCGCGATGGGCGACCTGCGGGAAAACAGCGAGTACCACGCGGCCCGCGAGCGGCTGCAGCACGTTGCCAAGCGGCTCGTTGAGCTCGATGAGAAGCTCACCCACGTCCGCCTCATCGACGGGCTGGAGGTGAAGGCGGGGGAAGCGCGGGTTGGCGTGCAGGTGACGCTGGAGGATGCGCAGACGAAGGAGCGCTTCGGCTATCTGCTCGTCGGGGACGAGGAGGCCGATCCCCAGCACGGCACGCTGTCGATCGCCTCACCGCTCGGAAAAGCGCTCCTCGGAAAGAAGCCGGGGGAGCAGGTGACGCTGACCCTGCCCAGAGGCGCGGCGCACTACCGGCTCGTCACCGTGGAGCGTCCGCGGGGATGAGCGTCCCACTTCTTCAGCGGAAGTGCCAACCGTGTGAACAAGGAACCGAGCCGCTGCCGCTTTCCGCGGCGCAGGCGCTGCTGGGGGATCTGCGCGGATGGGAGCTGGTTGAGGGAAAGCGCCTGCGAAAAGCGCTGAAGTGCAAGGATTTCATCGATGCGGTGCAGCTCATCCAGCGCATCGCGCCGATTGCCGAAGCGGAAGACCACCACCCGGACCTCCACCTCACCGGCTACCGGCGGCTGACCATCGAGCTGTCCACGCACGCCATCGGGGGCCTCTCCGAGAACGATTTTATCGTTGCGGCCAAGATCGATCAGCTCGTGAGCGCCGGAGGCTGACCGATGGCGTTGACCCAATCTACGATGTTGGCTCTCGGAACGAAGGCGCCGGATTTTCGATTGCCCGACGTGGTCAGCGGCAAGACGGTGTCGCCGGCGACCTTCGCGGGCAAGCGGGCGCTGCTGGTGATGTTCATCTGCCGGCACTGCCCCTACGTGGTGCATGTTCGCGAGGAGCTGGCGCGCCTCGGGCGCGACTACGCGGCCAAGGACGTCGGGATCGTGGCGATCAGCGCCAACGACGCGTCGGCCTATCCGGACGACGCCCCCGAGCAGCTCAAGGCGATGGCCCAGGAGTTGGGCTTTGCCTTTCCGTTCTGCTATGACGACACGCAGCAGACCGCAATCGCCTATACCGCCGCCTGCACGCCGGACTTCTTTCTCTTCGACGCCGGCAGGAAGTTGGTCTACCGCGGCCAGCTGGACGACAGCCGCCCAGGCAACGGCAAGCCGCTGACCGGACGGGATCTGCGCGCGGTGATTAACGCCGTGCTGGCTGGCAAGCCGGTCAACCCGAATCAGCAGCCCAGCATCGGCTGCAACATCAAGTGGAAGCCCGGCAACGAGCCGGACTACTACGCGCGGTAGAAGTCGCGGTAAGCAACGCGGGGACGTCGCGCTTTTCTTTCGAGGGCGATAGAAAAGCGAAACGTCCCCAGGTCATTTTTGAGCATCCACAGAATGGCCGAATGGATTTCTCGCGATCACCGGAACGCTACCGACCGAGATCGTTCGGCACTCGTCGCGTACCTCAAGGATCACCGAATCACACCCGTTCGCTTGGGCTACCTGGATGCGATGCTCGATGCCCACGATACGGGTTGGGACGCTTGGCGCTACCTCTCCTACGCGGTGCAAACTTACCCGACCCATCAATCCGTCCAACGCAAGTTGAAGAAGTTGAGTGAGAAAAGACCGGATACGTCGAGCGATATCTTCCAGCATAGGCGGTATGAGAGTGAGTGGAAAGCTGCTCGGCTCGAGTTCCGAGCGCTGTATGCCTTAACAAGATTCTTTGGGTATCAATTCGTAGACTTCGATGGGAAAGCCCCCAGCGCTTCAGGCAACGATGATTGCGACCTCGTGTTGTCGCGCAGTGGAGACAGGACCAAGTTCGTCTACGCAGAGGTAAAGTGTTGGTGTTTCCCCGAACGATCACAGGTGCCAGATCCATCTTGCTCCATCCTCCGTCGTTATAATCCGGTACCGAAGGCCGATCCAGTGAACGTCTATTCCCCATTAGAAGATGGGGTGCCAGATGATCCAGGCAAGATTGGCAGGTGGCTTGAGGACCGACTTGAAGATGTAACGAAGAAGGGAGCTGAGGTCTTGGTTTGCGACCTTTCAGAGGATTGGACATGGGAGAACCTGGAGGTGGGGTGTTTAAGGGAGTACTGTGACCAGATACTTCCTGGAAAGTTACGATGGCAGAGCGATGGGCCGATCTGGGCCCACTCTGTTCCAGTGACAACCGTGGAGAAGATTGTTGTTGTCCGGCGCATCGGTTGTTGGTCAATAGCTTTGAGGAATTCTAAAGCCGGTTAGGAGAGAGGCAGGCCTTTGCGCAGGCTGCGAAAGACCTCATGTTGGCGAGGGCGAGCAAAGATCGTCAAGATCACGAGCGTCTTACCTTGCCAAAGGTGGAGGATACGAAAACGTCCAGCGTCGGCTTGAAGCGGTTTTCCTGGAAGCGAGGCAATCGGTTTAATCTCTCCAGGGAGGGTCCTATGAGCCAATCGACTCAGGTCTTCAAGGAGTCGTTCTCGCTCAACAGGAGGAATGCGGTCGAGGTCGCGTTGGGCCCGACGAACGAGCCACAGATGTTCAGGGACTTCGCTTGCCACGCAGGTAGTCCTTCAACGTGACGTGGCGCTTGTGCCGCATGTCATCCAACGCTTCTTCGACTGCCTGCTTGACCAGCGCGCTGTCCTCGAAGAGCAACTGATCCAGCTCGTCGGGGGAGATCCGGATCACCGCGGCGCACGGCTTGCCGTGCCGCACGACCACGACCGGGCCATTGCGCTTGACTTCGCGGACGACACCTGACGTATCCTGCTTCAACTCGCTGATACTGACAAACTTCATCGGCCCTCCTATTTCTAGACTAAATTATAGACTAAAATTACCCCCTATGTCAAGCGCAGGGCTAGGCACTTCGCGGAGCCGCCGGCTTTGAGGAATTCCGACAGGTCCAGCTCGTGGACGTCAAAGCCCCTCTTCGCCAACGTCTTGGTGAGCCTCGTGGAAATTCCCCGGTGGAGCACGATCGAACGGCTGGCCACGATGACGTTGCAGCAGAACTTCAGGGCATCGGCTTCTGAGACGGCAATCGGCTCTCGGACATACCGCTCGATGACCCGACGCCCGTAGCGGTCGAACGCATGCGGAAACCATAAAGCGGTTTCCGCATTGAGTGGGCAAAAACAGGTGTCAAGATGATAAAAACGCTTGTCGATAAGCTCCAGTGGCAGCGCCCGGCAGTGCAAGATCCGTGCCAGATGCTCATGGGTGGTGGCGTCTGAGCGAAACCGAAAGCCCAGGAAGAGGTTCTCCCCGCACCACAGCGCGTCCCCCTCACCCTCGAAGTTAAACGACCTGGGCAGTGTCACCACGCGCAAGCCCAGGCGCTTGAAATAGCGCTCGGTCACCGGCTCTTCCCCTTGACGCTCTGGATGCCGGAAATTGCTGCGGATGAACGTGCGGCCCGCCACCAGCCCCGCGTTGGCGGTGAAGGGCAGGTCGGGCAATCCGTTGACGGGCGGCAACAGCGCGACCGCCACCTTGAGCCGTTCGGTGAGCAGCCCGTGCAGCGCCTGCCACTGCGCCATGGCCCGCCGGGGCGCGACCTGACGCCTCCGGCTCATCCACGGGTTGATCTCGTAGGCGATGGTGTAGTGCGTCGGACGACACATTAAAAACGATTGCGGAATGCGGATTGCGGATTGCGGAATTGGCTGTGGACTATTGACTGTGGACTGTGGACGAGACATGGGGGTTTAACGAGCAACAAGCTTGAGGGCAAGACACAACTCCCGCAGGAATGAGGCGGTGTCCGAGACGATGCCGATGCCCTGAAAGGTGCCGCGGTCGGCGAGCTTGGTGACGACGGCGGGATTGATATCGACGCAGACCGTCTTGACGGTGGCGGGCAGCATGTTGCCCGTCGCGATGGCGTGGAGCGTCGAGGCCATCATGAGCGCAAGCCCCACGTCGCGGAGGTGCCGGCGCATCGCCTCCTGGGCCTTGAGCGTGTCCGTAAGGACGTCGGGCAGTGGGCCGTCGTCCCGCACGGAGCCGCCGAGCACAAACGGCACCCGGCGCATGACGCAGGCGTGCATGACCCCTCTCGTGAGGAGGCCCCGCCGCACCGCCTGACGGATGCCCCCCACGCGCCGGATCGCGTTGATCGCCCGCATGTGGTGGTCGTGCCCGTCGAGGACCGCAATCCCCCGGTCCAGGCGGATGCCGAGCGAGGTGCCGTAGAGCGCGGATTCGATGTCGTGCGCCGCCAGCCCGTTGCCGGCGAACAGGACGTGGACGAACCCGGCCTTGATGAGCCGCTCCAGGGACGGCCCGCCGCCCGTGTGGATGAGGGCCGGGCCGGCGACGACCAGGATCTTCCGGCCCGCGCGCTTGATCGCGCGCATCTCTTCTGCGAGTCGTTGGATGAGCTGGGCCTTGGGTTTTTCCGAGGAGACCGCGCTGCCCATGAACTGGAACACCTCGGCGCGCCGCGCCCGCTCCAGGGGGGTGACCTTGACGCCTTCCGCGCCGCACACCACCCGATCCCCCCGGCGGATGGAGGCCATCGGCGTGCACCGGGCCTTACCGGTGCGCGGATTGACGACAATGCCGCAGTCCATCTCGATGCCTGACACCTTCCGCCAGCGGCCCCTGATGCGGACCTCGGTGGGGAGGTTCGTCGTCGAGTAGAACGCGTCCGGGAAGACCCCGTCTTTGGGGGCGCGCTCAAGGCGGGCGTCCGTCAGGTGCAGCGGGGCCGCCCCCAGCCGGGCGAGCCGACGGAGGATGTGGTCGAGCCGGCGCGGCGAGGCGGCCTGGACCCGCAGGCGCACCATGGAGGTGTCGGTCTTGCGCTTGCCGATGGCGATGTCGAGGATCTCGAACGTCCCGTTGAGATCCATGATCTCATCGAGCACCTTCGGCAGGATGAGCGAGTCGATGATGTGGCCGCTGAGGTGGATCAGTTCAGACGCCATTCCGCAGATAGTATACCACCAGCCGTGCTTTCCAACGTCGTGGGGTTCTGTTATGCTGTGGACATGGAGATCTTGGTGAGTGGGTCGCACGGGTTCATCGGCTCGGCCTTGGTGGCGTCGCTGCGGGCGAGCGGCCATCGCGTCACGCGGCTCATCCGCTCCAGCCGGCCGTCTGGAGCGAACGAGGCGGCGTGGGACCCGGCGACCGGCGCCGTCGATCTCGCAAGGCTGCAGGCGATCGACGCGGTGGTGCATCTGGCAGGGGCGAGCATCGTCTCTGGGAGGTGGACCCCGCGCAGGAAGTCGCTCATTCGCGACAGCCGCGTCCGCGGCACGCGGACGCTGTGCGAGGCGCTGGCGACGCTCACGACGCCGCCCCGCGCGCTCCTGTGCGCCTCGGCGATCGGCTACTACGGCGACCGGGGAGATGAGGTGTTGACAGAAGACAGCCCGGCCGGCGCCGGCTTCCTGTCGACGGTGTGCCGGGAGTGGGAGGGGGCGAGTGCCTCCGCCGCGCAGCGAGGGGTTCGCGTGGTCCACCTGCGATTCGGGATGGTGCTGAGCCCCGCCGGCGGGGCGCTGGCCAAGATGCTTCCCCCCTTCAGGCTGGGCCTCGGCGGACCGCTGGGCGATGGCCGCCAGTACATGAGCTGGGTGTCGCTGGAGGATCTGCTGGGCGCGATCCATCACGCGCTGGCGACGGAGGCCCTGCGGGGCCCGGTGAATGTGGTGTCGCCTCAGCCGGTCACCAACCGAGACTTCACCCGGGCGCTCGGCCACGTCCTCTCGCGCCCGACGCTGCTGCCGGCCCCCGCGCCGCTGTTGCGCCTACTCTTGGGGGAGCTGGCCGATGAGGTGTTGCTGGCCAGCACTCGCGTGATGCCCACGCGGCTGCAAGCGACCGCCTATGCCTTTCGCCATCCTGAGCTGGAGGGCACCCTTCGTCATCTGCTGGCGTCCGCAGCCGCGCAGGGCCACGCATGAGGGAGAGGGCTGCTCAGTCCAGCCGAGCCGCGCTCGGAACAGCATGCCATCTGATTGTTTATCTGACGTTCTTGACTTGCCTGCCCCTTGCCCCCTTCCCCTTGCCCCCTGTTGTTGCTGCGGCATCGAGTGCTGAGCGCATCCCGCCTGACGCGCTGGCCACCCTGCGGCACGTGGCGATTCAGCACGCGGGGCGCCACAAGCCCTTCGACAGCTTCGCCCGCGAGACGCTCAAGCGCATCACGGGCCGCTTTCGATTCCGCGATCAGGATCCGGTGGCAACGGTTCTCTCCATGGCGGCGGAGCCGGAGCGGTGGCAGGATGAGCCGATCCTCCACGTGCCGTCCGGCCCCTTGCAGGAAGCGCTGGGGCTTGAGCGGGGCGTCACGCGCGTCTCGTACAACAGCCTCATCGAGACCCGGCGCCTCATGCGGCTGCTGCCGCCGATCGTCGAGAAGCAGCGGCGCGATGAGAAGCTGTCGATGCGCGAGGAAGAGACGATGGATCTGTACGAGCGGTTCGTGTCGCTCAACAGCGTCTTCGAGCAGCGGCTGGAGCTTGTTCCCCCCGCCAAAGGCGGGGCGACCCAGTCCTGGCTGCCCATCCTCCAGCCGGCAGGCTATCCTGAGGGTCGGCAGGAGGTGTTGCGCAGCGCATGGACCGCCTTCGTGACGGCGGTGCGCGAGCATCAGCCGCAGGCCATCAGCGCCTCCGCCCATGCGCTGGCGGATCTGCTCAGGAGCGCTCAGCCGGCCGCCTACCCCGCGCCGTGGCGACTTGGCGCGGAGGTGTGGTACAACCGGCTCAGCCCGTTTCAGGCGGCGCGGATGCTCTACCTCCTCGCCGCGCTGGGGCTCGTCTTCAGCCTGGGGGCCTGGCGGCGAGTCGTCCTCCTCGGCCGGACAGCCCTGTGGCTCGCGTTGCTCCTCCACGGGCTCGGCATCCTGACGCGCGTGATTCTCGGCGGGCGTCCCCCGGTCTCGAATTTCTATGAGACGATGCTCTGGCTGCCGTTCGTCACGGTGGCGCTGGCGTTGGTGTTGGAGCGGATCCACCGGGCGCGCGCCGTGGCGCCGGCGGCCGCGGTCCTGGCGGGGGCCATTCTCTGGCTGGCGGACGTCCTCCCTCTTGATTCGAGCATCGTCCCCGTGGTGGCGGTGCTACGCAGCCACCTCTGGCTGACGATCCACGTGCTGACGATCGTCGCCAGTTACGGCGTGCTGACGTTGGCGACCGGCCTGGCGCACGTCTACGGCGGGCTGTACGTGGCGCGGCGCGGTGGGCATCCGACGCTGCGCCTCCTGGATGCGGTGCTGTATCGCGCCATCCAGGCCGGCGTCGTGCTCTTGGCCGCCGGCATCATGCTGGGGGCGGTGTGGGCGAACGCCTCCTGGGGGCGCTACTGGGGGTGGGACCCGAAAGAGACATGGGCGCTCATCACCTTGCTGTGGTTCCTGGCGATTCTTCACGGCCGCTTCGCCGGTTGGCTGCATGGCATTGGGGTGGCGCTGAGCACCATCGGCGGCTTCCTCCTGCTCTTGATGACCTACTACGGGGTGAGTTTCTACTTGGTGGGCCTGCACAGCTACGCCGGCGGGCATGCGACCCCGGTCCCGCCCCTCCTCATCGCCTTCCTCGTGGCGGAAGGCGCATTCGTCGGACTGGTCGGCGCGACGGCGCTGTCTAGGCGGCGGCATCAGCAGGTAACCCTTTTTGCGGACGCGGCGTCTAATAGGGTAGGAGAACAGAGGAGGATGCCGCGATGAAGACGGTCTGTGGTGTCGGAGGAGCCCTGATCGGGGCTGTGGTGTTGGGGGCTGTCGGGACGTGGCAGGGGATCGCGTGGGCCGAGCGCGAGCAGGGAGAAGCGGCCGACCCGGTTGAAGTGGTTGAGGGTACGCCGGCGGGGACGACGGCTGGCCCAGTCGTGGAGGAGGCCCAGCGCCTCCGACGGCTGAAGGAGGAAGATCCTGAGGCGTTCCACCGGGCGGTCCAGGAGCGCAAGGCGCAACTGCGCCAGCGGATGGCGCGCCTGAAGGAGACCGACCCCGAAGCGCATCAGTGGGCCAAGGAGCGTCTCAAGGCGCAGCGGCGCGAGTACCTGAGATCCTTTCGGGAACGCGACCCTGAGCGGTTTCGAGAGCTGACGCAGCGTCACCGGGCCAAGGTGCAGGAGAAGCTGGCGCACATGAAGGAGCACAACCCGGAGCGCTACGAGGCGTTGATGCGGCAGCGGCAGACGTGGCGGCAGCAGCGGCTTGAGGAGTTCAAGCAGAGTCACCCCGAAGCGGTCGAGCGGTTCAAGGCGAACCACCCTGAGTGGTCGGCGCGTCACCCGGAGCATCGTCGGGACAAGGCGCATGTCGATCACGGGGTCCGTGACCACGGGCAGGGCGTCGGCCGCGGCAAGGGACAGGGTGGCGAGCACCGACGGTAGCCTTGTCGTAGATGCCGGATGAGTCGGGGATCATTCGCGCCGTCCTGGATGGGCAGCCGGACCGCTACGCGGAGTTGGTGGACCGATACCAGGGCCGAGCGATCCGGCTGGCGTTCAGCTTGTTGGGAAACGACGACGACGCCAGGGAGACCTCTCAGGAAGCGTTCCTGAAGGCGTACCGCTCCCTGGGCCGGTTTCGGGGCGAGGCGGCCTTCTCCACATGGCTCTTCCGGATCGTGATCAACGAGTGTCGCAGTCGCTGGCGACGTCGGGCCAGAGAGCCGGTCGCGACGGCGCGCATCGGCGGCTCACCTGCCGCCGATGAGGAGAGCGAAGGGTCGCTCTTCGTGGATCCTGAGGATCCCGGCGCCGATCCCGCCGAGCAGCTTGCGCAACGAGAGCTGGCGCGGCGGCTCAGCCGTGAGATCGCGCGGCTGCCGATGCAACAGCGCATCGCGTTTGTGTCGCACCACCTCCACGGCTGTTCGCTGGAGGAGACCGCCGCAGTCATGCGCCGCCGCGTCGGGACGGTGAAATCCCACCTCTTCCGCGCCACGGAGCGCCTCCGGCGCACGCTGGGGCCGTGGCTGACACAGGAGCAACAGGAATGATCCCACCACCTGCCGGAGGCGGCACTTCTGTGGATGCTCAGATGCGTCGGATTCGCATGAGGTGGGGGGAGGCGTGCCGCCTGGCCAGCGGTGCAGCGCAAGCGCCTGTTCGCTGGCCGTCCCGCCGATTGGCGGGACACCGACAGGTGGTGGGATGAGTTTCACGACGTGGTTGCAGGGGTGGCTGACCCGTCATCCGCTCCGCGAGCCGTCCGACGGCGAGCGGGCCCGCTATACCGCTGAGGTGATGGCCCGCGTGGAAGCGCTGCGGCCGTCTGCAGCGCCCCGCGACGGATTGGCCCGCTGGGCCAAGCAGCAGGTGGTGGGATGGCCCCGCCTCGCGCTGGCCATGGCGACCGCGGCCGCCGGAGTGGCGCTCCTCGTCGGACCGATCCACCAGCGCTGGCTTGCTCAACGCGTGGTCCGTGACGCTGCCGTCTTGGCGAGCCTGGGTGAGGCGATGGCCGAACCGCTTGTCATCGACGACGACGAATCGCTCCGTGAAGCGCTGGAGGAGCTCGACGCGCTCGTGGTGGCCGAGGCCTCCTCCATTGACGATAGCCAGTGGATCGCCCAGACGCTGGAGCTGCTGGGACAACTTGAGGAATGGCCTCCGGGCGGCGACCTCGATCCCTCAAGCGGAGCTGAGGAGTGGATCGACGAGCTTGAGCTGTTGGACGAGAGCGATCTGAACGCCTGATCCACGACATGCTCGCCGCGCGCTACAAGCCCCTGTTCAACCGGCTCCTCCATCCAGTCGCCGCGTGGATCGCCCGCAGCGGCATCCCCGCTTCCGCCGTGACGCTGTCCGCGCCGCTCCTGGGCCTTGTGGCCTGCGTGGCGTTCATCCGAATGCGAGCGGTGCTGCCGTTCTGCGTGGCCATGACGGTGGTGGCTTCCCTCGACGGGCTCGACGGCGCGGTCGCCCGCGCGAGCGGCCGCGTGACGAAGCGGGGGGCCTACCTCGACGCGATGGGCGACCGGTACGTGGAGGCGATGGCGCTGATCGCCGCCGCCTGGGTCAGCGGCTATTGGCTGTTGTCGAGCCTCGTGCTGGCGGGATCGCTGCTCGTCAGCTACGCGAAGGCGCGGGCCGCCATGGAGGTGGCGGTCTCCAATGCCGAGTGGCCCGATCTCATGGAACGCACCGAGCGTCTGGTCCTCTTCCTGGTGGGGCTGGCGGCGAGCGCCGTGATGCCCTGGCGGCCGTTCGGACGTGATCTGTTCTGGTGGACGTTGCTGTTGCTGGCGGTCTTGGCGCACCTGACGGTGGCGCAGCGGCTGGTGCGGGCGTGCCGGTTGATCGACGAGCGCGCCGCCCGATAGCGTTGCCGCAACGTGTGGCAGCCCCCCATACGTTCATCAAGGTTGAACTACCGTTGGGTTTTAATCGCTTGACTCTCATGTAACAAGATGATATAAGGTGATTAACATGGACCTCATAGAATCCCTCCGCTTGTACCGACTTGAACACCGGCTCACACAGCAAGAGCTTGCCAAGACACTCGGCGTCTCCTTTATCACCATCAACCGCTGGCTCAATCGGCGCGTCAAACCCAGCCCTCTATTGGAGCATCAGATCAGAAAATTGCTCCACCAGAGCAATACGAGGCCGCGGAAGTCTTGGCAGGCAACTCCATGAGCACGCTGGCAGTCGTCGAAAAGAGCCAGGATCAACTGAAGCAGATCGGACGGGAAGACGCTGCTTTAACAGATCACTTTCGACCGAAACTCAAGGTCAATTATGACCTGACAAGGGCGCTGGTCAGCTTTCAAGCAAACAAGACAGTAGCGGGCTATCGGTGGTTTAAGTTCAAAGAGGGCTTCTCATCCACTCTGGTCAATTATGTGTTCGATCGATTGCGTATTAGCAGCGGCAAGGTCATTGACCCGTTCACAGGCAGCGGGGCAACTCTCTTCTCAGCGAGCGGGCGAGGGTTGGATGCCCTGGGCATTGAGCTTCTGCCAGTCGGCTGTGAGATCATCCGAGCGAGGAAGGCAGCCCTTCAACACCCTGATCGGGTGATCAGTACACTGCGCAACTGGGTGGGGCAAAAACCCTGGCAGACTTCCAATGGCCGACAGGTTCCATTCCAACATCTCAGAATTACCGAAGGCGCTTTCCCTCAAAAGACGGAGCGTCGTCTGAAGTCATACGTCGGCGCCCTGAGCGATGTTCGTGATACTGCCTCAGCATCTGTCCTGCGGTTGGCGCTTCTCAGTATCCTTGAGGAGATCAGCTACACAAGGAAAGACGGCCAATATCTCCGCTGGGATGACAGGTCAGGGAGACGTCAAGGCACCAAACTGTTCAACAAAGGCCTGATCCGAGACTTCGATATTGCCATCCTGGACAAGCTGGTCCATATCCTAGACGACCTCGATAGCCCACCCGACCTCTTTGGCAATGCTTCAAGGCTAAAACTTTCAGGTCAGGTAGAGGTCGCCTGCGGCTCCTGCTTGGAGGAGCTTCCGAAGCTTCCGACCAATTCTTTCAGTGTACTGATGACGTCTCCGCCCTACTGTAATCGCTATGATTACACTAGGACGTATGCCCTTGAACTGGCCTTGCTGGGCATTCATGAGGCCGGCATCCGCCAATTACGACAACAGATGCTTTCCTGCACAGTTGAGAACAGGGAGAAGGGCGGTCTTGCTGACTTGGTAGGCGTACAAAACTTTGAGAGGGGCAAACAGATTTTTAATGAACAAGTGCTCCTCTCGGCCATTTGTCACCACCTCGACTACTTGAGGGATGAACACCAATTGAACAACTCAGGAATAGCCCGCATGGTGCGCAACTACTTTTGGGAAATGACCCTTGTCATACTTGAGTGCGCGAGGGTATTACAACCTGGCGCGCCCTTCATCATGGTGAACGATAACGTCCGGTACGCAGGGATTCCTATTCCGGTAGACTTGATTCTCTCGCGGATTGCGGAGTGTGCAGGCTTCGAGGTGGAGACGATTTGGGTTCTACCGAAAGGCAAGGGGAACAGCAGCCAGCAGATGGGTGAGCATGGGCGCGAGGAACTGCGGAAATGCGTGTATGTCTGGAGAGCGCCTACAAGGACACAAGCCAAGCAACAAGTTCCTCTACTTGGTCATCAACGGTGAGATTTGCTGCTCGCGTCAACTCACCAGTTTGAAGCTGACGAAACAGCTCATCGGCCATCGAAGGGACGATGGCAGCACCCGCAAAAAACAGTTTTGGGCAGTTCTTGGGAAATCGTTCACGGATTCTGCCCAAAGCGCTCCTGGCCGTTTTCCAGTGCTCATCTGCGCCAGCCGGATCAATCCCTCCTTTCAGCTCTCCGCAGGCAAGATATCGGGAGTGATCTTCGAGAAGCTCTCGAGCTGATCTTTGGTCGATACGTTTCAGGAGAATGACGTCGATGTTCTTCCCAACCAGCCTCGGTGTTCGGTCGAACAGTATCAGGCGTTCATCCCATGAAACACGAGTGATCTTGTCTCCCCTCCGCTCATGTTGGACGGCGATACCTCTGCTTCGTAAGGCCTTGACGAGGGCGCTCGTAAACTTCCCCTGAGCGAGTGCGCCTGTCATGTTTCGCATCTTCCCGCCAAGCGTGTCACCCCTCGTGAGCAAGTACCGGTAGAGGAGTTCCTCACGAAAATGATCGTCCGCCTGTTCTCTGATCGTGTTCAGCACAGAACGGACACTCTCTCGAAGCTCATGATCAGCGAAGTAGCGTTGTGCCTTGTCGGAAAATCCGACGGCGCTTACAAGCGTCTTCAGAGGGACGACTGTTATCACGTCATCAACAGAAGTAGATTTGCGAAGCATCTCCCACAATTGGGTGGCCTCCTTGATGAAGGGTGACGTGCGCTGACCCTTCGCTTTGGCCTGTGCGAGGAAACCTGCACACGTCGCTTCTCTGGATGTCACGAGACTGTTCGCACTGGGAACTCTGTTGGTCACTCGACGGTCTCCGATAACGGATCTACTGGACGGGGGGCGTGGGGGAGGGAAGCCCAGGCGGGCCTGCAGGGGCGTCGGCTGCGACTCGGAAGCGCTCGGGGCTGACGAGGAGCTCCATGACCTGTTGGGGCAGCTGCACAATGACCTCGCGCCCTTCGATCTGGCCGTAGCGATTCGTGGATCCCTCGATCGGCGCGCCGACCAGGAGGCGTTGGGGCGGCTGCTCAGGCGTCGTCCAGGCGGCGATCGATCCCACAGGCGGCTGCACGCCATAGCGAGCTGGATCTGAGGATGCCTCATCCACAAAGCCGGCGACCTTGAGGCCGGCGAGCTCGCCGAGCCAGTCGTCGACCCGCGAACGGTCCAACGCCGTCGCGGAACCCGCTTCGCGCCATTCGCTCTCGGTCCGCTCCATCGTCCAGGGCCGTCCTTCCCGCGTTACCTCGATCTTCGTCACCTGGCCCGTGAAGAACTCGAAGCAGGAGGTGGCACGCAGCGACGACGGGTCGCTCCACAGCGACTCCACGTCGGCCTTCGCCACGGCATAGAGCGACGGCTCATCGCTGCGTTTGGCGTAGACCAGCGCCGCGTCGTCAGGAAGCGGGCGGCCAAAGAACAGCGTGATCGACGCGGGGGGCTCCTGCCGGAGCCGAATGGTCAGCTCTGCAGACGGCTGATCAAACCCCCACGTGGAGAGCGCTTCGACCTGCGGGGCGTCGTCCACAAACCGCGTGATGCGCAGCGCCCGCAGGCGGCTCAGGAACGCCTCGACCTGGGCTCGATCCGCGTGATCGGTCAGGGCCGGCAGCCCCGGCTGCGCGGGGCTGAGGGCAAGCGTCCAGGTGCCCTGGTCGCGCGTCAGGCTGAACGATGACGCGGGGGAGACCGCCGCGAGGCGCTCGACCAGCCAGCTATCGAGTCGGATGAGCAGCGGATCGCGGAACGCCTCGGGGGGATGCTGGGCCGCCTCGAAGAGGCTGTCCGGGACGACGAAGATCTCCGGGCGGGTGGCGACCTTGACGTAGCGGTTGCTGTGAACCGGCGTCGCTTCACCCAGCAACAGCGTGGCGGGCGTCCCATTGGCGACGACGGTGAGCTGTCCGACGACCGGATCCAGGCCGAAGGCGCTCGCCTCGAGGGGCCGCTCCGCAGAGCCCGACAGGATGCGCTCAGCCGTCAGGGGAGCCAACTGGTCCAGGAGTCGATGGACGAGATCGTCATCCGCCCGGACGTTCGCGGGGCTCACGCGCCAGGAGTCCGCTTGGCGGGTGAGGGTGAGCTTGACGTCGGGCAGATCGAGCAACAGCTGGCTCACCGAGTCCGGAGCGATGTTGAGCACTTCCTTCGAGAGCCGCTGGCGCTCCTCCGGCGACGGCCGCCGGATCTCATAGCGCGAGAGGTAGGTGCCGATCCCCACGGTGAGAATGAGGAGGGCCGTCGTCGTCTTCCAGTGGCGCATCGGTTCTTCCTATCGACTACGGACTATTGACCGCTAGGTGCGCCGGAGCCACCACACGACCGCCCCGAGCAGCCCCAGGACGGCGGGCAGGGCGAGGAAGCTGAACCAGGAGAGCGCCAAGAGCTGCCCGCCCGTCAGTTGCAGCTTGATCGACTCAATCGACTTGGGGCCGATGCCGATCAGGTGTTCTTGCTCCAGCAGCCAGCGGATCGCGCCGAGCGCCATGTCCTTGTTGCCGGCGTTGCTCAACTGGGCGTTGATGACGAAGTCCGAGTCGCCCACCACCACCAGGCGGCTGCGCAGCGGAAGCGTGCCCTCCTGGGCCGGCTGGACCCGTTCGGCGGCGGCGGCAATCGACACCGGTCCCGGCAGATCGGTCTCTTTCGTGAACTCGAAGGCCTCTGTCGCAGTCTGCGTTTCTCCCCAGCCGTCCGCCGTCGTCAGGGCGAGGGGTTGGACGGAGAGGCCCTCGGGGACCGGCTGGGTCGGCCGCACCGAGCGGGCCAGCGGGTAGAGCGTGACGAAGGTCTTCATCTTCTCGACGATCGGGTGCTGGGTGTACGTCGTCACGAGCAGGTTAGCGGCCGACACAAACGGAAGCTGTCGCGACGGATCCACCACGATGTCGAGCCCCAGGACGATGCCCCAGCGTTCGAGGAGGCCGTCAAGCCCGGAGTCGTCCAGCGGATCGATCAGGAGCAGGAGGCGCCCGCCTCCCTGGAGATACGCCTCCAACAGCGCCACCTCGGACTCCAGGAACCGGCGCGTCGGTCCCGGGATGATGATCAACTTGACCTCCGGGTCGATCGCGGGGCGCTCCGCCACGGTGACGGTCTGAACCGACACGTTCTGTTGCTCCAGTGCCCGCTTCAGATCGGAGAGTCCTGAGGGGTCCTCTCCCTCGAGCGATTTTTCGCCGTGGCCGCTGGTGACCCACACCAGCGACGAGTTCGCCTGGGTGACGCTGATGAGGGCCGAGGTGAACGCCTCTTCCCCGGTAAAGGCCTTGACGCGGGGCTGTCCCCCGTAGGCCATGCCGCCGTAGTCGTACTCCGCCAGGTCGGTGTCCGAGAGATACTTGTGCCGGGCGCCGGATTTGAAGATGACGAGGTTCAGGGCGTCCGGGTCGGCGACGTCGATCTGGAATTCCTGCACGAGCTGACGGGCGCGCGCGACGTCTTGCTCCGGATCGACCCGCTCGATGGCGAGCTGCGGGCTCGCACGCGCGTATTCGTTGAGGAGGTCGTTGACGAATCCGTAGAGCCGATGATTCGGCTGGTAGAAGATGACGACCGAGGCCGGCTCCTTGAGGCTCTTGAGGGTCT
This sequence comes from Candidatus Omnitrophota bacterium, assembly GCA_030697665.1. Classification (GTDB taxonomy): domain Bacteria; phylum Omnitrophota; class Gorgyraeia; order Aquiviventales; family Aquiviventaceae; genus JAUYPJ01. The sequence continues at coordinate 19,691 of JAUYPJ010000080.1, forward strand.
GGAGCGTTTGGTCCGACAACGCGGTGAGCTGCTGGCGCGTCAGATCCCACCGGGCGTAACGGCGGCTCGCGATGAAGTTGACCATGATGAAGAGCACCCCCAGCAACGCGAGCGTCGTAAGCAGGTTGACCGAAGAGAGGAGGCGCTTTGTCTTCTTCATGGGAGGCCTCCCAGGGCAAGTCGGGGGAAAATTGGAAATTGCGGATTGCGAATTGCGGATTGCGGATTGAAAAGCCAGGTCAATCCGAAATCCACAATCCGAAATCCGAGATTTCTGCGGTTCTTCTGTCGCATTAAGAGCGCCAGCGGGGGTTGCTGATGACGCGTCCCGTGAGGAACAGGCAGATCAGGCTCAGGCTCAGGTAGAAGCAGATCGGACGCGTGTCCAGCAGCCCCTTCGAGAAGTGCTGGAGGTGCTCGATGAGGGAGAGGTACTTGATGATGACGCTCGTCTGGGGATCGCGGACGAAGACATCGAGGATGCCGACGGAGAAGAGGAGCAGGATCGCGACGAAGGTGAGGACTGCGGCGATCACCTGGTTGCGCGTCAGGCTCGAAGCGAGCAGCCCGACCGCCACGAGGACCCCGCCCAACAACGCGGTGCCGAGGTAGCCGGTGAAGACCGGGGCCCAGTCGAAGCGCGTCAAGGCGCGCAGGACCACGAAGAAGACGACGGTGGGCGCCCAGAGCAGGAGGTAGACCAGCCACGCACCGAGGAACTTGGCGACGACCACCTGGAGGTCCGTGACCGGCGCGGTAAGGAGCAGCTCGATGGTGCCGGTGCGCTTCTCCTCGCTGAACGTCCGCATCGTCAGCAGCGGGACCATGATGAGCACCGCGAACCAGTAGTAGAAGGTGGCCCCGAAAAACATCTCCGCCATCGTGAGGGACGGGTCCACCCGCGGGTCGTTCAAGACCAGCAGGAGCGTTTGGAAGACGAAGCCTTGCAGGAAGAGGAAGAGCCCCCCGACGACGTACGCGATGGGGGAGTACCAGAACGCCTTCAGCTCCCGCGTGGTCAACGCCCACAGCGCCGTCATCCCACCACCTGTTGCTCGTGCGTCGTCAGGTGGATGAAGACGTCTTCCAGGGACGCCTGGGCCTGCGACAGCTCCCGCAGGGCCCACCGGCGCTCCACCGCGAGCCGGAAGATCGCTTCGCGCACGTCGGCGTCCGCGCGGCTCTGCACGTCGAAGGCGACGAACCCATCGAGGCGGCCCTGCACGTTGACCGAGGTGACCCCGGGCAGCTGCGTCAGCGCCGGCTCGATCTCCGCCGGCTCCCCCCGCAGTTGCACCCGGACGATCTGCATCCCCTGCAGGCGCTGACGCAGCTGGGCCGGCGTGTCGACTACGACAATCCGGCCCTTGTCGATGATGGCCACCCGCTGGCAGATCATCTCGACCTCCGGCAGGATGTGGGTCGAGAGCAGCACCGTGGCGGTTTGGCCCATCGCCATGATCAGCTCGCGGGTCTGGCGGATCTGGTGCGGGTCGAGTCCAACGGTGGGTTCGTCGAGGATCAGGATCTTCGGGGAGCCCAGCAGGCAGTCGGCGAGCGCCACCCGCTGGCGATAGCCCTTCGACAACCGTCCGATGAGTTGGCGCACGGCATCCGTGAGGGCGCAGCGCTCGATGACCGACTCCGCCTGCCGCCGCCGCTGGGCCCGCGCCACCCCTTTGATGGCGGCGCGGTAGTGCAGGTACTCTTGGACGCGCAGCTCGGGGTAGAGGACCACGTGTTCCGGCAGGTAGCCGATGCGCCGACGCACCTCCACAGAGTGCTCGGCGACATCGAGCCCGTCGATGCGGACCGTCCCGTCGGTCGGGCTCAGCATGCCGGTGAGGAGGCGGAGCATCGTCGTCTTCCCCGCGCCGTTGGGGCCGAGGAAGCCCATGATCTCACCGGCCTGGACGCTGAAGGAGACGTCGCTCAGCGCCGTGACGGTATCGTAGCGCTTGGTGAGGTTCACGACGTCGATCGGCGTGGACATCTCGGGAATCTGGTATCGTGCTGGCTGACGACTTCTGTGTGCAGCAGCCCTATTGTTTCTCGATCTGGTAGACTTGTCAAGAAGAGCCTTTTAGAGTAGCATAGTTTCTGCGGATGCAAACACGCCTTCTCACTGGGACACTCCTCAGCCTGCTGTTGACGAGCGGGTGCGCCGGCGTCTCGCCCGCGCAAGTGGGACAGACGGCCGGCACGGTCGCCGGCATGGCGATCGTGCCCGGGGTGGGGGCGCCGGTGGGCGCGCTCCTCGGCCTGCTGGCGGGCATGGTCGTCCAGGGGCAGGTGGACAAGGCGACGGAACGACATGAGCGCAAGGAGCTCGGTGAGCAGCTCCGGACCGCCGATGCCGCGAGCGAGGACGGGCTCATCCCGTCGCTGGGAGAGCCGAGGCGGGTGTGGGTGGATGAAGCCGTCCAAGACGGGCGGCTGGTGGCCGGCCATTTCGAGGCGCGTCCCCTTCCTTAGCTTCCAGCCTACCGCGGAATGTGAGCGGGATGCCGTTGACCGATTTCCCCCAGTTTCTCCACGACGTGACTCGTCGCTATCGCGCCAGCCTCATGGCGCGCACCGGCCTGACGGCGGCGCTCAGCCTCGGCGTCTGTGGGGCGTTGGCGTGGCGGCTCCATCGTCTCCACCGCTCGATGATCTGGAGCGCCGGCCTGCCCGTCACCCTCGCCCTCCTCGCCATCGGCCTCCTCGTGTGGCGGCTGCGGCGGCGATGGCTGTTTGCCGCCACGGCCGTCGCGCAGCTTGACCGCGCGTTGGGGCTGCAACAGCGGTTCATCACCGCAGAGGAGTTCGCGCGCGCCCAGGAGAAGCCCGCGCTGTACCCGCTCCTGCTGGAAGACCTCGCCCGCCGCGCCTCGGAGGCGCGCGTGCGATTCCCTCGGCCGCTTGATCGCTCCGCCGGCACGCTGCTCGTCGCGTTGATGGTGTTGCTGCTGTGGCCGCATCTCCACGAGGCTTCGCGCGGCGTCCTGACCCAGCGCCCGTCCATGGCGTCCTCCCAGCGCCCTCGTCATGAGGAGCCCCCGCCGGTTCCTGGACCCGAAGAGGAACGTCAATCGGGCGGCTCGCCGAGAGAAGGGGATTCCTCCGGGACCGACCAGTCCGCCGCCGCTGGTGCCGGAGCCTCGCAGGACGGATCATCCGGAGCGTCCGGCGATCCCGCAACTCGTCCCGCCCGCGCCGGCTCTGGCGAGAGCCGGGCCGGGGAGCAAAGCGAGACCGGATCGAGGGACGACGGACGAGGTCACGCCGGCCGCTCCAAGGACCGCTCTGCACAGACCGACTCACAGGGGCAGGGCGGGACCGCTGCGCAGGATGAAGGATCCGCTCAGCGCGATCTCAACCAGGCAACCGGCCGACAACCCAAAGCAGCGGATCACGGCTCTGATCTGCAGGAGTCACCCGCCTTCGCCGGAAGCCCCGGGCGTCAGCCCGGTGAGGAAGGCGAAGCGGGTGTTGCTGCGAAGCCGGGCCGACAAGGCACCGGCGAAGCAGAACACGCCTCGCAGTCAACGGACGCCCGGGCGCAGGACGCCGAAGAGGAGGGGGCGCAGTCAGAATCTCATGCGCAGCCGTCGCCTTCGAGCCAAGCCGACGCTGGTGGTCAGCAGAAGACGTCACAGCGCGCCGCGCAATCTTCTCATCAGAAGGGAGCAGGTACCCAGCAAGTTGCTCGCGCCACCTCCGCGCCCGATGCGTCGTCCTCCGTGCGAGCCGGTCAACCATCAGATCAGACCTCGCAGGGTCGTGCGGCAGCGCCTCGCGCAGGCGGACAAGGGCAATCTGGCGGAGAGGATGCGCTGAAAGCGGAGATCCAGCAGTTGCTCAAGGAAGTGTCGGGCGAGCTTCAGCGGCTGGAGACGCAGTTGGCCGCAACGTCGAATGACGCCAACCCGACCGCGGGAACGAGCACCGATCCCAACCTCTACGAATCGGCGATGCCGCTCGATGGAACCCCACAGGGGTCGTTGCCGATTCAATTGCGCACGGACCAGGCCCCTACGCGCGCGCAGCGGCCGGGCAGCGGCGTCGGAGCGCCGTCGGGTGAGGTGGCGCGCGCAAGTCCCCAGACCGCGCCGACAGAGGCGCAGTTGGCCGAGGCGCCGCTCGAGGAGCCTCCGGTCGCCCGCCAGACGGTCCCCCGCGAGTATCAGAGCGTGTTTGATCGACTTCACCAACGATGAGACCTCAGACCCACACGGACTCCGCGTCACAGGAGATTACACTGAGCCCAGAGGCATTCCGCAAGACCGCGCTGGCGCTCAAGGAGGAGCTTGGCCGCGTCATCGTGGGGCAGGAGGAGGTCATCGAGCGTCTCCTCGCCGCCTTTTTCGCCGGTGGGCATGTCCTCTTCGAGGGGCTGCCCGGCTTGGGTAAGACGCGGCTCGCCAAGTCGTTTGCCCAGGCGCTGGGCCTCCAGTTCAAGCGGATCCAGTGCACCCCGGATCTCATGCCCGCGGATATTCTGGGCACGCAGCTCGTCGTCGAGCGCGATGGACGCAAAACCTTTGAGTTTGCCAGGGGCCCCGTCTTCACGCACCTCCTGCTTGCGGATGAAGTGAACCGGGCGACGCCGAAGACCCAGTCCGCGTTGCTTGAGGCGATGGAAGAGCACCAGGTCACCATGGCGGGGACGACCTTTCAGTTGGAGGAGCCGTTCTTCGTCATGGCGACCCAGAACCCGATAGAAATGGAGGGGACGTTCCCCCTCCCTGAGGCCCAACTCGACCGGTTTCTCTTCAGGCTCTTCGTGACCTCTCCCTCTCCGGAGGAGCTCTCCCGGATCCTGCGGCAGACGACCGGCAGCGACGTCGCCTCCGTCAACCCGGTCCTGCCTGTAGATCGTGCGCGGGCGTGGATTCTCAGCGCGCGCCGGCTGGTCCGGGAGGTGTTGGTGGCCAGCCCCGTTGAGGCGTACGTCGTCCGTGTGGTGACGGCGACCCGCCCGGGTGACGACGGCTCCGCAAGTCCTGCGCAGCGGTTTTTGCGCTACGGCGCCTCGCCGCGGGGCGCCCAAGCGATCCTCATGGGGGCCAAGGTCCTCGCCCTACTCAACGGGAGGGTCCATGTCAGTCTGGAGGATGTCGACCGCATGGCGCTGCCGGCGCTCAACCACCGCGTGATTCTGTCGTTTGAGGCGGAAGCCGACAAACGCACCTCCACGGACATCCTGACCGAGATCATCGAGCCCCTCCTCCGGAGCCGCACCGCTTCGACAGGATGACCCTGAGGGATCCGGAGACGCCATCCTGTCGAAGCAGTCCATAGTCCATAGTCGATAGTCCGACGAAACCGTCAGGGCTACAACGCAGGGTTTGCTATGGACTACGGACTATGGACTATCGACTGCTCCGAAGCTATTGATGAGTCCCACGTGGTTGACCCCGAAGTTCATCAGTCAACTGGAAGCGCTCGAGTTATCCATCAGATGGGTTCGGAGCGGGAACACGCTTGGCGGACGCTTCCCCATCAACCGTCGGGGCTCCTCGATTGAGTTCGCCGATTACGCCGCCTACTCCGCCGGCGACGACATCCGGTCGATCGACTGGAACCTGTACGCCCGCCTTGAGCGGCTCTTCATCAAGACCTACCACGAGCAGATCGAGCTGTCGGTCGAGCTCATCATCGATGCGACCGGTTCGATGGGATTGCCGACGCCGGAGAAGTTTGAGCGCGCCAAACGCCTGGCCGTCAGCCTCGGTTACGTCGGGCTCGCCGGGCGCCATCACGTGCGGCTCAGCTGGGTCACGCCGGGACGCGTGACGGCCAGCCCCTGGTTCCACCGACGGAGCGATCTGGCGCGGATGGCCGAGCAGGCGCAGCCCCTCCATGCCGGCGGGCAAGTCGCGTTCGATGAGTGGATGCGCCGCGCGGCGGCGGCCCTCCGGGTGCGCGGCGGCCAGGCCGTCGTGATCACCGACGGGATGGTGCCGCCGGCCGAGCTGTTCCGTGCGCTGCACACCCTCCTCGTGCGCAACCTCGAAGTCAAGCTCATCCAGGTGTTGACGCCGCAGGAGCTGCACCCGGCCAGGCTCTTGCGGGGCGGCCTGCTCGTCGACGTGGAGACGGGACGCACCCACCAGTTGGCGCACAGCCCCGCGGAGCTTGAGCGGGCGGTGGCCGAGCACAACGAGGGGTTGGCCCGTTTCTGCAAGCGACGCGGGATTGCCTTTGCCCAGCACCGGCTGGATGAGTCACTCGAGACGTTTGTGCTCAAGACGCTTCCCGTCCACGGCTTCCTCGAGTAACAATCCGACATGATCCCCCCACCTACGCCAGCTTGCCGGAGGCAAGCTCGAATGCGCGTGCTCGGAGAGTCCGGGTGGAGGATGTGGCCTCAGGCCGTCGCATTCGTCACGGCGGCTCAGGGCGCGACCACCACCAGCCGCCGTGAGGCGCAGGTGGGGGGATGACGCTCCTCGCCCCCCTGGCCCTGCTGTGGCTCGGCAGCATCCCCGTGCTGGTGTGGCTCTGGCGCAGGACGTCGACCCACCGCCAGATCCGCGTGCCGAGCCTCGTCCCCTTCGAGCATCTGCTCCGGCGCCCTCCTCGGCGCCGCAGCCGCCTGGTCGTGAACGCGCTGTTCTGGTTGCAGCTCGGCGCGCTCCTCGGCCTGACGCTCGCGATGGCGCAGCCCGTCCTCTTCACGCGCCGTGGCCGCATGACCCTCGTCATTCTGGATACCTCCGCGAGCATGAGCGCGCGTCTGGGGAGTTCCAGCGCGTTGGCGCGCGCCCAGCGCGCGCTGGCGGATCGGATCGCGCGCGCAGCCCACGCCGAGCAGTTCTTCCTCGTGACGACCTCTCCGGTGACCGCCCTCACGCCGCGGCCGACGAGCGACCGGCTGGCGCTGCAGCGGGCGATCCAGGCCTCGCAGGTCAGCCACCTGAGTGGGAACCTGGCCACCGCCGCGCGGATCGGCCGGGCCCTGATGGGCAGCGAGCCTGACGCGGTGTTGGTGGTGACCGATGAGCCAGAGTCGCTTCCCACAGGCGCTGAGCACGTCCAGTGGGTGACGGTCGGCGCGACACTCCCGAACGTGGCGTTCGTCGGGCTCGATGCGTCAGGGCCGTTGTGCGAGTCGGCCGCGCCGCATCTGCTGGCCACGGTGCAGAACTTCTCGGAGGAGTCGATTCCCGTGACGGTGAGCGCTCACCAGGGCATGCAGGTGCTTGCGCAGGCCGCCGCCAAGATCGCCCCGCGCGCCCGGCAAGCGATTGCCCTTGCGCTGCCTGAAGGGACGGAAGGGTGGCTTGAGCTGGCGATGGCCGGCGCGCCAGACCACCTCAGCGTGGACAATCGGGCGTGGATGATGCTCCGGCGGAATGCGCGGCTGCCGATCGTGGTGCGCTCACAGCGCGAACCGTTCCTGCGCGCGGTCTCCACGTGGCTCGACGCCTGCGAGGCCTTGAGGTGGACCACCGATCCCGCCGCCGTACAGGGGCCCTTCGTGCTCCTCACCGATCGCGAGGAAGAGCCGTTGCGCTCATCCGAGGCCACGATGGCGTTCCTGCCGCCGGCCGGCGCCTCACCGAGGCTCAGCACATGGGTGCGCTCATCAGACCACCCGGTCAGCGCCTATCTCTCGCCGGTGGAGTCCGTGGCGGCCACCCTCAACCTATCGACGGCGGCGGGCCTCTCGGGAGCGCCGGTGGTCTCCGGCCTGATCGACGGCCGCCGCGTGCCGATTGTGCTGGCGGAGGAGCACGACGGTCGACGGCGGCTCACCATGCGCTTCGATCCGGCCCAGAGTGGGGACTCGACGGTCGCGGTGCTGACCTTTTTGAACGGCGTGCGGTGGCTCATGGGACAGGCGGAGGCCGTCACGACGGGCCAGTCGCTGAGCGCGGGAGGGTTCGGCCCAGACGCGGTGACGGTGCATCGCCCCGACGGCTCCACCGCGACGTCGTCGGTCGAGGCCGGCGCTGTCCGCTATGACGAGACGACGCTGGCCGGGCGGTACCGGCTGGTGCAGGGCGCGACAGAGGTCGTCGCGGCGGTGAACTTCTTTGATCCGCTGGAATCCAATCTGCTGGATCGCGTCTCGACGTGGGATCCATCCCTCCGCCTGCTGGGTTCGCCAGAGGCGAACGCTCCGAAACAGACCAGCCGCCTGCATCAGCGCCAGCAGGTGGTGGGGGCCTACCCGTTGGCCCACGGCGCGATCCTGCTCCTGCTGCTCCTCGTGCTGGTCGAGTGGCGCCTCTATACCCTCAAGCGATCATGAGATGTCCGTAGTCCACTGGGTGATCCTCCTCGCGGGCATCGCGCTGATCGGTTGGTGGGGTCGGCGCATGCCCCTGACGGGTTGGCGCAGACGGCTCGCCATCGGGTGCCGGATGCTCGCCCTCGTGGCGTTGGGGATGGCCCTGTGGGGATCGCCCGCGCGACGGATCCACCAGGCGGCGCGGCGCGTGGTCTACCTCCTCGACGGCTCCGCCAGCATCGACGCGGCGCAGCAGGCGTGGATGGCGCGTCGCGTCGCGTCGCTGGAGGCGCTGCGTCCCCCGTCCGTGGAGCGCGCGCTCGTCGTGTTCGGTCAGGAGGCGCAGCCCATCGTCCCCTTTGGGCGCGCGCCGCTGACCGACCCTGAGGCGATCCAGCGGATGGTGGACGGCGCGACGGTTCCGCGAGGGCAGACGAACCTCGAAGGGGCGCTCTTGACCGGCCTCGCCCTGCTGACGCCTCAGCATCCGTCGAGCATCGTGGTGCTCAGCGACGGCCGGGAAACGGTCGGCAACGTCACCGGCTTGCTGGCCTACAGCCGGCGCTCCGGGGTGGGTCTCTTTCCCGTCCCGACGCCCCTCTCCGGGAAGTCGAAGACGGTGTGGGAGGAGCTGGCCGTCGCGCCCGTGGTCCGGTACGGTTCACCGATTCCGGTGCAGGTGGTGGCGTTCAACGGATCGCCCGCGGTCAGGCGGGGTGAGGTCGCCATCGCCGTCCAAGGGGTCCCCATCACCCATCAGCGCGTGGCGCTGCGTCCCGGATGGCAGGTGCTCTCCCTCTCGGTCCCCGCGTTCCAACGGGGCTCCATGGCGCTGGAGGTGCGGTTGACGATCCCCGAGGAGGGGTTTTCAGAGCGCCGCGAAGCCTACACCGAGGTCGAAGGACCGCCCCAGGTGCTGCTGGTGAGCGATCGGACGTCGACGCTGCCGGTCCTTGCGACAGCCCTCAAGCGGCGAGAGATGGAGATCGTCCCCCTCCCGCCGGCGGAGCTCCCGCTGGAGGCCGAGAAGCTGCTCGACTACGATGCGGTGGTGCTGTTCAATCTGCCGAAGTCGTCGTTGTCGGCGGAGCAGGTGAGCGCGTTGCGGACCTACCTGGAGGAGTTCGGCGGCGGGCTGGTGATGGTCGGCCTGGGTGGGGATCTGGCGTTTGAGCTGGAGCACCCGGCACCGCTGGATCCGTTGCTGCCCGTGCAGTTTGAAGCGCGGGGGCTCCAGCAGGCCCAGCGCCGGGTGTGCATGATGCTGCTCATCGATCGCTCCGCCTCCATGCTGGGGCCGCGCATCGCGGCCACCAAGCGCGCGGCGGTCGCCCTGGTCAAGCAGCTTGCTCCGGAGGACCTCGTGGGCGTGCTGGCCTTCGACACGAAGCCCTATGTCGTGGCCGAGGTCCAGCCGGCGGGACAGATCGGCGACTGGCTGGTCGAAAAACTGGTGAAGCTCCGATCCACCGGCGGGACCGACGTCTATCCCGCGCTCGAAGCCGCCGCCCAGCGGCTGGGGCTGACGGGCGCCGCCCTCACGCACATCATCCTGCTCTCGGACGGCAACACCCCGTTCCACGCGGAGGCGTACCAGGATCTCCTGCGCGCGTTGAAACAGCAGGGGACGACGGTCAGCACGATCGGCATCGGGGCGGCCTTCGTGAATACCGACTACCTGAAATGGCTGGCCGGCTCGACGGGCGGGACGTTCTATCCGTTGCGCGCCCTTGAGGAGTTGCCGCAGCTGATGGCGCGCGACGTCGATCGGCAGTTGGGCCGGCTGCCGTTTACCGAGGGCATGTTCCGTCCGAGGAAGACGCCCGCCACGACGTGGTTTCCGGAGATCGACGACTGGCCCCCCCTGCGGGGCTACTTCACGACGACGGCAAAGCCTGGAGCGCTCGTGGAGCTGGCGCTCCCGGACTCCGCGGCGCCCGCGCCTTCGGCGGAGCCGTCGAGCGACAGCCCCCTGCTGGCGCGGTGGTCTCTCGGCCAGGGGCGCGTGGCGGTCTTTACCTCCGATGCGGACAGGCGCTGGTCCCCGGACTGGATTCGCTGGAGCGGATTCGAGGGCACGTGGGCGCACGTGGTGCGCTGGGCGATGCGGCCTCGGTTCACCGAAGAGCTGTTCGCGTGGGTGGAGGAGCGCGGCGGCACGCCGCACCTCATCCTCGCGGGGGAGCTCCACGATCCGCGCGCGCAGCTCATCGATGCCGCAGGCGCATCGGCACGGCCGCTCTCGTTGGTCCAGACGGGGGCGTGGCGGTGGGAGAGCTCGCTTGAGCAACTGCCCAGTGGGTGGTACCGGCTTCTGCTCCAGTCGCACCCGCCGAGTCCGGGTGCCGATCAACTGGAGGCCGCGGCCTCCACCGCGCCGGTGATTGCGACGCGGTGGGTGCAGGTCGGCACCCCCCCGGTGGCCTCCGAAGTGACAGGCCAGCCGCCTCGCGAGGCGCTCCTGCGCCAACTGGCGCAGGTGACGTCGGGCGCCTACGAGGCGCCGGATCGCGCGTTCCTGCCCCCCACGGCCTCTGCGACGACGACGGAACCCGCCCTGATGTGGTGGCTGCCGCTCGTCGTCATGGCGCTGCTGGTGGACATCGCGCTGCGCGGCAGCTCGATGCTGTCATGAGTGACGAGTGATGAGTGGCGAGTGACGAGTGGGATGCGACGCGCGAGTCTCGCAACGTCCGTGGCGTTCTTTGTGATGCTCCTCACTCCTCACTCCTCACTCGTCACTGCCATTGCGGCGTCGAGGCCGTCGCTCTTCCGCGGCGTCGTGGTCGCCGACGGTCCGGGCGGGGTCCACGTCGTCAGCGTGGAAGAATCCTCCCAGGCCTACCAGGCCGACCTGCGAGCCGGCGACCTCATCCTGCGCGTCGATCAGACCGAGCTCCATTCCATCGATGAGTTTGCGACGCTCTCCACCGCGCTGAAGGGGCGTGAGCTCTCCGCCACCGTGCTCGTGTTCCGCCAGGGGATGCCCCGGTCGCTCCTGCTCCACTTGTACAGCTATCCCATTCTGCGCGAATGGAAGATCGAGCACGTGCCGGATCACGACATCCGCTTCGCTGAACCGGAGACCGGGCGGGCCTACTGGGTGCGGATGGGGCGAGGGTTTGAGGAGGCGGGCAATCCCCGCGAGGCGCTGCACGCCTATCTGAACGCCCTGCACCACGCGCCGTCGGATGCGGCGACCGCGCTCACGATCATCGCGCTGGTGTCGCAGCTCAGCCGTGAGCGGCTGGAGGCCGGCGATCTCGCCGAGGGGATGCGCCGGTTGCGCAATGCCCTGACGATGATGGACCGCCTCTTCGAGTATCCGCTGAGCGAGGAGGCGTTGGAGGCGCTCCGGCGCCAACTCCGCGACACCCTCGCCGTCCTCCGTCAGGTCTCAGCGTCCACGTCCGCCTCGCGCCGGTCATCACGGCCCGCCGACAACTGATCCAGTCGCTCGATCAGTGCTCATCGTGGAACCCGGTTCCTCGTCCAACGTCTTTGAGAGCCTTCCCGGCCTCTCTCCTGCCGTAGACCTTGGCGATTTGACTCAGCACGAGGCCCATGACTTGGGAGGCGTAGGGCTTCCGGCCGATGAGCCGCCGATAGCGGCAGAGCGTCCGCCGCAACTCGTCAAGGCTGGCGGTGGCCATTGACGACTTGCATCGCGCGGAGCAACTCCCCGAGGTTCACCGGTTTGTCGAAGAATGTGGTCGCGCCCAGCCGGAGGGCTTCGGCTTTCTGTTCCACATTCGCTGAGCCGCTCCACATCAAGACGGTGATCGCCGGCCACTGCGTCCTGATCTGCCGGAGCATCTCAAATCCTTGGAGGCGGCCTGCCCCCAGGCACATGTCCAGCAGGACGACCTCGGGCCGGTGGGTCTGGATGAGGGGGAGGGCTTCTTCCCCAGCGCTGGCCGTCCAGACCTGAAAGCCCCTGGGGGTGAGGAACTCCTTCAGCACCTCAGCCAGCTTGACTTCATCATCCACGATCAACACGCGCACCATGGGGGGTTCCTCGTTCTCTGTAGTGGGAGTATACCATAAACACGCCTTGTAAGTCGTGTTCAGCCAATCCCCCTCACCCTACAATGCGGTCGTGGACAAGGACGTCCGGGTTCAATTCGCCAAGCACTTGCGGAAACTCCGCAGGCAGAAGGGCTGGACGCAAGAGGAACTCGCCGAGCGGGCGGACCTGGCCTACCGCCACGTCCAGCGTCTGGAGAGTCTGAAGACTCCCCCACCCGCCAAGATCGACACACTGCACAAGCTGGCGAAAGCCTTCAAGACCTCACCTTCCAAGCTGCTGGATTTCTCCTCGTAAGCAAACTCAGTCGTTCAGACGTTTGGGAGTTGACCTGCCTCGTGGTATCGTCATCCCTCAGACACCAGTGGTGGAGGAAGTTCTTCTATGTGATCAGCGGGCGGGTGCGGCGCTCAATCGGGCACTAGCCCCCTCGGCTTGTTTTCGACCCCCACGGAGGCAAGAACTTCACGAAACCGTACCAAAGTTACGGTGGGGAGCCGGGGTCTCTCGGCGCCAGGGTCTCCAAGGTGGGCAGGAGACGAGGGATGTCGATCGTCGCGGTCTTCCAGACCTCTTCAAGATCGACTTCATCGTAGGCATGAATCAGCTTGTCGCGCATCCCGGCCATGAGTGTCCAGGGAATCGCGGAATGGTGGGCCCGAAACGCGTCCGACAGCCGCTTCGCGGCTTCGCCGAAGATCAGGAGCTGGTGGAGGATGGCGGACTGGGTCTTGAGGTCGGTCAGGAAGGCGGGCTTCTCAAGGTTGCTTCGGAACTCTACGACCAACCGGGCGGCTCGGACGAGGTCCAGCACGCTCGCCTGGTCATTGCGCGACATAGTAGGGCTTGGCACTGTCCAGAATGGCCCGGCGGCGAATCCAGTTGGGACTGCGCTCAATCGCGCGCCGGCTCACGAGCTCGACCTTGCGGCCCAGCAGCGCGCTCAACTCCGCTTCCATCTGGAGATGGTCCAAGAGGCCCCAGTTCGCCTCCGGCGCGAAGCTGACCAGGACATCCACATCGCTGCTGGGCCCGAAGTCCTCCCGGAGGACGGAGCCGAAGAAGTCCAGCTCGCGGACCTTCCAGCGCTGACAGAGCTCAGCAAGCTGTGTCTCGTCCACTGCAATGCGCATCTTCAACCTCTCCCTCGCCCCCCTAGCGTACCATCCCAAGAATCCAAAAACAAGCACACGAAGCGCACCAGGGCGATCTCCGGGTGGGTTGTGAGATAGGCCGCCACGGTGCGCAGGGCACTGTGGAGCCAACGATTTACTCAGTCAATTGAGTCAATTGTCTCCTCGACGAACGTCCTCTGCGTCGCCGTGCCGCTGTCGCTTTGATCCTGCGCTCCCCCTCAACGTGTCCCTTCGAACCCGGTACGGCCACCGTGCAGACTACAGGACGAAGGGGGGTTGCGACAGACGCTGGACGGTTAGGCGTGAGCGTAGCGGGGTGCCCGCTGCCTGATCTTGATGACGAGTTCCCCGTTGAGGGCTTCGACGACTTTCAGGAGCGTATCGAGCGTGAAGTTGTGCGTCTCGGCGCGTTCCAGCTTGGCAATGAACGGCTGGTTCACCTTCAAGCGCTTGGCCAGGGCAGCTTGCGTGAGGCCCTGCCGCTGCCGTAAGCCCACGAGGGCCTCCACCAGCCGCAGCTTGTGCAGCTCCTCCTCGTACCCCTGGCGGAAGCCGGGCCGCTTGAGCAGCCGATGCACAACCTCCCGATGGGGGATGGCCCGTACGTTCTTCATCGCTGATGTAGGCGAACGCCTTTTGTTGGTCATCCTGGCCCAGCGCCAACAGGAACGCCAAGGCCGGGGCTTCGCCCCTGGCATCGGGGTAGTAGAAGACGGGTTTGCCAGCCATACAGAGTATATAACCTACAAGTTATTGAGTCCTGCATAAACAATGGAACATCCTGACCGGTTCCGCGATCATGGGAGGCATGCGACCTCCTGGCAGCCCCAGCCAGCTGGAGCGGCGTCGCCGACGCGCCCTCGAGCTGCTGAAGAGGGGCCTGACGCAGTCGGCAGTGGCGGAGCAGCTCGGCTGCGCCAAGAGCTCGGTGTCCCGCTGGCATCACACCTTCGAGCGGGCGGGGCCCAAGGGGCTGGCGCCCAAGCCGATTCCCGGCCGCCCGTCCAAGCTCTCCAGCGCTCAGAAGCAGCGCCTGGTGCGGCGGTTGGTGAACGGCCCCATGGCCTGTGGCTATGGGACCGACCTCTGGACATTGCCCCGCATTGCCGACCAGATCGCCCGCCAGTTCCACGTCCGCTATCACCCCGCCCATGTCTGGCGGCTCTTGCGCGGGCTGGGGTGGAGCTGCCAGAAGCCGGAGCGCCGAGCGCTGCAACGGAACGAAGCCGCCATCGCCTACTGGCGGCGGGCCGTCTGGCCGCAGCTAAAAAAAGGCTCAACGGCTGGGCGCCCACCTCGTCTTCCTCGACGAGAGCGGGTTCTCGCTTACTCCCACGGTCAAGCGGACCTGGGCACCCCAAGGCCAAACGCCGTACCTCTACCATATGTTCAAGCGCGACAAGTTCTCCGCCATCAGCGCCCTCACGGTCTCGCCCCGGCACCGCCATCTGGGGCTCTATCTCCGTCTGGCCACCAACCGAGCCTTCACCGGCCTGGATGTCCGTGCCTTCCTCCGGGCTCTGCTGCGGCATCTGCGGGGGGCGGTGGTCCTGCTGTGGGACCGCGGCACCATTCACACGCGGCGGGCGGTCCAGGTCTATCTGGCGGCCCATCCCCGGGTGGCCCCCTACGACTTCCCGCCCTATGCCCCAGAGCTTAACCCGGCCGAGCATATCTGGAACCAGGCCGATGCGGCCCTGGCCAACGGCGCCCCGCTGCACCTGGCGCAGCTGCGCGGGAGGCTCCGGCGGACCACCCACAGGCTCCGCCGCTCGCCACGACTCCTGTGGGCGTGCATCGAGGCGTCCGACCTGCCGTGGGAACCCTGAGATGTTCCATTATTTATACAATTCTCAATATTTCGTCAAGACCACCCGCAATCCGATTCACCCGTTTCCGTGAACCTGAGGCGTTCCAAACGAGCTAGCTCCCGCGGCGTTGATTTGCCCATCCAGGAAAATCAGCGTGGGGCGACAGCTCAGATCAGCTAGGAACGTGTCCCTTCGGAACCCGGTACGGGTCTTTCCCTACTTCCCTGTCCGCCGAAGGCGGAAACAGCCTCCGCGAACGTCCTCTGCGTGGCGGTGCCACTGGCGCTTTGATCTACCATTAAGTCTGACGCCACCATGACCGCCTAACTTTCGGTAACGCCTTCGGCCTCTCCCCCGTTATAAGCCAAAACTTGTAAAAGGTGGTCTCCTGCCTGTGAAGATATTCCTTACAGTATCAAGGTTGTGCCCGAGCTTCTCGCTCTTTTTAGTCACCAATTCCGTTGTGCTGGAGAGCTCTTCTGAATCTGCCATCAGGTTAACAATTTTGTATCGCCTTGTATGTGGAGGAACCGAAACGATGACAACATCTCCCGTCTTCGTCGTATACAAAGGAATCTGATACTTGTGGAGAAGCTCTCGTATCTCGGGTTTAGGATGCTCAAACTGACTGTCATAATTTGATGAGGCAATCGCTACTGATGGCTGTACGCTTCGAAGGAAGGCGCTTGTTGTAAAACCGTTATCGGCTCCGTGGTGCGCGAGGATCATAATATCCACTTCCTCGCGGAAAGCCCGATGATTCCTTAAATACGAGCTTATCCCAACATCCTCTACATCTCCTAGACTGGCTATATTGAAGCATCCAGTGCGGAATAGTTTCACTGTCGAGTTATTATTAGAATCCTCCGACAGGTATTTAGGATGGTAGAAGATATCGTGATAACCCCAACTCTCAGCAGGCTCCAAAGATTTGATATACGGTGGGTCCACACGCTGTACCACGCAGGCAGGGTTGCGTTCCTTAAAGCTTAAAATCCTTCCAAGGCATTTCTCAGCAGTCTCCGTGTGCGGAGGATAACCTGGATATTCGATTTTGGCTGGATTTAACTTCGCTAGGGTCTCCTCGAGGTCGACTTCAGCACAATGGTCGGCATCCCAGCTTGTTATGTGGAGGCAGCCAATTTTGTTTACCCCACATGCTCGTAGTTCTGCCTGCAAGGTTCGCCGATTCACATCGTTAAGGCGAGCTTCTATTAGAGTGAACCGAAAACCGTCAAAATAACTGAAGGAAGATCCCTCGCATCCAAGCTGGTATGCTCTGAATCTGGTGTGCTTTGCCTGTAACCCCGTTCTCATCATATTACTTTGTCTTTAGTGATGGCAGAAGACGTTCCTCTTCGTGTCGTCTAAAGTCCCTACCTGGTACGTGGGGGGGGACGCCTCCGGTTTTCCGAACCGTGACAGCTCATTTTGCATGCGATTCCTCTGTCAAGACGTTTAAGACAAAGCGCGTCCCGTAGTTGCGTGCTGATGTGGAAAGGATTAAATATTGAGCGATGAGGGTAGCTCCGTAGAGGGCTACGATCTTCAAGCTGGCCAGCGCCACGAAAATACCGATGGAAAACAGCACGGCGAAAACTGCTGATAGCGCCGTCATGTCACGGGTCAATAGGTATGCCCTGTGCGCCTCGATCACCGTCACGCTTTCGGTGTGCTTCTTGTAGAGTTGATACCAAAGGGCATTCTGTTCCTTCGGATCCTCCGGAAACCGACCACATTTCGTTTTCAAAACCTTGACAGCAATCCGGGGATCTGTACCCATGAGCTTCGAAAAAGCACGGCAGCCGGGTAAGGGGTTCTGCCAGCGCCAGAAAACGAGTCGGGCCTTTGCCAGATCACCGAGAAAGCCGTTCAAGACGACGGCGGCCAGTGGCATGCAGATTGTAGCAAGTCCGTCTTTCGCGGATACGCGTTGCCAGAAGTGCTCAATGGATGAACTGGTCAATTGCTTGCTCACGGATACCGAAAGAAACACCGCGAAGTTGACCCCGATAAAAATCCAGAGTCGCCAGGCGTTCTTGCTTTTTAGATATTCTTGTCCCATTGCGATATCATCCGGTTCACTCCTCGACCTCGCTATAGAACGGTAAAGGTGTTGATGTAGTCCAGCCGCGGTCGGGCGCATTGTTTCGCTGACATTTTGTTTGACCCGCTGTAGCATGAACAGGAGCGCCGCGCCGCAGAAACGCATTTGTGACTTTCTTTGCCGGGTGCTTAGGTGCCCCGTCAGGGGAGACGGAAACAAAGGCCGTCTTAAGTTTGTTTTCCGAGGACAATTTGTTGCCTATAAGTACGTTGAGAAGCGTCGGCCCGATATTCCTTTGGCTTCCATGATGAGGAACTTGAACGAAATTGAGCTTTGAGAAATCGAAACCCTCTTGCTGAAGCCGTGACACCGCCTCGGTGAAAGCTGGAATGCCAGCATCACCTGTAAAAAGCATGGAATGGTCACCGATGGTGAAAAGAAGGATAGCGCTAGAATTATTCTCTGCGGATGTCTCGCCGGAATCATCTAGCGTTTCAAATCCCCAACTCTCAGCAATTTTCTTGACGGTCTCTTTCGCCTCTTTCATAAATTGCGCAAGAGGGCTAAGTCCTTGTTTGGGTTCTGGCGTCCCTCGATAGCCGGGCAAGAGTTGTTTGTAGAAATCTTCCGATGGCCCAAGGACGCGCATGACCTTGTTGTAACCGTGTACACCCCAAAACGGTTCAACGATCTTGATGCCTTTCTGCTTGGCGATTGTCTCAAGGGTTCGGACTGTCTCAAGGGATTCGCGCAAAGCCTTCTTGACGCTTTCATCGGTAACGCGGCTGTCCTCAAAGAGGTGGGAGATGTCGTCCGTGTGGTTCCAAGGTTGGTGCATCATCAGATGGGCAACCTTCATTTCGTTCAAAACCACCTCAAGACCGGATGCGTGGTCGTTGTCGGGGTGGGTAGAGATGACGACATCAACATGGTCTGTCTTGTAGTATTTCTGGATATGTGAGACCAAGGTTTTGCCCGAATCCTGAAAACCGCCATCGATCACAAAGACCGTTTGCTGCGGCGGATCTGCCAAGAGGTTACCAAATCGTAACGCAATAGCGTCTCCAGACTTTTCGCCTTCGCCGACAGGCAGGAAGTCAACTTCATAGCCGATGTGGTTCGTGTTCATACTTTGGCTTTCCGCCCGTCGCCAGCAATGCTTGATTCAACAAGCCGTTTGGCTTCCTCAAGTTTCGCCCGGGCTTCGACCTTCGCGCGGGCTGCTATTCGTACCTTGTCCGCGAGCTTCCTTTGCCACCCAAGGTCAACCCTTCCGTTGCTGTTTTTGGGAACGTAGATCAGAAATTGCTGGATGTGTGCCGGGTAGAGGTGCAATTGCCCGGATGACCCCGTTTGATACTGTTCGCTTTGTGCGATACCCACCGACGAGTTTAGGAAGAGCGACAGGTAGTCAGGATCGACAAGCTCCGGCTTAGCGCGAAGAATCAGCAGGTCAACGGAAGCGACAATCTTTTGACCATTGCAGTGAATCACGCCAGCACGGCCAAGCGTCCCCCTACCTGTCGAGTTGATGACCACATCGTTTTCCTTCAACCGGGCGAATTCATCCGCCCAGGCCCGCAATGAAGTCCGCTCACAAGAAGCAAGTTCAATGCCTCGGCCGAACACATTCTTGCTTTTAACCACGATGACTTCACCCTCCTCCACGTATTCGTCGGGTTGCGTACCCTTACCGGGCGGCATGGCCAGTAGTTCCTCCAATGGAATCGCGCCGAACTTCTCTAGCCGCTTGGCAAGGCGGTCGTACTTGGGTTGATAGTGCTCGGCGTCAATCCGCTCGCGTTCGGTGAGAGTCTTAAAGTCCTCCGTGTAGTAGAGTTCACAAGGTTTCTCGCCCAGTTCCTTCCATCCGATTCGTTCAAGAAGTTCCGCTTCAGCTTTGGGGTACTGCTCCACAGAAATTGAATCAAGTCGGTCGATTTCTGAGAACAATTTTCGGCACTTGTCCTCAATATGAGATAAATCAGGAAGGTAAAGGGTTCTCAGCGAAAAGCCGTTAAGTTGTCCATGGGTCCCGCCAGTTTTTAGACTCAATAAAACACGACGCCCAATATCCGACGCAAAGAAAGCACTCAGAGCAAATATCGGTGTGCGCGGCTTAGGTACAAGCCGCAAAGTATGGGAGCTGACGAGTGCTCCACTGTGTGCCTTGGGGACTCTTGCAGCATCGGCTAAATTCGCCCCTGTTCTGACAAGGAGAAGGTCGTCTTCTTGCGCTACCGCTTCGGGTAATGCGTTGTAGATTGCATCAGAGACAAAAACCGGTGACTCAACTTTAATCTGTCCTGGTCTTACGTTTTGTGCTCGTAGGAACAAGTGCCCAGCAGCCTCGTAAGTACGTGTGAATTCCCCAGGATGGATGATCCGCGCAAACCAATGGTCAAAGGGCTTGCCGGTTTTCTTGAAACCTTCGCGGTCTTTAGCCCCTTCGCCGATGTAGTAGTCCGGATCGAAGCGTAGGTCCTGGGGAAACAAGTCGAATTGCGCCTGACCGATGATCGCCATTATTCAGTTCTCAAGAACGCAAGGCCTTGTTCTTTGCCCCACTTGACGAACGCCTCGGCGATCTCGTCGAGGTCATGGTCAATCGCCGGGGATTTGCCGGACTGCGTGATGGGCGTTCCGCCTTCATCCACGATGTGGCCTGCAACGGTCTTATAAACATATTCGCCGCCGTTGTCCTTCCCACTCTTTTGACTCGTCGCCATGAAGACAGGATAACTCTTGATCGGTCCCCCGGATTTCCCACCCCATTTTTGAAGGAAAACAACGCTCGTTTTCGTACCCGTGAATGGTTTGAAGGTGTTCACGTGTAGGCCGACCACGGCCAGCAGGCGGGCGCGGTTGTCGATGTAGGCGCGAAGGCCGCGCGTGCCGAGGTTGTTCAGGTTGCCTTGGGGCAGCACGATCGCCATACGGCCACCCGGTTTCAGGAAGTCGAGGCACCTTTCCACGAACAGAATGTCGCGCTTCATGCCTGCCACTTTGCGCGCAGCTCTCTTTTTCCCGTTGTCCTCACCGGTTTCGTCTTCCCAGTTCTCCTCCTCATCCTTCAACGCCCCGGTCATGGCGAGCTCGTACAGGTCAAAGGCAGCAAGCTGAGTCTTGCCTGTGACCTTTCCAGCAAACGGCGGATTCGTCAGCACCACGTCAAAGTCGCCATCGCGCACGTTCTTGGAAAATTCGCCGATGGCTCTGGCGGTACCGTTCTGCCACTCGCGCACATCAAGGGAATTGACGCAATGGACATTCGCCTTCCCGTCCCCGGCAATGATCATCATGGTCTTGGCCACCTTCTTCAACCGGTCGTCGAAGTCGACAGCGTACAGGTGCTCGTTGGCATACCTGTAGAGCTGCTCGCGACTCCAGCCGTACAGTGTTTGGACGTGCCGGATCGTGTGAATGAGGAACCCACACGAGCCGCAAGCTGGGTCAATCACCTTCTCGCCATCCTGTGGGTTGAGCATCTTGACCGCCATTTTGACCACGGGGCGCGGCGTGAAGTATTGGCCTTTCTGCCCTTTCTGTTCGGGATTGATCAAGTATTCAAAGGCGGCGTCCACCACCTCAAGATCGGTGCGGGCCAGGGTGAACGGTTCAATGGCGCTTGCACAGAGTTTCAGGGCGTCGCCTTGGAGTTTGAGCTTTTCGCCTTCATCAAAAATCTCGCCCCAGTGAGGTCGTTGTTTGGCCGCCTGGAACAGGTCATTGAACCGTCGGGAGACATCTTCAGGGGATCCGACAGGAACGCGGAACTCAACTGGATCTGTGGGCTTCGTCTTCGGTTGAAACTCGTCGTGTAGCTTGGCAAAGAATAGTTTGAACAGCTCATCGAACGCATTGACGCCTGCGTTTGCCAGGGCATCGTGCTCCAGTTGTTCAATCAGGGCGCGCAGATCCGGCACCGGCTGAAGCTCGGCGTACGTCAACGGCTTGAGGATGTCTTTCAAATCCTCGCCTAGCTTCGGCAACCGAGAAATGGTGCGGTATTTATAGGGGGCTTTCTTGGTGGTCTTGTCTTCCTCACGGAGTTGGAAGCTGTACTCGTTCCCGTTTGACCAGCCACCGAAAAAGCAACCCGTCCAGTTCAAATAACTTCGGAGCTGCTCAAGACCTTCTTTCGATTCCGGCTTCTTGAGCTCGAAGAGCATGTACGGATCGGTGCACGCGTGATCACTGAACACGGCGATATCGGCTCGTTCCTTCTCAGCCGCTTCACCCATTTGCACCGGCCATTCGACTTGGATGCGGGTGAGTGGGTAGCGCAGCGTTTCTTGAATCCAGACGAGGAACAGTTGACGGACTACCTCCTCCGGTCTGGCGCGGAGCCACCTCTGGCGCTTAGCGCACCAGATTTCGTTTTTGTCCTCCCCGATCTCACGGAGCTTGACCTTGTTCCGCTCACCTCTCGTGAAAAACTTTAAACCTTGTTTCGTGTTTGGATCGCCGAAAATACGATCAAGAAGTTCATGCTGCGTTGAAGATCTCATGTCCACCTCCGCAACTCTTGCTCTCTGTCGTCTACACCCATCCGCTCTAACTCACCGATGGGATGACTCTTACCACGACCCCCTGGATGGAGAGATCCTGGTTGAGCACGATCGGTTGATGCGCGGGGTTGCTTGATCTTGGCTTGAGCAAGATCAGGTCAGCGGTTCTATGGAATTCTTTAATCGTGGCTTCTCCGTCAACAAGAGCGACGACCCAATCACCGTTTCTCGCCGTGACCTGCTGGCGCACCAGAACGAGGTCCTGATCTTTGATCCCCTTTTGGTCCATCGAGTCACCCTTCGCGCGTAGCATGAAGTACCGGTGGGGTGGACGCGCCACATCCGTCGAAACGCGTAGAGCGGCCTCGATATTTTCCTCCGCTAACATGGGGGTCCCGCACGCGACCGTTCCTACCAGAGGCACATCAACCGTTCGAGCGCCGGCCAGTGCGTTTTCTGAGCTCCTCACGATCTGAAGGCCGCCGTTCTCCCGACGCCTCACCAGTTTCAGATCCATCAAGCGACTGATAATGAGGGCGGCGGACCGCGGAGACTTATAGCCTAACGCTCCCATCAATTCCCGCACCGAAGGCGCGCGTCCTTTGTGGACCAGCCCGTTGCGGATATGGCGAAGCGCAGCGAGCTCTTTGTTCGAAAGCCGGCGTTTCATTGAATACGATATTATACGGATCGTATATTTGATGTCAAGGTTCTTTCAGCTTGCCGTCCAGACGCCTGTTGAGTATAGTTGAGCCATGACAAAACAGTTGACCAAGCGCCAGCACACCGTGCTGGAGATCATCCGCAGTTGGATCAGGGAACGCGGCTACCCTCCCACCATCCGCGAGCTGGGCAGCCGGTTGGGGATCAAGAGCCTGCGGGGGGTGACCACCCATCTCGATGCCATCGCCAAAAAGGGGTTTCTGAAGCGGGAGCCCAAGGCGCGCAGCATCAGCCTCCAGGAGCTGGTCGCGCCGTTTGAGCGGGCGATGCGCATTCCCATTATCGGAAGGATCAGGGCGGGGCAGCCGCTGTTGGCGCAGGAGCAGGTGGAAGATCACGTGGTCATCGATGGGGCGTGGGTTGGAGCGACGAAGGACCCCGCCGCCCCGGAGCACTTTGCGCTCAAGATCCAGGGCGACAGCATGATCAACGCCGGGATCCTGGACGGCGATTTTGTGATCGTGCGCCAACAGCCGGTGGTGCAGGATGGGGAGATCGTCGTCGCGCTCCTGGGGGATGAGGCGACGGTCAAACGGTTTTTCAAAGAAGAAGATCGCATCCGGCTTCAGCCGGAGCACCCCACGATGGAGCCTATCCTCGTCGAGAAGTCCCAGCCGATGACGGTGTTGGGCAAGGTCGTGGCGGTCTTTCGTCAGTTGGCCTGAGCGCTCAAGGCGCGCCGCCCAACAGCCAGCGGCAGAGTCCCGCCGAGAACAGCCCGAGGTACGTTCCCACCGCGTTGCCGGCCATTGCCAGCAGCAGCCCCACCGGGGCCAGTGACGTGTGGTACAGCGCCCCGACCAGCGGGGCGGAGACGAGCCCTCCGACGTTGGCTTGGCTGGCGGTGGCCAGCACCCCGAACGGAATTCTCGCCAGGCGTCCCGCCACCAGCAATAGCAGCCCGTGCAGCAGGAGGGTTGCGGCTCCGACGAGCAGCCACGCGGGGGCTGACCACAACGCCTGCAGGCTTGCCTGCGCCCCCGTGGCGGCGAGGACGAGATACAAGCAGGGATACCCCACGGCGCCGCCGCGCTCGGCTATGCGTCGGACCGCTGGGAGGAGGGAGAGCCCCAGCGCCGCTGTCGTGACCAGGAGGACCGTCCATCCTGTGGCGGAGCTGACGAAGCGGGACGCGGGGAGGTGCGCGGCGGCCAGGCGGGCGGCGACGGTCAGCCCCAACGCGCTCACCCCGCAGGCGATCAAGGCCCGCAGGTGACGTGTGTAGTGTTCTACATTCCCCCTCGACACCACAGAGGCCACAGAATTCCACAGAGACACGGAGAAATCCTTGAGGAGTCGTCTCCGTGCTTCCGTGGCGCTTCCGTGGTTCCGTGGTGTGAACAGGCAATGTAAGGCAGTACCGTGACGCGAGGGGAGCTGTGCTGCGCCGCTCGATGCCGTCGCCTCGCTGCCGCCGGGTGCAGGGTGCATCGCGGAAGAGGCGCGGAGCCATCGGTTCAGCGGTTCGCGAAATCCGGAGGCGGCCACCAGGCACGCCATCCAGCCATAGGCCACCACCGCATCGACGACGACGAGGGACGCGAAGAGCGTGTCGGGCGTCGCCAGGATTGTCCTCACGGCGAGCAGGTTCATCGTCCCGCCGGTCCAGGTGGCCGCAAGCGCCCCCGCCCCTTTCCACGCCTCAGGACCTAGCGCGCGCTGGAGGCACCACACGCCAAGCGGGGTGCCGATGACGACGCCGAGCGCGCCGATCGCCATCGCCATGACCGCGGGTCGTCCCGTGCGGAGGAATGACGGCAGGTCAGCGCCGAGCAGCAGGCACCCCAGCGCCAGCGGCAGCAGGTGCGTGGTGAGGGCGGAGTAGATCGCGGGGTCAGGCGAGATCCACCCCAGCGCCTGCGCGGCCAGCGGCAGCAGATAGCACCACAGCGGGATGGGCAGCCACCGAAAGAGCCCTCGAAAGATGTCCTGGCGGCTCGCGCCCACGACCGTCACGACAATCGCCGCCAGGAAGGCGAGCGACCACGCCTCGCTCATCAGGGCAGGTACGTTCCGAAGGAGACCGTCTGGCCCTCCACGACCGTCCCAGGGGCGAGTGAGTCCGCGTCGTGTCCGAGTCGCTGGGCGATGGGCAGGCGCCGCACGGTGAGCCCGGTCCCCGGTCCTTCAATGACCGCGCCGTCGCCGGCGTAGAGCATCACATGGACGACGGCGCGAGGATTGGCGCGCTCAGACAGGAAGATCAGATCGCCCGGTTGGAGGGCGTTGACGGGCCGCGCGCGCAGGAACTGCTCATGGGCATCCCTGGGGATGTCGATGCCGGCGGCACGGTACGCCAGGTTCACCAGTCCGGAGCAATCCACGCCCGTCTGGGTTTCGTCCCCGTTCGCCGCCGGCGAACGTCCGCCCCAGAAGTAGACGTCACCCACCATCAGCTCCGCGCTGCGGAGGATCAGCCGCCGCTTCTGTGTCGAGGAGAGCCGGCGCAGCTCCTCCAGCGGTCGGGCCGCCTGGCGCGGCATCCAGACGGTCGCGCCGTCCCACAACTCCACCTTCCAGAGCTGTCCTCCCATGTCGGTCGCCAGCAGATGGGTGCCCAGCGCGAAGCGCCACGGGGATGGGTGCAGGCCGTACGCATCCTGCCAGGCGGCGGCCCATTTCTCCGTCACGACGACGGTCGGCGCCAGCAGCGGTTCCCACCGGAGGAGCGCCGATCGCGGCAGCCATCCGGGGTAACCTTGCCAGCGCTTGGCATGGGTGAATTCCGGCTGCTCCAGCGCTTCCACGTAGGCCCACCCATCGGCGTGGGAGAGGAGTCGGACCTGCTCGCCGTAGAGCAGTTGGGTTTCTTGGAGCGGGTCGTGGGGAGGACCGACGGGCGTGCCGTCGGCGGGGTGGGCTGAGGAGCGCTGGACGATGGTGTGCGGCTGCGCCCTGAGGTCGGCCACCGGAACGGCGATGGCCATCAACGGCTTCGGTCCGGCGCAGCCCGTTCCACAGAGGCCACAGAAGCCACACAGAAGCACAGAGCACGGCTCGATGAGAAATCTTCTGTGTCTCTGTGGAATTCTGTGATGCTGTGGTGTCAACAAGCGTCGTGGCAATACTTCAGTCCTGAAGAGGCTGCTGAGCGACGAGGAACGCATCCGGTGCTATACTATCAGTCCATAGTCGATAGACCATAGTCCATAGTCAAGGCGTTGTGTCTAAACTATCGACGGAGACTGCGTGTTGATATGGTATCCTCTTCGCCTCTATTCCTCAAGCCTGCCGATGCGCCCGCGCCCTCACAGAGGAGCCTGAAGCGCTTCCTCGGATTCGTCCGCCCCTACCGCGCGGTGTTGGTCGCGGCGGTGGCGTGCGGCGTGGTGCGCTACCTCATCCCGCTGGCCCTGCCCTGGACGGTGAAGATCCTCGTGGATGAGTTCTTCTCGCCGGCCCGCGCCCAGCCGCCGCTGTCGCTCCACCTGCTCATGGGAGGCCTGTGCGCGCTGTACGGCTTCTACGCCGTGGCCAGCTACTGGCGGTCGTATCTCGCCGGCTTGGCCGGGCACCGCGTCATCTTCGACCTGCGCCAGGCGCTCTACCTCCACGTGCAGCGGATGAGCCTCAGCTTCTTTGACCGGCAGCGGATCGGCGCGGTCGTCTCGCGCATGACCACCGACATCGCCTCGGCCCAGAACTTCGTCGGGGCCGCCTTCGTGAACACCGTTATGGACCTCTCCTGCGTGGCGATCATCATCGGCGTGCTCTTCGTCGCCGACCCGCGCCTGGCGCTGGTCTCGCTCTCGGTGCTGCCGTGCTACGCGCTGATCAGCTACCGCCTTCAGAAGCGCATCCGGGAGAAGAGCCGGGCGATCCATCACCAGCTCCAGGAGATATCCGGCGATCTGCACGAGCAGTTCGCGGGCATCTCGACGATCCAGGCGTTCACGCAGGAGGAGGCCGAGGCGCAGGCGTTTCGAGCGCAGAGCGAGACCTATTTCGACACCGTGATGGGCAACGTCAAGCTCCAGTCCATCGCCCTGGGGCTGACCGGCTTCCTCACGGCCTTAGGTCCGATCCTCGTCTTGTGGTTTGGGGCGACCGCGGTCCAGTCGGGACGGCTCACCGTCGGCACGCTCATGGCGTTCTACGGCTACCTGGGGATGCTCTACCAGCCCATCCAGCGACTCACCGAGCTCAACCTGATCCTCGCCAACAGCCTGGCGGCCATGGATCGGATCTTCGAGGTGTTCGACACCTATCCCGACGTGCAGGAGCGCAAGGGGGCGAAGCGCTTGGCTCGCGCGCGGGGTGAGCTGCTGTTTGACGAGGTGACGTTCCGCTACGAGCATCGTGAGCCGGTGCTGGAGGGATGCTCGCTGGCGATCCCGGCCGGAACGACCGTGGCGCTCGTCGGCCCCAGCGGGGCGGGCAAGTCGACGCTGGTGAAGCTGCTGCCGCGTTTTTACGAGGTGACGGACGGGCGGATCACGATGGACGGCGTGGACATCCGGGACATCACGCTCAACTCGCTGCGCCGGCAGATCGCCATCGTCTCGCAGGATCCGATCCTGTTCAGCGGCACGATTGCCGAGAATCTCCGCTACGGCCAGCCCAGCGCGACCGAGGAGGCGCTGCGAGCAGCCGCTGGGGCGGCCTTTGCGGATGCGTTCATCGAGCAGTTGCCGGAGGGCTACGCCACGGAAGTCGGGGAACGGGGCCTGCGGCTGTCAGGCGGGCAGAAGCAGCGGCTGGCAATTGCGCGCGCCTTCCTTAAAGATGCCCCGATCCTGATCCTCGATGAGCCGACCTCCGCCCTGGACGCGGAGTCGGAGGAGCTCATCAAGCGGGCGCTCCAACGACTCCTCAAGGGACGCACGGCGCTGATCATCGCGCACCGGCTCTCCACGATTGAGCACGCCGATCGGGTCGTGGTCATGGACGAGGGCCGCATCGTCGAGCAGGGCCGTCACGAGGAGCTGCTCGGGCATCCCAACGGTCTCTACCGTCGATACGCCGAGCGCCAACTGACGGCGCGCCTCCAGCCGCCGGACGATCAGTCCTTGGACGTAAGGCTGGTGTAGAGGAAGGCGGCCAGGATCCCGCCGAGGAGCGGGCCGATCCAGTAGACGACGTGGTGATCCCAGAAGCCTGAGGCCAGGGCCGGGCCAAAGGTTCGTGCGGGGTTCAGGGCCGCCCCCGTCAACGGTCCTCCGACGAGGATCCCGAAGAGCAAGGCCGTTCCAATGCCGAATCCCGCGACGGCGCCCCAGCTTCCCTTGGGATCCACCGCGGTGCCGAAGACCGCCAGCACTAGGAAACACGTGAGCACCAGCTCAATCAAGATCCCCTGCGCGACGCCGACGCCGGCGCTCAACGCCGGGGTGCCGAGATGCACCGGCTGCCAGACCGATGCCGGGAAGATCCAGGTGAGGAGAAACCCCGCCGAGGCGGCGCCGGCGAGTTGGGCCAGGACGTAGCCCGCGGCGCGCCGGCCGTCGATCTTGCGGGCGGTGAGGACGCCGATGGTCACCGCGGGGTTGAAGTGGCCGCCGGAGATGTGGCCGAGGGTGGAGATCATGACGGCCAGGACGGCGCCGTGCGCGATGGCGATGCCGAGGAGTCCGAGGGAGCCCTCCGTCCACTGATTGGTGCAGATCGCTCCCGCGCCGATCACGCACAACGCGAACGTTCCCAGGAACTCCGCGACCAACGGCTTCCAAGCGGTTTTCATCCACCCCTCCTGATCATCGGCTGCACTCACGCGGCAGTTTGACAACCCCAACGGCCACGCCTATTATAACAGGCGATGTGGGCGAAGATCGCGTTGGTAAGTGTGCTCTGCCTGCTCGTGAACATCCCCATGGGGATGCGGCGCGAGCGGAGCCGAAAGTTTTCGTGGCAGTGGTTCGTGTGGATTCACGCCTCCATCCCCTTCATCATCGCCCTGCGCATCTGGCTCAAGCTCCATCCCGTGGCCATCCCGCTCAACATCGCCGCCGCGGTGCTCGGCCAGTTCCTCGGCGGGACCCTCGAAAGAAAGAAGCGGCACGTGACCTCACCTGCCGCCTCCCCACTGAGCGATCAGTAAATATTCCACACGCACTCGTCTCGTTGCTTCACAACGCCTGTTCTTTCTCCGTTCTTCACTGGTCACTCGCCACTGATCACTGTCAATAGCGGGGCATCGTGGGATCCACCTCGCAGGCCCAGGCGTCGATCCCGCCGTGCAGGTGCTTGAGCTTCTTGAAGCCGAACTGCTCAAGCACCTTCAAGGCTTGCCGGCTTCGCGGGCCGTGGTGGCAGTGGACGACGATCGTATGGGCCGTATCGAGCTCATTGGCGCGCAGGTGCAACTCTGAGAGCGGAATGAGCTTCGCGCGGTCGATGTGGACGATCTCGTATTCATGCGGCTCACGCACGTCCAGCAGGACGGCGTTGCGATCGCGCTCGAGCAGCGCCTTGGCCTCCTGCGGGCTGAGATCGTAGGCCGTTGCCTCACCCGCTCCCTCCTCGCCACGCCCTAATCCGCAGAACTGCTCGTAATCGATCAGCTCCTTGATCGTTGGGCGATCCCCGCAGACCGGACAGTCGGCGCTGCGCCGGATCTGAACCTCGCGAAACTCCATGTTCAGCGCGTTGAACAGCAGCAACCGGCCGATGAGCGGCTTACCCCGCCCCATCACCAGCTTGATCGCCTCGGTGGCTTGGATCGTGCCGACGATGCCCGGCAGCACGCCCAACACCCCGCCCTCGGCGCAGCTTGGCACCATCCCGGGCGGGGGCGGCTCCGGAAAGAGGCAGCGGTAGCAGGGCCCTTTGAAGGGGGAAAAGACCGTTGCCTGGCCGTCAAACCGGAAGATCGAACCGTAGATGTTCGGCTTCTTCTGGAAGACACAGGCGTCATTGACCAGATAGCGGGTGGGGAAGTTGTCGGTCCCGTCAATCACCAGGTCGTAGCCCTTGATGATGTCCAGGACGTTGTCCCGCGACAGCTTGGTGTTGTAGGTGTTCACGGTGAGGTCGGGATTGATGGACAGGATGCGCTCCTTGGCCGACTCGACCTTCAGGCGCCCGACGTCTTGATTGCGATGGATGATCTGCCGCTGGAGATTCGTGAAATCCACGGCGTCAAAATCCACGATGCCTAACGTCCCGACGCCCGCCGCCGCCAGATAGAGCCCTAGCGGTGAGCCCAGCCCCCCCGCTCCAATGAGCAGGATCTTGGCGGCAAGAAGCTTCTCCTGCCCCGCGACGCCGATCTCCGGCATGATGAGGTGCCGGCTGTACCGTAGGATTTGGTCACGTGTTAAGCTTGCCATGTGTCGGGTGTGAGGTGATAGGTGTGAGAGTATCCCTCTCACCTCGCACCTCCTTTAGAAGGTGAGCACCTTGTCGGCGGTCGCCACGTCCTCCAACAGAAACGCCGGCAGCCCTCGCACCTCGTCGATCTCCGGGATGAGATCTTCCCGTTTCAGTCCCCAGATCGCCAACGAGGAGCTGCAGACGTAGTACTTGACGTCGCCCGACGCCTTGATCTGCCGGCAGAGCGCGTGCAGGTCGAGCAGGTCCAGCTTGCGCAAGCGCTCGCGAACGCCCGAGCTCTCCTGGGCATAGGCGGCGGAGAGCTCCAGGGCGTTGATCCGCCCAGGCGTCAGCCGGCCGATCGACTCATCCCGGAAGAAGACGCGCGCTGTGATCTCGGAGTGGACCGCGGCCATGAGCACCGTCAGCACCTGGATCAGATTGTTGGTGCTTCCCCCAGAAACAATGACAGCCAGTGACCTCATCACAGTTCAGAGGAGGTTAAAGGTGAAAGGTTATAGGTAAAAGGGGATCTCTTGCCGTACTTCCCTTTTACCTTTCACCTATGACCTTTGACCTTAATAGACGGGTCCATCCGACTCCGGCACTTTCGGGGTCGGGAGCTCATCAGCGTCCGGATCGCCGAGCGGATGGCCATCCCCGCCCGTCAGGAGCTTGGCGAGTTCCTGATCGCCCACCCGCGCGCACCAGGCATTGAACGACTCTCCCACCTGGCGTTGCCGCGTGAAGCCGAGGAGCAGCGCTTCGAGCCGTTTGGCGCAGTCGGCCGCCGGGACCTTCCGCAGGACGGGGTGATTGAAGGCCGCCCCTCGGCCCATCTGTCCCCCGACGAAGATGTCGTAGGCGTCCACGATCTGCCCGTTCACCTTGGTCTTGGAGCCCATCATCCCGATGTGCGCGATCTGGTGCTGGGCGCAGGCATTGGGGCACCCGTTGAGGTGGAGGCGCAGCGGCTCATCCAGCAGCACCCGGTGCTCGAGGTACTCGACGATCTGCCGGGAGCGCGCCTTCGTCTCCGTGATGGCCAACTTGCAGAACTCTGTGCCGGTGCAGGTCACGACGCTGCGCCGGATCGGGTGCGCGTTGATCGAGAGGCCCACGTCCGCCAGACCGGCCAGCACCTTCTCCACATGCGCTTCCGGGATGTTCAGCAGCAGGATGTTCTGCCGGTTGGTCAGGCGGATCGTCTTGCCGTCGCCGCAGCGGCGGCACAGCTCCGCCACCCGTTTCATCTGCGCGCTCGTGATGCGGCCGACGAGGACCGGGGCGCCGACGTAGTAGAGGCCGGGTTGTTTCTGCGCGTGAAGTCCGACGTGGTCCCGGTAGGTGTCGGGCGGCTCCTGGAACTCGGCCGGGGCCTCCGCCAGCTTGCGTCCCAACCGCTCCTCGAGCGCCTGGCGAAACTTCGCCACCCCCCAGTCGTGGATGAGGTATTTGAGACGGGCATGGTGGCGCTTCTCCCGGTACTCCGGGCTGTCGCGCCAGATCTCCGTGATGTGCCGGATGACCTCGACGACCTCCTCGGGTGTGACGAAGGCGTTGAGCCGTTGGCTGAGGAACGGCTGCGTGGAAAGCCCTCCGCCGACCCGAAGGTCGAAGCCGGCTTCGGTCCGGCCATCGAGCGTACGGGTGGCGCCCACCAGGGCCACGCACTGGATCTCTGGATGCACGCAGGCGGTCTTGCAGCCGGAGATGCTGATCTTGTATTTTCTTGGCAGATTGGCATACGCCGGGTTGCCCAGGAAATAGTGACTCACCTGCTGCACGACGGGACCGGCATCGAGCAGCTCGTCTTTGTCCACGCCGGCCACGGGGCAGCCGATCACGTTGCGCATGATGTCGCCGCACGCCCCGAGGGTTTTGACCCCCACGGCGTCCAACCGCTTGACGATGGCCGCTGCCTCGGTGTAGTGCAACCAGTGGAGCTGGAAGTCCTGTCGGGTCGTGATGTCGGCGAACCCTTTGTTCTGCCGCTCCGCGATGTCGGCGATCGTCTCCAGTTGCTCAGGTGTCACGAAGCCGTTGGGCTGTTTCGTGCGCAGCATGAAGTAGCCCTTGTCATGGCGATGGGTGTAGAGTCCCACCCATTTGCACATGAACAGGTCATCTTCCGAGAGGCTCTCGTAGCCTTGGGTCGCGGCGCGCTCGACCGCCCGGAGGACCTCAAATGGGTCGCCGTAGCGCGCTTTGATCAACTCGGATGTATTCGGCATCTGTGCTCTCTGAGCCGCTAAATGCGCCCACGAATGCAATTGAACATTGGAGCGCATTTACCCCGAGCGCTAGCGAGGGGTAACCCCTCGTCGCATAGCTCCTCGGGGTAAATGGAACCACCTCGAATGTTAACGTGCATAGGTGGTTCCATTTAGAGGCGGACCTTGCTGCCGACTTCGCTCCACCATCGGTCCAGCTCAGGGGTGAAATACTTGAGCCGGGTCTTCTTATATTCTTTCGTGCTGAAGAGATTTTTGTGCGGGAACTGCCCGGCGCGCTCCTCGATGCGCCGCACGACGTCCATGCAGGCGGGATACGTTTCCGCGTGGATCATCGTGAACAGCGCGTAGGGCCAGCTGGGGTAGACGGGCCGACGGTAGCAATGGCTCACTTCCCTGAAGCGCGCCATCTGTTCCCCCGCCCGGTCCACCTCCTCGGGCGGCGCCTGCCACACCACCATGGCGTTCGCTTTGAAGCCGGCGTTGCGATGGTACAAGATCGCGGCGAACCGCCGCATGTAGCCCAGGTGCTCCATCTTCTTGGCCCACGCGAACAGCTCCTCTTCGGTCATCCCGGCCTGCTCCGCCCAGACGGCATACGGCAGCTCCAGCAGCGGGAGGTCTTCCTGGAGGATCCGGATCAACCGGACGTCCTGCTCGGTCAGCGGCGGTTTCGGCGCCATCCGGCGGGCTTCGTCGTAGATCTCCTCCGGGTTTTCCAGCGCCGCCTCCTGGCCGGTGAGGTCCAGCTTGACCCCGATCTTGTAGAGCCGCAGGGTGGGGAGCATGATCGTCTCCTCCGCCTTGCCCAGGGTATGGAGGATCCTGACGATCTGCTCCAGCGAGTCCTGCGGGGGCATGGCGATCGTGAACCAGATGTTGAAGGAATCGTTGCGCTTGTAATTATGGCTGACGCCGGGATGCTGGTTGACGACCTCTGCAGCCTCATCGACCCGGGCCGGATCGACGCGCATGGCGACGAGGCTGCTCTGGTAACCCAGGGCGCGGGTGTCGAAAATCGCGCAGAGCTGCCGGATGACCATGGTCGCCTTGAGCCGGGCGATGCGCTCGAGGCACTCCTGTTCCGTAACGCCTAGGAGCTCCCCCAGCCGTTGAAACGGGCGATGGTCGATGGGGAACTGTTTTTGGAGCTCGGTGAGGAGCGCCTTGTCGACATCGTCAAACGTCTGGGTGGCTGTCGTCATCCCACCACCTGTCGCTGGGTCTGCCTTCGGCAGACCCGGTGCCAGGTCCTCAACGGCCCTGTCCGCCTCGTCATGGCACACCAGCCTTCGGCTGGTGCGACAGGTGGTGGGATCATGACGCTTGCGCGGCCGGCGCCGGCAGTCCGAACTCATGGGCGGCGAGGTCGCGGAGGCGCATCAGCTCATCCGGGGTCAAGCCCGTGAGGTCTGGGGCTGCCGCGAACTCGCGCAGCGCCTCTTCGGTGGTGATGTTCGGCAGGACCGAGGCCACGGATGGCTCCGCGAGGATAAACTGGAGGGCCGCCTGACCGAGGGTGCGGCCCGTCTGCTCCGTGAGGAATGCCAGCTGGCGGACCTTCCTGAGGCCGTCGATCTGCCATTGGCGCTTGCGCTCCTCCGTGGAGACGCGATGATAGCGATGGTCTTGTTCGGTGAACGAGGTCTGTTCGGTCACCGACCCGTCAAGGAGGCCCGAGGCGTGGGGGACCCGGATCAGGAAGCTGCACGGCCGGCGGCGTCCCATGGCGAAGAGGGCTTCCCCCAGCATCTGCTCCAGGAGGTTGTAGATGATGTAGACCACATCGACGCCGCGGTGGGTGATGGCGTACGCCCCCTCCTCGATCTGTCGCGGCGCGATGGCGGGGCCCAGCGCCGGACCGTAGGCGCGGATCTTGCCCTCCTGCTTGAGCGTCTCGAGCGTCGCGAAGAGATCGTCCCGCTGCAGGGCGTCCAGGCGCGGGTTGTGGAGCTGGTAGAGGTCGATCACGTCCGTCTGCAGGCGCCGGAGGCTTTCTTCCAGGGCGCTCCGGACGTAGTCGGGCCGCCAGTCTTGCGGCAGCTCTTCGTGGCCGCGCCGGGCGTTGTGGTGCGAGACATCGTAGCCGAATTTCGTGCCGATGGTCAGGCGGCGGCGCTGAGGACCCAACGCCTTGGCCAGGATCGTCTCGCCCAGGCCGTTGCCGTAGGTGTCCGCGGTATCGAAGAAGGTGATGCCCGCCTCGTACGCCTGCTGGAGCAGCCTAACCCCCACCGCCTCCTCGGTGATGCCCCACCAGGTGGTGGCGACGGTCCAGACCCCGAAGCCGATCTCGGAGACGGTCACATCGGTTGTCCCAATGTTTCGATATCTCATGGAGGGACCGCCCATCGTCCACGGTCGACAGTCCACCGTACCAACTGAGGGTCACGTGATACTGTGGACAGTGGTCGGTGGACAGTGGACGAGTTTCTGGATTTCTGTGACAACACAGTGTTAGTCATAGACGTCGGCGGGAATGCCGGTGGCCGTCGTGAGCCGGTTGGCAATCTGCTGGAGCGTGGCGCGCGGGACCTTCACAATGCCGGACGCGGCGGTGCCCCGGTCCACCGTATAGACCTGCACCGACAGGGGACGGATCGAGCCCACGACCTGGATCCATCGCTGGAGGTGCGGCGCATCCGTATTGTCATGACTGCCCTGGATGAACATGCTCTGGAGGATGATCTCGGGCAGCCGGCGCAGCGCCTCGACCATCGCCTGGAAGTCCGTCTTCCCCAGCGGGTCGTTGATCCGCCTCCAGGTGGCCTCATCGGCCGCGTCGAATTTCATGTACCGGACATCCAACAGCCCCAGCGTCTCCCGGACCCTCGGGCGGGTCAGTTGGGTGGAGTCGGTGAGGATGCCCACGCGGGCGCCAGGGAAGTGGCGATCGCGCAGCATCTTGATGCCGACGACCAACTCCAGCAAGTCGGGATGGAGCGTCGGCTCTCCGTTGCCGGCCAGCGTGACGCAGTCAACCGGGGTGCCCCGGTCTACATGGTCGGCAAAGGCGGCGTCAATGTCTTGCAGCAGCTCCGGCGCGCGCCTCAGTCGCTCGGCTGTTCCCTCGGGGAGCGTCCAGCCGTACTGGCAGTAGACGCAGTTGGACGAGCAGACCTTGTGGCTGAGGGGCAGGACGTTGATCCCCAGGGAATGGCCCAGTCGTCTGGAATGGATCGGGCCGTACACGACGCTGTCTTGAAGCGGAATCGTCTCGGAGCGCATGAGACCATTGTACGGGAGGCGCTCACCAGCGTCAATGCATCCATGGAGGCCGGTCTTCTCATTGCGATCGACGGGACAGATGGGATATAATTCACCCTATGACAGCAGTACAAGTCCATCAAGGACTTCGGCAACTTCCCTCCCTTGCCCCCTCCCTGCGGTTCGCTCTTGAAATCCTCCAGATGCCGCTTGCTCAGCTTCAACGCTATGTCGTGGAGCAAGTCGAAGAGAACCCGTTATTGGAACTCGTGGAGGCCTCATCGGCTCCTGCCGAGTCAACGTCCGCGCCTTCCGGAAATGAACAGTCCGAAGAACCTGATGCCGGGCTCCCAGGCTCCTTTCACGATGCTTCCGACAGGGAGGGGGTGCGCGATGAGGAACTCTCCTATGACGGCCCCGCACGGGCTGTCTCCTTGCATGAACATTTGCTGTTTCAGCTTCATTGTCTGCCGGATGACACTCCAGGCCTCACACCTGCGGAGGCCCTGATCGAATGGCTCGACCCCGACGGGTATCTACGAACTCCGTTGGAGGACATTGCGCAGACGGAAGGCCTGTCAGTCGCGGTGCTGAAACAAGGTCTCGCTGTGCTCCACCGGCTCGATCCGCCGGGCGTTGGAGCGCGGAGCCTGTCGGAATGTCTCCTGATCCAGTTGGCTCATCGCAACCAATCAGCGAGTCTGGCGGCGCGCATCATCCGGGATCATTTCGAGACGTTCACCAAACGCCGGCTGAACGAGCTCGTTGGAACACTCCATGCCAGCCCTTCCGAGGTCCGGGCAGCTTGCGAGGCCATCGCCCGCCTCGATCCAAAGCCGGCTGGAAATTTCTCCGCAGACCCTGCGCTTCCGCTCATCCCGGACCTCATCGTGAGGAAAGTGGGGGAACAGTATGAAGTTGAGCTGAATGAGGAGGCATTGTCCCGCGTCAGGCTGAACCCGCGCTACCGGAACCTCCTGCGCGACCCATCCGCGCCTGCTGATGCCAAGCAGTTCCTCAGAGAACGGCTTCAGCAGGCTCTGTGGCTCCTGAAGGCCCTTGAACAGCGCAGCGCCAGATTGCTTGGCATTGGCCGGTGCCTCGTTGAACTGGAACGGGACTATCTTGAAAACGGGGTGTCACACCTTCGGGCTCTCACCCAAGACGAAGTTGCCAGCGCAGTCGGCTGTCACGCCTCTACAATCAGCAGGGGCATCGCCCACAAGACCCTCCAGACCCCGTATGGGATCGTGCCGTTGGAGCAATTCTTTGGCGGTGGGATTGCCGATGGCCAGCATCCGTCGAGCCGTCTTTCCGCCCACAGTATCCGTGCCGAGCTCACACAGTTGATTGCGAGTGAAGACTCCGCTCATCCCCTGAGCGACCAGGCCTTGATGGAAGACCTCCGCACTCGCGGCTACCCCGTTGCCAGGAGAACGGTCGCCAAGTACCGTGAACAGTTGAACATCCTATCTGCCCATCTCAGACGGCAACTCCCAGCATCATGAAACCGTCCATTGTGAAGCCCGTGTCTCTCAACGCCAAGATACTGGCCGGATCCCTCGCATTGGGGGTCCTGATCGTGGCCATTGGTGCGCTGGCGGTGCATATGAGTCATACGGTTGCTCGTTCCTCGACGGCGATCCTGGTTGAAAACGTCTCCAGCCTCAAGGCGGCTGAAGAGCTGGAAATCGCCTTACTGGATCAGAAAGGGGTTGTGGGCAGCTACCTGTTGGATGGCGATGAGAAGTGGCTGCGGCTCCTGGAGGAGAAGCGCAAGAAATACGACGAGTGGTTTGCCCGGGCGAAAGACGTGGCGCTCACGGGTCACGAGCAGCGCATCCTTGAGCGGATCCGACTCCTCTATCAGGAGTATGACCGCCTGCGATTCCAGGTCATCCGGCTCGCTCAGGACGGCAGCCGCTTCGCAGCCCAGCAGCTGTTGCTGAACCGCGTCCGTGAGATCGTGGAGTCGCTCTATGACGCCTGCGAGGAACTCCTGTTCTTCAACGAGCAGTTGATCGCCGAGTCACAGAAGAAAAGCCAGCAGCAGCTTACCTGGTTCCAAGCTGTGCTCTGGAGCAGCATCGCGGTGGCGATCTTCCTGGGCCTGCTCGGAGGATGGATGGTCGCTCGGGGCATGACGAAGCGGCTGGTGCAATCCGAGAAACTGGCGTCCCTGGGACACATGGCAGGTCTGGTCGCCCATGAGGTGCGCAATCCCCTCACGGCAATCAAGATGCGGGTTCACTCGCTTCAGGAGGAACTGGTTGCTTCTGTCTCAAGCCAGGATGATGTGGAAGTCATCCGGCAGGAAATCGAGCGACTGGAGCGGATCGTCCAGAACTTCCTCGACTTCGTGCGGCTCCCAGAACCTAAGATTCAACCGCTCTCACTGAGCGACGTCATCAAACGAGCTCTTGAAGTTCTGAGGCCGAATCTGGAGGAACACGCGGTTCAGGTCACGATGCGCTTGTCTGATGGGCTTCCCGCTATTCAGGGTGACGCCGAGCAGTTGGAGCAGGTGTTCTTGAACCTGCTCCTGAACGCCATCCAGGCGATGCCGGGAGGGGGCGCCATCGAACTGGCGGCATCCTGGATCAAAGGCCGCACGGAGACGGACGGCTCGATAGAAGTGGCCGTGAACGACACAGGACCTGGTATTCCAAAGGAGCTACGCGAAAAGATCTTTGACCCCTTCTTCACCACCAAGGCCAATGGCATCGGCCTGGGGCTTTCGCTGGCCAAAAAAGTCGTGGAGCAGCATCGAGGGGTCATTGAAGTGCAGGACCGCAATGGATCGGGCACGGCGGTGACCATCCGGCTTCCTGCCCGACAGCCTGTTGAGGCGCAGGTGGTAGGATGAGCCGCATCCTGGTGGTTGATGATGAACGCAACGTCCTGACCTCCTTCCAGAAGCTCCTCGGTAAAGAGGGTCACGAAGTCGTCACGGCTCGCAGCGGCGAACAGGCCCTGTCGCTGCTCGGATCACAGGTGCCGGACCTCATCCTGATGGATATCCGCATGGCAGGTCTCTCCGGCCTGGAAACCTTCCAGCGTGCCAAGGCTATCGTGCCGAAAGTCCCGGTCATCATGATGACCGCCTATGGCACGACCGAAACGGCCATCGAAGCGATGAAGCTGGGAGCTTTTGAGTACACCCTGAAGCCGTTCGATATCCCGACGCTGAAGACACTCATTGAGAAAGCGCTGGCGATGGGACAGCTCATGCGCACGCCAGTGACCTATGGGGCCGCCGACACCGATACCCGTGTGCAGCGAATGGTCGGGAAATCCCCCAGGATGTATGAAGTCTATAAGCTTATTGGCCAGGTGGCGCCGTCCAATGTCACCGTGCTGATTCGGGGAGAAAGCGGCACGGGAAAAGAACTCGTGGCGCGAGCCGTCTACCATCACAGCCAGCGGGCGGAGCAACCGTTCCTCGCCGTCAATTGCGCCGCCATCCCCGAAACGCTCTTGGAGAGTGAGCTCTTCGGCTACGAGAAAGGGGCCTTTACCGGGGCGATGGCCCGCAAGCCGGGCAAGTTCGAGCAGGCCAACGGCGGGACTATTTTTCTGGATGAAATCGGGGATATGAGCCCCTCAACGCAAGCGAAAGTGCTGCGGGTCCTTCAGGAAGGCGCCTGTGAGCGCCTCGGCGGTCAAGAGACCATTCGAGTGGATGTGCGGCTGTTGGCGGCCACCAACAAAAATCTGGATGCGCTGATTCATGATGGCCGATTTCGGGAGGATCTCTACTACCGGCTCAACGTCGTGAGTGTCACGGTTCCTTCGCTGCGGGAACGCAAGGAAGACATCCCGTTGCTGGCCGAGTATTTCCTGAAGCGGTACAGCCGGGAATTCAAGAAAGACGGCATGCGGTGTTCCCCTGAGGCCATTGAGCACCTGAGTGCCTATGACTGGCCCGGGAATGTCCGTGAGCTTGAGAACTGCATCAAGCAAGCCGTTGTCCTTGGCAAAGGTGAGGTGCTGATGCCGGAGCACTTGCGCCTTGGACAGGGTTCGGCGGTTCAGGTGCGATCCTCGCCGGAGAGTCTGACTGTCCTACGCGAGCTGGCACGGCAGCATCTGGAACGTGCCCCAGGAAGCGCCTACCAGCAGCTCATCGAGCAGGTGGAGGCGCAACTCATCCTCGAAGCACTCAAGCAGAGCCAGGGAAATCTGGCGCAGGCCGCAAAGTTACTTGGGATCACCCGGCCCACGCTCAGAGAGAAAATCTCCAAGTACCGTATCCAGCGCAGTGTCCAACTCAATCAGGAGGAGGGCTAGAGGCACCCATAGGTTTGCCTCACATGTTTCGCATTTCACTGGATAAAGCAGAGCCATGGGGGCAAACCTAAGCATGGGTGCCCCCAGGTTCAGATTTGGCACCCTGCAGGCGCTAAATCTTTGGGGGCAAGACGTTTTCCTCAGCGGCAAGTCATTAACCAGTCAGAGATCGTGATCATCTAAGTACGTTATTTAGGTGCGTGTTTGTAACATGGCCTCGTAGCGAGAGTTACGAGGCAATTTATTTTTGTCAGGACGTTGGCACAGTTCCTGCGCCTTTATCTTGAGTAGAAGCATGCCATCCAGTCTGTCGGTGTCATGAGGGGAATGCGATGGGGCGCGGTGGCCCTCACGTTGGTCGTTGCCGGCTGTGCCACACCGGGGGTCTA
The DNA here is from genome assembly GCA_030697665.1 of Candidatus Omnitrophota bacterium. Lineage (GTDB taxonomy): Bacteria > Omnitrophota > Gorgyraeia > Aquiviventales > Aquiviventaceae > JAUYPJ01. Next base: position 59,541 of record JAUYPJ010000080.1, read on the forward strand.
TGCGCCGCCTCGCATGCCGCCTGCGCGCCTGCCTGGCAGGCCGGCAGGCTGGGATGTGGTCTTGGACCCGGGCCATGGCGGCCAGCAATTCGGCGCACGGGGCAGACGCGGCACCGCTGAGAAAACGGTCACGCTGGATATTGCGAAGCGATTGAAACGCCAATTGGAGCAGGCGGGTCTGCGCGTGATGCTGACACGAACGACAGACCAGACGGTCACGCTCGCCCAGCGAAGCGACCTCGGGAAACGCTCAGGGGCCTGGGCCTTCCTGAGCATTCATGCCAACGCGGCCAAGAACCGTGCCGCGTCCGGGTTTGAGGTGTACTACCTGCCCGCCTACGAGCGGTTCGGCCGCGGCGTCGCGTATGCCGGTGCTCCGCCAGCGACTGACCGGAGCTATCGGCTGGCGAGACTGATTCAGCAGGAGTTTCGACGTGACTGGCCCCTCAGGGATCGTGGCATCAAGCAGGCGCGCTTTCATGTGCTGCGGCATACGCCCATCCCTGCGGTTCTCGTGGAGACCGGCTTTCTCACCAACGCCAGGGACGAATCGCTGCTCAACGATCCCGCAATGCGTGAAGAGATTGCCAGGCGTCTTGCCAACGCTCTGCTCGTATTCCGGCGGCAGGGGGGTAGGGATCAACGATGAAACGGCTGCTGATCATTCTGGGAATCGGAGCCACCGTGCTATGGCTTGTGGGGCCGCTTCACGAAGGCATCGGGGAATTCTTTCAACGTGCCATGAGCGCATCGCCAGAGAGACAGACATCGAAGTCCGCATTCCCTCCGCCGTTGGCCGATGTCCAGCTTGCCTTGCAGGAAGCGGGGTTTCATCCAGGGCCGATTGATGGCCGGATGGGTCGCCGGACACGGAATGCGCTTAACGCGTTTCAGTCCGCCAATAATCTCAAGCCGACGGGCGAGGTCAATGCCCAGACATGGGAAGCCTTGCAGACCCGCAGCCGCACCCGCGTCATGCCGGAAGCCCAAGCGACCCAACGTCTCGCTTCTTCCGCCATGCCTGGGATCGCTCCACCTCCGGGACGAACATCCGCTGCCCCTGAAATCCCTGAAGCGACTGAGGCGGATGAGACTTCTCCTTCAGCGGGTCAGAAGGATGAAGTGCGCGCAGTCATCATGGAGTACCGCCTGCGCTCCCCGGATCGCATCAAGAAAGTCCAGCTCGCCCTTAAAGAAGCTGGCTTCGATCCTGGGCCCATTGACGGAGAACCGGGCCCGCGGACGGACCAGGCGCTGCTGGCGTTTCAAAAAGCCCAGGGGTTGGAACCGGACGGAATTGTCGGCGTGAAGACGTGGACGGCGTTGAGCGAGTACCTGGAGCCGGGAAGCCTGCGTTTTCAGGAGCGGGTGGCACTTCAGGATTAGCGAAGAGGGGGGAGCGATGCGTCAGCATTTGGTTGTTGCGATGGGGCTGGCTATTGCCAGCATCTTCGTGATCGGTTCACTGGCATCGGCGATGGGAAAGAAACCGCCCACAGCATCATTTGCCAGCGGCAAAGTGACCATTGTGAACGTCAAGGACAGCAAACGCCCATCGGTGACAGTGAAGCCCACACAAGGCCAGGCGGTGACCCTCCAGATTGACCCGAAGAAAACGCTCATTATGAAGAACGACAAGGTGATCCCCGCGTCAAACATCCGCCTGGGCGATCTCCTCCGAGCCGACTACGAAGTCAGGCGGGGCAACAACGTTGCGAAGCGCATGTTCGTTGAGACGCCCAAGGCCGTGCAGCCAGCAGCAAAGCCGTCGGCAATCCAGACCAAGAAGAAAGCAAGGCGGTAACACGTCGAAAGAATGTCAGTCGCGCAGACGGCTACGGACGGATGAGCCGCAAAGGAGGTGAGAAGGCATGCACGGATGGTACATGGGTTTGCTGGGTCTGATAGCGGTCACCCTGACGGGATGCGCCGGCCATCGGGCAGCGCAGACGCAGAATCTGAATATGCAGGTGGCCCGGCTTGATGGCCGGGTCAGCATGTTGGAGAACCACCTGGGACTCATCGAAGGCAAGGCCTGGAACCAGCGGGAGGATGTCTCCTACCTTCGGGGTCGGGTTGAGGGGATGCAGGGAGGGTTTAGCCAGTCAGCACGAGCCGCTGCCGTCAAATCCACCCCAAGGCGGATCCAGACGGCGCTGAAGAACGCCGGCTACTACACGGGGAGCGTCGATGGCAAGGTTGGTTCACAGACCAAGCAGGCCATCAAGGAGTTCCAGCGCACACACGGACTCTCAGCCGATGGCAAGGTTGGGCAGAACACGTGGACCCAACTTGCGCAGTATCTGCCGGCGGAGTAGGCATGAGGGCCCTGATCGTTGAGGGAGGACGATGCGGAGAAGCGAAAGGGAGGTCGCGATGTCTCGAGTGACGGTGGTCGTTCTGGCAGCTGTCGTCTGGTGTGCTGTGCCAATGGCAGCGTTTGCGAAAGATCAGCAGGTGCAGCCAAGGAAAAAGGCAACTCAGGCTTCTACGTATCAACCAAGGACCGCCGGGACTGTCAGAGGGTCAGGGAGCCCGTGGACGAGAGAACGCGGGTGGGCCAACCGAGCTAGTGGGAAACTCCTCTTCGGGTTGAAAAATGTGCTGCTTGGCTGGACAGAGCCGTTCACCCGGTCTTATGAAGCGGGCAAACGGAACCGGAGAATTGTGCCGGGCGCGTTAGGATTCCTCGAAGGGGTGGGGTACGGGGTGATCGATACGATTGGCGGCGCCCAGCACGTGCTGACGTTTCCGGTGACCCGGCTTGACATTCCGCTGCCTGAGGGAGGGGTTAAGCTGCTGTAGACCGGGGGTGTCAGGGAGGTGGTCAATGCGGGTCGGTAGTCTGCTGACATTGGCAATGGGGTTGGTCCTCATCAGCGGATGCGCGGGTCCGCGCTATGCCCGGGAGATTACCCGGCTTCAAGCTGATGTCGGGCTCCTTGACCAGCGGGTGAACCAACTGGAGCGGGCCAGCCTCCACACACCTCAATCACGCTGGCCAAGTGAGTCGTGGAGGCAGCCGTTAACTCCAGCAGCCAGGATACCGGCCAGACCTGCAGCGGCACCAGTCCAACCCTCGACGAGGGACATCCAGGGAGCCCTCAAGAATGCCGGGTTCGACCCAGGGCCGATTGATGGCAAGCTCGGGTCTCGGACCCGCCAGGCTATCCGGGAGTTCCAGGGCGTCAACGGCCTGCAAGTGGATGGGGTTGTCGGCAAGGGGACATGGGCAAAGCTCGCCCCATTTCTCGACCTGGAAGCGTCCGATGACAAAGCGTGGGCTGCCAGACCGGCCAAGTAGTCATCCTTGATCCAACGCATCATTTCCCGTAGAATGAGCGGCACAATTCAGTGCGCCACCTAAGGGTCTGGGCATTGTGCCCGGAGGATACTTTCTAGTGGTCGGGCCGCCACCTAGCGTTTGCTGGATGGCGGCTTTTTATTGTGCAGTTCCCGTCACGGAGCTATCGCAATGGATGACCCGGCGAATTGGGTAGTGCTTGTCCTTGTAGGCGGTGTCCTATCTTTCTTCGCCTACGTCGTCATCAAGAGCCGCCAGGAAGATCGGAAGGAGAAGAAAGAAGGCCATGATCGGTGACCTCCATCCTGTTCGACGAGGCTGATATTAATACTTGCGATTGTTTGACAAAATATAACCATTGACGTATACTTGAACGTAAAACGAGCGTATTAACAGGCAAAAGTACGATATAAACTAATTATGGCAATAGAGCATCTTATACATACGACCGTTGGGGTCGAGTTGGTCAGGAAGCTGTCCTCGGACGGGGTGCGTATCTTCACCGCTGAGGAGGCCCGCAGATTGGCTCCTTCCGTCGGTCTTTCGTCGAGCTACTTTCGCCAAGCCATGTACCACCTCGTCCGATCCGGCTGGATCGCCCGGTTGAAGAAGGGGCTCTACGCGCTCTCGGGCGCGGTGCCGGGGACCACCTCACTCCACGAGTTCGAGATCGCGATGGCGCTGGTCCAGCCGGCAGCCGTCAGCCATTGGTCCGCCCTGAGCCACCACGGACTGACGGACCAGGTGCCGCGCCGCGTCTTCGTGCTCACCACCGCGCGCTCGGTACCTCGCCGGCGTGGTGTGAAGCCTAAGGGGGTTGAGACCGGTTATCGGGTGGGTGAGACCGTCTATCAATTCGTTCAAGTCAAGCCCGAGCGATTCTTCGGCGTCGAGGACGTCTGGGTCAACGAATCCCGCATCAAGATCACGGATCAGGAGCGCACGCTGCTCGACGGCTTGATGGCCCCACAGCACTGCGGCGATTTCGCGGAGGTACTCCATGCCTTCGAGGTTCGTGCTCCCAAGCTCGACGTAGAGCGGATCATCGGCTACGCCCTCAAGTTGGATGCGGCGACGGCCAAGCGGCTGGGGTGGATTTTGGAGCGGCAGGGGATGGCGCCTGAGCGGCTGGCGGCACTGCGGCAGTTGCCCATCAAGGGCTATCGCGTACTTGATCCAACCGGTCCGCGCCACGGACCCCACGAAGCCCGCTGGATGATCCAGGTGAATCTTCCAGGCACTGAACAGCCATGAAGCCGCTGCGCACGCGCCTGCAGGAGGCCCGCACACGGCTCGGGCTGCCCTGGGATGTGCTTGAGCGAGACTATCTGCTCTCGCGCTGGAACGGCGGGGGTGGGTGCGCTCGCGCGCGCGGGACTACTACGACCTGTGGCGGATCCTCGACGCCCATCGGGACCACCTCGACCTCATGGACTTTTCCGCCTTCCTGCGCGAGAAGTGCGCGATTCGGGAGGTGACGTTCTCGGGTCCCGACAGCTTCTTTTCCGACGCCATGCTGACGCTCGTGGAGAAGACATGGACGCAATGGCTCGGGCCGGTGGTGCCAAAGCTCCCACTCTACACGACGGTGATCGAGGTGCTCCGTCCGCAGGTTGCCGCGCTGCTTGTTTCCAGTGCCGTCTGACATGCCGGAATTAGTCTTTCTATCACAAGTGTCCGGTTATAACTCGAACAAAGTCAATTGGTTATCGGAGTCGCCAGCTTCATGTGGCAGGCCGATCATGGTAAGTGCTTCATGCACATCGAGTTTCTCGAACAGGGTCACGCTGAGAATTTGCAGAATTTCGCCGAGACTGCGGGTGAGCTTCAACTCCTTCTTGAGGATCGCCACGAGCACAGAGACGCTGATGGCAATCCAGATTTGGGTCTTCACGGCGTTCTCCGAGGTCCCGTAGAAGGTGTTGATCCGCAGATAGTGCTTGATCCATTTGAAGAACAGCTCGACACGCCAGCGGCACTTGTAGAGTTGCGCGATGGTCAAGGCCGGGAGCGTGAAGTTGTTCGTCAGGAAGACGAACCGTTTGTCGGTCTGGGCATCGAAGTAGCTGATGCGTCGCAGAGGCGTTGGATACACGGTGGAGGTCTTGCGGCCTTCGAGGCGGATCGTCTGGTCGCTGCGCAGACCGGTCGCCTTGTCGACCGGACGGTAGGTCCCTCGGCTGTAGTCGAGGTTGCGTTTGGCGCGCACCACGAAGGAGGCCAGGTGTTGCGTGAAGGTGTACAGCTGGCGGTAGTCGATGTAGCCCCGATCCATCACATAGCAGGCGCCTGGCTCGAGGAGCAGTTCCGGCAGGAGGCGGACGTCCGGTGTTTTCCCGTCGGTGATCCGGATGAAACACGGGATGTTCCCGCGCAGATCCAGCAGCGTGTGCAGCTTGACCGCGGCCTTGTGCTTCCGAAAGCGTGCCCAGGGAAAGAGCGAGAGACACAAATCGATCGTCGTCGAATCGAAGGCGTAGGCCGTCTGCTCCAAGACGACCCCGAAGTCCTCGTTGGCATACAGCTTCCTGGCGGTGCCGATGAGCACGTGGGCGAAGTCGGCATAGATGCGCCAGTCGCGGTGCTCGTTCGCGTCGGCCAGCGTGCTCCGAGAGACGTTCCCACGGATGCCGACATGGTAGAGCTTGGGCTGCAGGGCTCTCAGGCAGGTCTCGATGTCCCGCAGACTCTCGCGATAGGTGAGTTGGGCAAACGCCATGCACAAGAACTGATCCATACAGGAGAAGGTCATCTTGTAATGCCCGCGATAGCGACTGACGCACGTACGGAAGTCGTGCAGCGGGAGGAAGTCCATCACTTGGGCAAAGACGGTGCGTCCCGTGTTCATCGGCCATTCCCTCCGGCGTTCTGGAATGGCCAAAGTCTACAATCAATTTCAAATCGATCACAGGCATTATCGGCTATAACTCATTGGACTAGACTCTGTTGTGAAAACGTTCAGACCTAACAACCGGACAGCAGTGTCTTTCTATAGGAAATACCTCTTGATTTTTTTGTGCACACCAGTAGACTGAAAGCACTATCAAGGGTCTAAGAAGGATGGCGCGTGCCCCTTCTTAGAGGACGTTCGGTGGTCGGGCCGCCATCCGAGTGACATCACGGATGGCGGCGTTTCATTAAGGAATCGGCCAGGTCCATGATGACAATGTCGTGGGCGACTCAGTTACCACCGTGGGTGGGTGACGCGATCTTCTCCATGGTGGCGTTGCTGGGCAGCTACCTGGTGGGCCAATTCATCAAGGGGGTGGTCTGCCGGAAGCTGGCGGCCGTCGCAAAAAAGACGACCTGGCAGTGGGACGAGGTCGTCATCGAGGGGATCCGAACAGGGATCCCGTTCTGGAGCGTCTTGCTCGGTCTCTACATCGCGTTCGGATTCTGGCCGTTGCCAGACCACCTGTCCCATGCGCTGACCAACATCCTCTTTGTGTTGGTCGCGCTCTCAGCCACCCTCCTCTTTGCAGGCATCGCCGGCAAGCTGATCGTGCTCTACGGCAGTACCATCCAACAGGCCCTGCCGGTGACCAGCCTGACCCAGCATATCATCCGGATCATCATCGTCACCATTGGGCTGTTGATGATCCTCAACGGGTTGGGGATCTCCATTGCGCCCATCCTGACGGCATTGGGCGTTGGCGGGCTGGCGGTGGCCCTGGCGCTTCAGGACACCCTTTCGAACCTGTTTGCCGGTTTCTACGTGACCATGTCCAGGCAGATCCGGATCGGCGATTACGTCAAGCTGGAGTCCGGCGAAGAAGGCTATGTCACCGACATCGGCTGGCGGGCCACGAAGATCAAGATGCTCCCCAACAATGTCGTGCTGGTTCCCAACGTGAAGCTGGCCTCTGCGATCATCACGAACTACTATCTGCCGGACAAGGAGCTTGCCGTCCTGGTGCAGGTGGGGGTGGACTATGCGAGCGATCTGGAACACGTCGAGCGCGTCACGGTCGAGGTGGCCAGAGAGGTGATGCAGACGGTGCCAGGCGGCGTGCCCGCCTTCGAGCCCTTCATCCGCTATCACACGTTTGCCGACTTCAGCATCAACTTCACCGTGATCTTGCGGGCCAAAGAGTTCGTCGACCAGTACCTCCTCACGCATGAGTTCGTCAAGCGGCTCCACACGCGGTATGACCAAGAAGGCATTACGATTCCGTTTCCCATCCGCACGATCCACATGCAACCGGCCGAGCGGTCTCAGGCAGCACCACCTGCCAGCGATTCGCGCTCAGGCCAACAAACGGAGGTGACGCGTGGCTGACTTCGAGTCCCCTGAAGACATCCTGAGGAGCGGCCAAGTCCAGCGGCTGCTGAAAGGGCTGCCGGCGATTGGGGCGCTGGTGCTGCTGCTCTCGGCGGCGTTGACGAGCTTTTACTCGATCGGGCCGGATGAAGCCGGCGTGGTGTTGCGATTCGGCAAGTATGTGCGGACGACCACGCCAGGCCTCCATGTGAAGATGCCGCTGTTGGTGGAGCGGGCCATCCCCATCAAGGTCAAGCGGATCTTCAAGGAGGAGTTCGGGTTTCGCGCGGAGGCTCAAGGGACGCGGCAAGCGCGCTCAGACTTCTACCGGGACGAATCCCTGATGCTCACCGGGGACCTGAACGTCCTGGAGGTCCGCTGGATCGTCCAGTTTCAGATCAAGGACCCGGTGCAGTTTTTGTTCCGGGTCCGAGATCCGCGCGACACCATCCGGGACATCTCCGAGGCGGTCATGCGGCGGGTCACCGGCGACTACGCGGTGGATGAGGTCCTGACGATCAAACGGGCTGAGATCGACGTGGAGGCGCAGGAGGAGCTCCAGCGGATCCTCGACAGCTATGGGGCGGGACTGCAAATCATCACGGTGAAATTACAGGATGTGACTCCTCCCGATCGGGTGCAACCGGCGTTCAATGAGGTCAACGAGGCCAAGCAGGAAAAAGAGCGGGTGATCAACCAGGCCTGGGAAGCCTACAACAAGGTCATCCCCAAGGCCAAAGGCGAGGCCGAAAAGACGATCCGCGAGGCGGAAGGCTACGCCGTGGATGTGGTCAATCGCGCCAAGGGGGAGGCGCAACGCTTCCTGGCCACCTGGGAGGCGTACCGCCAGGCCCCGGAGGTGACCCGCAAGCGCCTCTATCTCGATGCGATGGCGCAGGTGCTGGCGACCTCGAAGCAGAAGTACATTATCGATCCCAGCCAACAGGCGTTACTTCCACTCTTGCAGTTTCAGAAGGGAGGAGCGGAATGATGCGATTCGTCTCTGTGCTGATGGTGATCGGCATCTTCGGAGCCCTGGTGCTGGCCGGCGGGGTGTTCTACGTCGTGAACGAAGCTCACCAGGTGGTCATTACCCAGTTCGGCGAGCCCATCGGGGAGCCGGTCACGAAGGCGGGCCTCCATCTGAAAACCCCCTTCATCCAGCAGGCGCATTACTTTGACAAGCGGCTCATCGAATGGGACGGGATCCCGACGCAGATTCCGACGAAGGACAAGAAGTTCATCTTCATCGATGAGCTGGCCCGCTGGCGCATCACCGATCCGCTGCTCTTCATGCAGACCGTTGGCAACGAGCTGGGCGCCCAGGCCCGGTTGAACGACATCATCGCCTCCGCCACCCGCGACGTCGTCACCGGCCACATCCTGCAGGAGATGGTCCGCTCCTCCAACCGGCTGCTGGATGAGCCCCTCGAGACGGGCGAGGACATCATCCTGCCGGCCGAGGTGGGGGAGCGCATCACGAAAGGACGTAACGAGCTCACGCGCCTGATCCTGGCGCGGGCCTCTGAGCTGGTCCCCAGCTACGGGATCGAGCTGGTCGATATGCGGATCAAGCGGGTCAACTACATCGAGGAGGTCCGCCAGAAGATCTACGACCGGATGATCGCCGAGCGCAAGCAGGCGGCCGAGAAGTCCCGCTCCGAAGGCCAGGGCAAGCGGGCCGAGATCGAGGGCCAGATGGAGAAGGAGCTGAAGCGGATCACCTCCGAGGCGTACCGCACCGCCCAGGAAATCAAAGGCCAGGCCGATGCGGAGGCCACCCAGGTCTATGCCGAGGCGTTCAACAAGGATCCTGAGTTCTACACGTTTGTGAAGACCCTGGAGACCTACCGGTCCACCGTGGACGAGCACAGCACGCTCATCCTCACCACCGACAGCGACTACTTCCGCTACCTCAAACGACTGACCGGCAGCGCTTCCGACGCCAAGTAAGGCCCACCGTGAAGCAGACGACGCTGCATGACCGGTCCTCCATTCGCCGACAGCGAGGAGCCGCCGTCTGAGGGGCCGGAGGGCTGGCGGCCTCCGGTGCCGTGCCCGCAGTGCGGCCAGACGCAGACCCGGTTTGTGGAGATGCGCTACGAGATGTCCGTGTACGAGTGCGAGCTCTGTCAGCTTCAATTCGAGGCGGATGCGTAAGGACATGTCGTCATCATGCGGATCACGCTCCGGCTGATTCTTTCACTCGTGGTGGCGGCCTCTGCGGTCGTCTTCGTCTCCGCAGGCTACCAGGCCCGGCAGGAACAGGCGCGTCTCCAGGAAGAGTTGGAGCGGAGAGCGGCGATCTTAGCCGACACCTTGCAGGAACTGGCCGAACCGCTGATCGTTGGCAGCGAGCGGTTGGCTGACCTGCAGCGGCTGGTCGAGCGGTTTGGGAATCGGGAACGGTTGGCCGGGGTGGCGCTGTACGCCGCTGACGGCCATACGCTCG
>JAUYPJ010000099.1 GCA_030697665.1 Candidatus Omnitrophota bacterium
ATGTGGACCAGCTCCGGGGCCGGCTCCACCAGGCGATCCGTACGCTGCGCGGTTCTCAACGGCGGCTGTGGTCCTGCATCTCTGCGTCCCAACTTCCGTGGGATCGGTGAGAGTATCCATTACTTACACGTAACTCAATAATTGCTCGAACAGGTAGGGGAGAATCCTTAATAGCTATATTGAGATTCCTCAACTCGACCATTCTTGAATTAGTGGCTAGCTAGGGCCTCCGCCTGCTGTGTGCTCGAGGCAGATTTCTTCAGTCGTTCCCGACCCTTCTCGGTTATCTCCCAGACACCTCTGGGACTGTCTTTTGAAAGATAACCGTCCGCTACAAGCTCGTTACGAGCCCATTGCACCGTGTTCTTCCACCTAACCTGTCCACTTTTTAGTTTCTCGTAATCGACTGACTTGAGCCGCTCTTTCATCTTGCTTTCAAGCCGCTGCATCACCTGTTTAACCTCAGCACTTCCACCAGCCTCTTTGAGTATCTCCAGTATGGGCATGAGAAAAGCAGATTGGTCAGTCCGCCCTTTGGCGGATCTTGATCTCCTACTCTTTACCCCTCTTTTTTTATCGATACCAAGCAGACGCCTGAGGGCAGAATTCGGGGTATCTTCGAGGGGGATAGCATTTTTCATCAAAAACTTCCAGACATCCTGGTCAATTCGGATGAGCTTCATAGCGGCAGCCTCCTCTTCTGCTATACTGTTACATTGTGCAGTAATATAAGAAAAAGTCAAGGGGTTATCTTGGATTAACAAAGGGGGTATTGCTGTTCGGTTGAGGTACAAAAACAAGTGGTTGCGTAACGGGGCTAATTCGGGCAGGTCGCGTGCTGGCCGTTGAAGGAGAGTTTTTGATACACCCGACGTAGGAGCGTAAAGCTGACTTGCTGCTTGTCGGGCAGCCCGTCGTTGTAGAGTTTGGTCAGGGTACGCCAGCCGACCGCGGGATTGCTCAGCCTGATGGCCCGCAGCCGGTCCACGTCGAGCTGCTTGCTCGGGCGGCCACCGCGATAGGTTCCCTTTTCTCGCTGGGTCTTGATGCCCAGCTTGATCTTCTCGCTGAGGTTGCGGCTGAACACGTTGGCGAAGTACGCAAAGAGGGGTCGCACCACGTTCCAGGTCAGTTCGTTGTCGCTGTCGATGCCTTCGAGTCGGCTGATGAATCGGCAACCGTCCTGCTCCACCAGCTCGTCAAGTAGCCGGTTCACCTTGCTGGGAGCTTGCCGCGAGAACCGATCCAGGCTGTACACCAACAGCACGTCGTAGCGCTTTCGCCGGATCTCGTCTAACAACGCCTTCAGCTTTTGCTGAGTGCCTTTGTAGCCCGAATCGTATTCCTGGTGCTCGTCGTAGACCCAACCAAACGCCTCACAGTATCGCCGCAGCTCGGAGAGCTGGGTTGATACGTCCTGGCGATTCTCGTCGGTTGAGCACCGAGCGTAGATGGCCGCCCTGATTGCCTTGTGCCCGTTGTCCATGTGCGCCTCAGTTTCCGCTTGACTTGAAGCTCAGTATGGTATATTAGATATGCAATAGGTTACATAGGAGCTAACCTAATGCACTATAAATATACCACATCTGACGACCCAGGGGGAATAACTCATCCTAACCGTAAGCTGTTGGATGAGTTACATCGATCCTCTAAGGCCCCATTCACGGTCAGAGAGGCGGCCTCCGCGCTCGGCACCGACTATGGGCGCACCAAATGGCTCCTAGCCTACTGGACTTCGCATGGCTGGTTGTCCCGCATTCGGCGAGGCCTCTACGTCACCATCCCGCTCGGAGCCAAGAATCCGTCGGCCTGGAGTGAAGACCCGTGGATTGTGGCGATGCGAGTGTTTGAGCCGTGTTACATCGGCGGCTGGAGCGCGTGTGAACACTGGAATTTCACCGAGCAAATCTTCCGTGGCGTCGTGGTGTTCACCTCCCGCAAGGCACGTCATCGAGCGCTTCAGGTGAAAGAGACCCCGTTCATCGTCAAGACCGTCAAATCGGACTTCTTGTTTGGAACGGTCGCGGTGTGGCGAGCACAGGTCAAGGTCCAAGTCTCGGATCCCTCCAAGACCGTCGCCGACCTGCTGAACCACCCGGATATCGGCGGAGGCATCCGGCACATTGCCCAGGTGCTTCGAGAGTATCTGGACAGCAAGCACCGAGACGAGACGAAGCTGCTTGAGTACATCAAGCGCCTCGACAACAAAACGATCTACAAGCGCCTGGGCTTTCTGCTGGAAATCTTCAAATCTCAGGAGTCGCGGCTTATCAATGTGTGCAAGAACCACCTCAGCGCGGGTTACTCGATCCTTGATCCCACGGCCAAACCCAATGGCTCATTCAATAGACGCTGGGGACTGCGAGTCAACATCAGCCTCAACGAGGAGCTTCGCAACACGTGATTGCGCACGACGAGATTAAAGGCCTCGTGGCTGAACTCAGCCTCCGAGAAGATGTCATTGAGAAGGACTATATCATCGGGTGGGTCCTCTGGGGGATCGGCTCAGACGATGAGCTGGGACGAACCTGGGTCTTCAAAGGCGGGACGTGCCTCAAGAAATGCTACCTGGAGACCTATCGCTTCTCCGAGGATCTCGATTTCACCGTCCTGCCAGGCGGTCTTATCACGCCTGATGCGGTACAGCCGTTGATTGAGCGGGTACTCACACGAATCAACGAGGCTTCGGGGATCGACTTTTCGATTCAGGCTCCTCGTCTTCGATCTCGGCCAAACCCAGCCACAAGCGAGGGGAGAGTCTACTACCGTGGCCCAAGGAACAGCCCGTCCATTGCGAGCCTCAAGCTCGATCTCAGCGCCGATGAGAAAGTCATTCGGCCTCCCGTCCTCAGGCCCATTGGGCATCCTTATTCAGACGACCTCCCTCCGCCAGCGCATGTTCGATGCTATTCGTTCGAGGAGCTGTTTGCCGAGAAGATTCGAGCGCTGGCTGAGCGCACGCGACCCCGCGATCTCTATGACGTGATCAACCTCTATCGCCGACCCGATCTCCAAGCTGCACCGACGCTGATTCGCTCCGTCCTCTCAGAAAAATGCGCGGTCAAAGGCATCCCGGTCCCGACCCATCGCAGCATCCAAGACTCCCCGTATCGGGGAGAGCTTGAAAGCGAATGGTCGAACATGCTCGGCCATCAGCTCCCAGCCCTTCCGCCGCTCCAACAATTCGCTGAAGAGTTAGGCGGTCTGTTTGACTGGTTGGAAGGCAAGGCTGTCCCCGTCCAATTGGCGCCGGTGCCTCTTGAGAAAAACGAAACTGCGAGGTGGACACCGCCTCCGGCGGCGTGGACGCTCGGAGCTGGGGTGCCGTTGGAGACCATTCGGTTTGCTGCGGCCAATCACCTCTGCATCGAGATTGTGTATCGCAATGAACAGGGGCAGGTTGCTAGCCGTGTGCTCGAGCCTTACGCGCTTCGGCAAACACGAGAGGGAAACCTGTTGCTCCACGCGGTTCGGTCAGATAGCCGAGTTTCCCGCACCTATCGGATCGACCGTATTCAACAAGTCCGAGTCACGACCAAACCGTTTAGGCCGATTTACCAGATTGAGTTCACGGCGATGGGACCCATCAATGCACCATTGGGGGGTGGGAGGGGCTTTCGTTCATCATCGCCAACTCGAATCAAATCAATGTCTGCTCCTGGCATCGTCTACGTCTACCAATGCTCGTCCTGCTTCAAGCAGTTCAAGCGATCGGCCCAGAGCTCAACGCTTCGCGTCCATAAGAACTCCTTTGGCGCTCCCTGTTCCGGGCGTAGCGGCTTTCTGATCAATACCCTTTACAAGTGAAGATATGGACGGACCTACCAGAAGGACCTATAGGATGGATTTATAGACGGGGCCAGGGAAGGATTTAAACGGACCTACCAAACGAAACTACAGAAGGTCCTTAAAGGACCTGTCTTATCTGTATACGTATACGTCTTCTTAAGAAGAAGCCGCCCCGCATTGCCTCGCCTCAAGTATACAGGGCCGCTGTTCGTTTGCGAAGACCTCCCTGCCCTCCCTTGCCGGAATACTGGCAGCACCCCCGCCCGCTCAAGGCAAGACCCGCGGTTTGAAGACAACGCCAGAAAAAATCGGTTTCCAGCAGGGTCTTCTCTCGACCTGGTGGTTAGGGTCAAGGGAGGCACCGATCACCTGTCCCTGCGCTGCTGGGTAAAATCGACTATGGCAAAATCGCCCCCTTCCGGGAGGTCGCCCACGACGGCTGCCGGTTCTCCGCTCCCCTCGCTGACTCGGCTCATTCGGTTGATTCGGTTCCCTTCACTGACTGATTCGGTCTTGATTCGGTAAAACGGGGAGATGTGCAGGACAGAATTTGAGCACAGCCTGGGGGCTGTCGACCAGCTAGACCAGCAACTTCTCAATATCCCAGCTTTTTTATCCCTACAAGGATGGGACGCTGGGAAGTTCCTGGCGGGATTCCCAAGACCGGCAGGTGGGCCCCAAGCGCTTTCATGCGCTCCTATGCGGTCAGGGGTCTGCGGCCCATGCGCTTGTCATGCGCTTCTATGCGCTCAGCGATGGGGCGTGTCTCGCCCAGAATTTAAGCACAACAAAGAAATTGGGCGGCCTCGAGAGCCGCCCTCATTCCTTCTGCTATCACCCTGACTACGATCCAAGCGTTGTCCGCCACCTCTGCCTGGTATTCATTTAGACACCTTCGGGCAGCCGTAAGTAATGACCGCGAGACGTTCATTCATCTGGAAATCTGTATTGACGTATTTCCAGCGAGACGCAAAAGGCGTCCCGCGAGGGGACGCCCACCATTGTAAGCCTACCTGGATGACCAGTCTGCTTATTTCAGCCGGCGGCTACGCCAAAATCCTTCATCTTCATCGCGCAGTCTGAGGGCGTTCGCTCAGCAGATGCAGTTCTCTTTCCAGATCTTCTATCGAATAGGCTGATTTGTAGCCTCGTTCGACTAAATATTTCTCCATCTCCCATACCGTGAGGCCGGCCTGATGAGCCGCTTCCGACAAGGTGATTTGCTCGCTTCGGTATTTTGCCGCGGCCCGCTCTTTCACCAAATCGGCATACCCCAGTGCCATATCCCTTATCTCGCTGAATTCGGGATTGTGTCCCCCGATTCGGGGATCAGCTGTGGAGCCAGCGAAGGCAGATGGCGCCTGCCATGACCCAATCGTAGACGAGACAGAATGGCGGCTACCAGGCGACGATCCGCGTTGGGATGCGGCTGCGGTGATGGGCGAGATCCCACAGGCCATGCGCGAGATACCCGACGACAAGGAACAGAGGGCTACCCCACACGCTGAGTGTCGCGAAGGTGACAAACACGCCAGCCACCATGCCCTCAAGGAGCATCTGTTCTCTTCGATCTGTTGAGAGCGCTGCCCCGAGATAGACGGTGGCCATACCTGCCAACAGGATCGCCAAGAGCCCAAACGCCCTGGATCGCGGCAGGCCCATGATGAGACTGATCGTCACGCCGGCCAGGAACGCGCCGGCCAGCGAGGCGCTCAGGCCGCCTCGACGGTTAGCCGGCATCGCGGTCCTGGGACAAGAACCCGAATCGTCTCATCCCGCCACCGCGCAACATGCTAGGCTCTCGGATGGGCTTGGTCATACACCTTCTTCAGGCGTTGGGCCGTCACATGGGTATAGATCTGCGTGGTGGAGAGGCTCGCGTGGCCCAAGAGCTCCTGGACGCTGCGCAGGTCCGCCCCCCGGTCGAGCAGGTGCGTCGCGAAGCTGTGGCGCAGGCCGTGCGGGCTGATCGCCGTGGGCAGGTGACTCGCCCGCACATAGCGCGCCAGGAGACGAGCCACCTGGCGCGCCGTCAGTCGCGTCCCCTTCTGGCTGATGAACAGCGCCTGGGGAGTCCGCGCCTCTTTTGGCCGCCTGGCCAAGTACTGCCGGATCCGTTTCAGCGCCGTCTCCCCGATGGGACAGAGCCGCTCCTTTTTCCCTTTGCCCCGCACGAGGACGCTCCCTGCGATGTCGTCAAGGTCATCCAGGTTGAGCCCCACCAGCTCGCTCACGCGAATCCCCGTCGAGTAGAGCGTCTCAAGCCAAGCGCGATCCCGCGCGTCCCGCCACCGCGCCCCGGAGGGCGTCTCCAAGAGCCGCACCGTTTGCGCCTCGTCGAGAAAGGCGGGGAGCCGCCGCTCGGCCCGCGGACTCGGGATGGCGGCGGCCGGGTTCTGGGTCAAGGTGCCTTCGCGGCACAGGAAGCGGAAGAAGCTGCGCAGGCACGACAGCTTTCGGGTGATCGTCCGCTTGGTACGCTGCTGAGTGCTCAGATGGGCGATGAACCGCCGGATGTCCAGCGGGCTCACCACCCCGGGGCGCGCATGGCCGAGGAACTGGAAGAACTGGCGCAGGTCGAGGGCGTAGTTGCAGCAGGTGGCGTCCGAGGCGTTGCGCTCAGCGCTGAGATAGCGGAGGAACTGCTGGACGTAGCTAGACACCTGGGCCTTCCGGGGGGGCTTCCGACTTCGTTCCCCCAGCGTCCTGGTCTTGCGCCAATCGCCTGGCGGTATAGCGGCACGCGGGGTAGCGGGAACATCCATAGAAGTGCCGTCCCCTGGCCCGCCGCTCCACGAGTTGCCCGCCGCAGCCGGGCTGAGGACACGCGACCCCGGTCGGCAGCGGCTTGGCGTTCTTGCAGTCGGGGAAGCCTGAGCAGCTCAGGAACTGCCCGAACCGTCCCCATTTGATGACCATCGGCTTGCCGCAGCGCTCGCAGACGTGCTCCGTCGGAATCACCTCGCGCTTCACCGTTCGCATCCGCTCTTGAGCGCTCGTCACGCGGGCTGAAAACGGCGTGTAGAACTGCCGCACCACGCTCACCCACTCCAATTCCCCTTCCTCAATCCGATCCAGCTCTTCCTCCATCCCGGCGGTGAACTTGAGATCCATGACCTCCGGGAAGTGCTCGATGAGCATCTCGGTCACGATCCGGCCGAGCTGGGTGGGGATGAAGCTGCCGCCCAAGCGACGCGCGTAGTCGCGGGTCACGATCGTCTGGATGATCGGGGCGTAGGTGCTGGGACGGCCGATCCCCTCTTCCTCGAGCGCCTTCACCAGCGAGGCATCGGTGTACCGGCGTGGAGGCTTCGTGAAGTGTTGAGACGGCGCGACGCCGATGAGGGTGAGGCCGTCCCCCTTGACCAGCGGTGGCAAGAGCCCTTCAGGGAGCTGCGCCTCATCACGCTCCCGCTCGGCCACGTCCTGGTAGACCTTGGTCCATCCTGGAAAGAGGGGGGTGCGGCCGTTCGCCCGAAGGTGAAACGTCCCCGCGTCGATGTGGACCTGCACGACCCGATCCACCGCGTCAGCCATCTGGCTGGCGACGAAGCGCTGCCAAATCACCTGGTAGAGATCCCGCTGTTCAGGGCTGAGGAATTGCGCGATTGACTCCGGGGTGCGCGTGACGCTGGTCGGCCGAATGGCCTCGTGCGCTTCCTGGGCGGATTTCCTGGACCGATAGCGCCTCGGCTGATCCGGCAGATATGCCTTCCCAAACTGGGCGGGGATGAAGTGGCGCACCGCGCGGAGCGCCTCATCGGCCACGCGCACGGAGTCGGTCCGCATGTACGTGATCAACCCCACCGGACCCTCCTCGCCCACCTCAAGCCCCTCATAGAGCTGCTGGGCGATGCGCATGGTGCGCGTCGAGGAGTAGCCCAGCGTGTGGAAGGCCTCCTGCTGGAGGCTGCTGGTCGTCAGGGGCGGCTTGGGGTACCGGCGCTGCTCCTTCTCCTCCACCTTCGCGACGACGAACGACTGCTGCCCAAGCTCACGGGCGATCCGTTCGGCCTCCTCCTGGCGCTTCACCTCAGCCTTCTTGTCCCCGATGGCCTCCAGCCGAGCCTGAAAGGGCGGGCCGCTCCCCGGCTTCTGAAGGGTCGCCTCGATGGTCCAATACTCCTGGGACACGAACGCCTCGATGGCCTTCTCGCGATCGACGATCAATCGCAACGCGACCGACTGCACCCGTCCCGCCGACAGCCCACGCCCGATCTTCTTCCAGAGCAGCGGCGACAGCGAATAGCCCACCAGGCGGTCCAGCACCCGACGCGCCTGCTGGGCATTCACCTTCTTGAGGTTAATCGTCCCTGGATGGGCGACCGCAGCCTTCACCGCCTGCTGCGTAATCTCATGAAAGACGATGCGGTAGATTTTGCAGCCGTCACGCCCGGCAGGCCTCGTCTTGGAGGGCTTCAGGGATGTCTTCAGGGATGTGGCGGACGGCTTGCGTGCCGTCTTGGCCGCCGCGGCCCTTGCCTGCTTCGCCTGGTCGTCTCGCAGCAGATTCGCCAGATGCCAACTGATCGCTTCACCCTCGCGGTCCGGATCAGGGGCGAGATAGATGGACTGTTTACCGCGGGCGTCGTGCTGAAGTTGTTTGGCAATCTTCATGCGCTTGCGGATGACGATGTAATGCGGCGCAAAATCGTGCTCCACGTCCACGCCCAGCGTGCTCGACGGCAGGTCCACCAGATGCCCCATCGACGAGGTGACCTCGAACTCCTCACCGAGGATCTTGTGGAGTGTTTTGGCCTTTGCGGGCGATTCCACGATCACCAGGTTCTTCGCCATTTCACTTCCGTGACTGCGTGACTGAGTGACTGTGTAACTGAGTGGAATCTTTCAAGAGCCATAGCTTCATCGGCCATACACCCAGTCACACAGTCACTCAATACCCAGTCACCGCTTTTGATCCGCCACCGACAAAATGGACGATTTCAACCTGATCGCCCGCGTTGAGTACGGTCGAGGGCAACTGACCACGTTTGAGGATGGTCAGGTTCACCTCGACCACGACCCGCTCCGGCTCCACCTTCAGGAGATCCAGCAGCCGGGAGACGGTCGTTCCCTCCGGCAGCTCCTGCGGCTCCCCGTTGACCGTCACCTGCATCATGGCGCCGATTTCACAAACTGCTTGCCTGGCTGTTGGCAAATCAGATGCTTCAGCTCAAGGTGCAGGAGGGCTGATGCAACGTCCGGCAACGCCAGGCCGCTGTGCGCGGCAATGGCGTCGATGGAGCGTGGCTCGCGCTCATCCAAACCCTGCAGGATCCGCTGTTCCCCCTCGGACAGCGCCGCCGGAGCAGAGCCCTGTTCGCGGGGGGCGACCGCAAGAGCTGGCCCGTCGCTCGATGGTGATCCCTGGACTCCCTGCCGAGTGACCGGCTCAGCGCTCTGCGATCCGCCCGACCTTGACTTCGGTTGCGGCGACGCCAGCCCCAGCTCTTCCAGGATGTCCTCCACCGACGTCACGAGCCGCGCACCCTCTTTGAGCAGTTGGTGGGTCCCCTGAGACGTCACGGAACGCATGGGGCCCGGCACCGCAAAGACGTCGCGGCCCTGCTCCATGGCGCAGTCGGCGGTGATCAAGGCACCGCTGCGCTGGGCGGCCTCGACGATCACCACCCCGCGGGAGAGCCCGCTGATCACGCGATTGCGCCGAGGGAAGTTCTGGGCGAGCGGCGCCATGCGCATGGGGTATTCCGAGAGGACGGCGCCTCGGTCGGCCATCTCGCGGGCCAGCGCTTCGTGCTCCGGTGGATACAAGCGGCAGAAGCCCCCACCCAACGCGCCAATGGTGCGCCCGCCGGCCTTCAGGGCGCCCCGGTGGGCTGCGCCGTCGATGCCTCGAGCCAACCCTGAGACGACCGTCACTCCCCGGAGGGCCAAGTCGTACGCGAGCCGCTCAGCCGCCTCTACGCCGTAGCGCGAGGCCCGGCGCGAGCCGACGACGGCCACCGTGACCTCCGTGGGCGTGGGCAGCGTTCCTCGGACGTAGAGCGCCAGGGGCGGATCGTGGATCTTCCGCAACAACTCAGGGTAGTGGGCGTCCGCCAGGGTGACCAGCGCGACCCCTTCCCGCTGCGCGACGGCAAGCTCCTCCTGCAGCAGCTGCTCGTCCTGACGTCCCTTGACCACGCGCTGGGCCAGCATGGGCCCAATGCCCTCCACGCGCTGAAGGTCTTGGGCGCTCGCCCTCCAGAGCTGACCGAGGCTCCCGAACGCCTCGACCAACCGCTGCAGGCGCAGCGAGCCGACGTCAGGAATGAGGTTGAGGAGAACCAGCCGTTCCCTGTCAGTCAACATGGGCATGCTGTCTTAGCTTACCACAGGAGTTCCGACGGAAACAAATGGAACGACGGAAAGGGAGGCGTCAGATCTCAACGGCCGCTGCGGGTGAGGCGGGTGACGGTCAGCACGCGGGCGCGGTCGTTGAAGCACATCGTAAACCGGTCGAAGACGCCGGAGCGCCCCAGCAG
Source organism: Candidatus Omnitrophota bacterium (assembly GCA_030697665.1). Classification (GTDB taxonomy): domain Bacteria; phylum Omnitrophota; class Gorgyraeia; order Aquiviventales; family Aquiviventaceae; genus JAUYPJ01. The sequence goes on from JAUYPJ010000099.1 coordinate 10,275, forward strand.
GTTGAACCCCATGCGGAGCGCGTCGGAGAACCCCGCGGGCACCAGGAACTCCGTTCCGGCGAAACGCACCCGGATGCGCTGGAGGTAGATCGGCAGCACGCTGCCGTTGCCCAGCGCCACGTAGCGCCGCGGCGTCTTGGAGAGCTTGATGCCGAGCAACTGCGCGACGTCCACGTGGAACACGCTCCAGAACGCGCCGGAATCCACGTACGCCTGCAGGTACAGCCAGCGGTTGCCGGTCCACACCTGGAGGTAGATGATGGGGGCGTAGTGGCCTTGGGCATCCCGAAGATACGGAAACTCCATCCGCCGGAGGGTTGAGGAGGAAGCGGCGGCGCGGCGCATGGTCAGGGGCGGACGCACTGTTAGAGCGCGGTGAGCGCCTCTTCAGGAAGGGGGATATAGTAAATACCGGTCTCCTGCTGCCGGCTCAGGCGCGGAGCTCCCGGCTTGCCTCGAAGATCGTGGCGGCGTCGGGCGTTCTGATAGGCCTCGAGCTGGGTCTCGCCTGAGGCGATGATGCGGCCATCGGCCACGACGATGTACTTGCCGCCGTAGCGATGCGCCAACGCCTTGGAATGGTCCTGCACGTACTGCCAGCCCCTGCACAGACAGGGACTGAGGGTACTCCACAGCCGCTCCACGACCTCGTCAATCGAGAGCGCGCTGGTATCGATCGTCAGATCCGCCTGGGCATACGCGCGCGCGCGCTGCGTCAGAAGGGTCCGGACGCGCGTAAGGGGCGAGACGGCTCCGCGCAGCAGCGGACGCGCCGACAGACGCGCTCCGACGCGCGCGAGGATCGTCCGTGGTCGAGCGGTCAAACAGATGACCGGCCCGCTCACGCGCAGCCGCGCGCGATTCTGCGCATCGACGAACGCCCCGCCGCCCGTCGCAATCACCTGGTGACGCGCCCGGATCGCCCGCAGGATCGTCCGCCGCTCCAAACGCCGGAACACCCCTTCGCCGTGCTCAGCGAAAATGGTCGCCACCGACTTCTTGGCGCCGGCCTCAATGAGCGCGTCCACATCCACGAAGCGCCACCCCAGCCGCTTGGCCAGCCTCCTGCCGACCGCGGTCTTGCCGGTGCCCATGAATCCGGTCAGGATGATGTTCATCCCACGCCCTGCATGGCTCGGATGCGCGCGAGAATCTCCACAATCGCCTGTGAAGGGATGGAGTGGCCGACCCCCCGCGCCACCAACAACTCAACCGGATAGCCGGCCCGCCGCAAGGCGGCAGCGAGGGTGCCGTTGTGGGCCAGCGCCACGCGCTCTTCAGCGCCGACCGCCAGGTAGAAGCGCGGATAGATCATCCCTCGCGCAGGCGGCGAGGGTGGGAACTGGGCGGCGTTCAGAATCGCGACGGTGTGGGCAAAAGCCGGGTACTTCATGGCGAACCGATACGCAAACTGGCCTCCCCACGAAAATCCTGCGAGCAGGACTTTGCTCCGATCGATACGGTAGGTCTGACTCAACTCCTCCACAAGACGAACCAGCACCCGGTCGCTGCCGCCTTCCAGCAGATGGTACTGACCCCGCATGTTGGGCGCCAGCAGGATGAACCCTTCCTGGACAGCATAGGGCCTCCACAACTTGAAATCGCCCAACCCACTGGCCATGCCCCCATGGATGACAATGACGAGAGGCCAACTCCGCTCACCGGTTTCGCCTCCTGGAACTTCCAGATAATACGTCTGGGAGGGGTTGAAGCGGGCAGTGTACAGCACCGGTTCTGTGGTGGCCGACGCCGCCTGGCAGCGGCCAATGTCTCCCCCCACAAGCGCCGCTACGACCGCCACGCGGGCCACGCAGAGCCCAGTCATTCGGTTGTTCAGCGCCCTGTTAAAACTGCTCCACCTGACGGAGGTAGCTATCATAGTTCCGCTTCAGCTCGCGCAAGGAATCGCCGCCGAACTTCTCAAGGACGGCGCGCGCCAGCTCAAAGGCGATCATGGCCTCGCCGACCACCCCGGCGGCCGGCACGGTGGTGACATCAGAGCGCTCCACCGTGGCGAGGACCGGTCGCTTCGTGCGGATGTCCACCGACCGCAGCGGCGTGCGCAGCGTCGAGAGCGGCTTCAGAAAACCTCGCACGACAATCGGCTGCCCGGTCGTCATGCCGCCTTCAAACCCCCCTGCGCGATTCGAGGAGCGAGCGAACCCTTTGGCCTTGGTGTAGAAGATCTCATCCTGCACGCGCGAGCCCCGCAGCGACGCGGCCGCCACCCCCTCGCCGATCTCAACGGCTTTGACCGCGTGAATGGACAGGATGGCCCGGCCCAGGATGGCATCGAGGCGCCGGTCGTAGTGGACATGGCTGCCCAGCCCGGGCGGGACGCCTTCGATAACCACCTCGAAGACGCCCCCCAGCGTGTCGCCGGCCTTCACGCAGGCGTCGATCTGGCGCATCATCCGACGACTCGCCTGCGGATCGAGGCAGCGCAGCGGGCTCGCCTCAGCCCTCGCGCGCAGCCGCGCGACGCTCACCGTGGAGGGCCGGGCGCGCACCGATCCGAGGGCGATCACGTGGCTGGCCAGCTCGATGCCAAGCCGCGACAACACCGCTCGACAGAGCGCGCCCACCGCCACCCGCGCGGCGGTCTCCCGGGCGCTGGCGCGCTCAAGGACATTGCGGATATCCCGGTGATCGTACTTCACCGCGCCCGCAAGATCGGCATGACCAGGCCGGGGGTGGGTGACCACCGGCAGCCGATCGATCGAGGCGTCTGCGTTCTTGATCGTCACGGCGATCGGGCTGCCGAGGGTCTTCCCGCGCCGAATCCCTGAGAGGAGCTCGACCGTATCGGTCTCAAGCTGCATCCGCGGCCCGCGGCCGTAGCCGAGCTGACGCCGGCGCATCTCCCCTTGGAGCGCTCTCACGTCGATTGACACACCCGCCGGCAGGCCCTCGAGGATGGCCACGAGCGCCGGCCCGTGCGACTCACCCGCCGTGAGAAACCGCAGCATCAGTGTTGCCACCGATAGTAGTCCGACAGCGCCGCCAGGAGCTCCTCGACACCGCTGGCACGCAGGAGCTCGCCGCCGAAGACAAGCGACACCACCAGCGCCAGGGAGAGGAACGGTCCATAGGGGATGACGTGCGAGCGCTTCAGCGCTAAGACGCACAGGCCGGGAATCAGCGCCAACAGCGGCGCCAGGAAAAAGGTCAGGGCCACCAGCTTCCACCCCAGGAGGGCGCCGGCCATCGCCAGGAGCTTGACGTCGCCTCCCCCCATGCTCTCCTTCCGAAAGATCACGTTGCCCATGAGCCCGGTGGCGTACAGCAAGCCGCCGCCAACCACGAGGCCGACGACCGAGCGCTGGAGCGCGAGCCACCTCGAATCGGTCCCGTGCATCCCCGGCAGCCACACGCTGATCAGCAGGGCCGCGACGAGCCCGCCCAGGCTGATCTCATCGGGGATGATCTGGAACTCCAGGTCAATGAAGCTGACGATGATGAGGGCGTAGACGAACACCGCATAGATGAACCCCTTCGCGCCGACCCCAAACCGGTCAAAGACCACCACCGTCAAGAAGGCCGTCAGGAGCTCCACCACCGGATAGTGCCACCGGATGGGGGTGTGGCAGTGGCGGCAACGCCCACGCAACAGCACCAGGCTGAGCAGCGGAAGGTTGTCATACCAGGCGATGGGATGCTGACAGCGCTGGCAGCGCGAGCGCGGCCGGATGATGGATTGCTCGCGCGGCAGCCGGTAGATGCAGACGTTGAGGAAGCTCCCGACACACGCCCCGATGACGAACCACGCCGGCCACATTCAGTCCATAGTCCATAGTCGATAGTCGATGGTCCACTGACACATGAGGTGTTTAGCTATGGACTATTGACCATGGACTATGGACCGTCGTTGAAGCGAGCGCTCAAGCGCCCGCCGCATCGGCGCGAGAGGCGCCGGGCGCCCCAGCCACAGGCGCAGCGCCTCAGCCCCTTGGTATAGTAGCATCGACATGCCGTTCGCCGCAACACATCCTCGGCGTCGAGCCGCCTCGACCAACGCCGTCTGCCGATGGTACACCAGGTCATACACCAAGAGGCCGCGATGCAGCCTCGTCGGATCGATCAGCAGACCATCCTGAGCCTGCATCCCCACCGTTGTCGCGTTCACCAGCAGCTCCACCTCCGCCAACGTCACCTCGCGCAGCGCCCTCGCGTGGGCTCGCGAGCGCGGGCAGGCGCGGGACAACCAGCGGGCCAGCCGTCTGCCGCGCGCGACGCGCCGGTTGGCGATCGTCACGACGCTGCCCGGCGCGCGCATCAGCTCCCAGGCGACCGCCCGGGCGGCTCCACCGGCGCCCAACACCACGGCGCGAGTCGGTCCGGCGCGCCATCCGAGCTCACGCAGCGCCAGCACAATGCCCGGCCCATCTGTGTTGTAGCCGATCAATCGACGCCGGCGCACCACGATGGTGTTGACCGCCCCGATGGCGCGCGCGGAGCCCTCCAGACGGTCCATCAGCGGAACCACCCGCTCCTTCAACGGGACGGTGACGCTCATCCCCTCCACCCCTGCCAGGATGAGCGCGCGCAGAATCGGTTTGAGGACGCGCGGGGGGACGTCGAACGGCGCATAGAGCGCATCAAGGCGAAGCGCTCGGAATGCCGCCGTGTGCATGACCGGCGAGAGGCTGTGGGTGACGGGGTGGCCCATCACCCCGAACAAGCGTGTCATGCCACGTGCCGTTTCGAGTTCCTGGTTTCGGGTTTCGGGTTCCACTCGAAACTCGCCACTCGAAACTCGCAACTTACCCGTCGAATGAGGAGCACGTTAGGGGTGGAGGACGTGGCGCCGTTTCAGATCGGATCGTCGGGTGGAGGTGGAGATGAGTTTGTTGATCGCGTTGACGTAGGCTTTCGCCGACGCCTCGATCACGTCGGTGGAAGCCCCCCGACCGCTCACCTCGATGCCGCGATGCCGCAGTGTAATGGTCGCTTCACCGAGCGCCTCCTTCCCTTTCGTCACCGAGGTGACGCTGTAGGAGACCAGCTCCGGTGAGAGTCCGATGAGCCGGTTGATCGCCTTGCAGCAGGCGTCCACCGGCCCATCGCCAGACGCCGCGTCCTCCAGCACCTTGCCTTCTTTGGAGAGCCGCACCGTCGCGGTCGGGACCGTGCCGCTGCCGGAGGCGATGTACAGATAGAGGAGCTTGTAGACTTCGTGCGCCGCCGGCAGCTCATCCTCCACGATCGCCGCCAGGTCCTCGTCGAACACTTCCTTCTTCTTGTCGGCCAGATCCTTGAAGCGGCGAAAGGCCCGATCCAGCTCGGTGTTGGACAACCGAAACCCGAGGGCGGCGAGCCGCTTGGCGAAGGCATGGCGGCCTGAGAGCTTGCCCAAGACAAGCTGGCTGGCCCCCAAGCCGATGTCCTGCGACCGCATGATCTCGTACGTCGCGCGGTGCTTCAGGATCCCATCTTGATGGATGCCGGACTCGTGGCGGAACGCATTCCCCCCGACGATCGCCTTGTTCGGCTGGACGATGATGCCGGTCAGGGTGCTCACCAGGCGCGAGGTCTTCGCAATCTGGGTGGTCTCAATGCCGGTCTCGACCCCATAGAAGTCCTTGCGGATCTTCAACGTCATCACGATCTCTTCGAGCGAGGCGTTGCCCGCCCGCTCGCCGATCCCGTTGATCGTGCATTCCACTTGCGTGGCGCCGTGCGCGATCGCCGCCAGCGAGTTCGGCACCGCCAACCCCAGGTCGTTATGGCAGTGGACGCTGACGGCGGCCCGGTCGATGTTCGGGACCTGCGCCACGATTCCCTCGATGAGCTGGCCGAATTGGTCAGGGATGGCAAACCCCACCGTATCCGGGATATTGACCGTCGTCGCGCCGGCCTTGATGACTGCTTCCAGCACGCGGGAGAGAAACTCCGGCTCCGTCCGCGAGGCGTCCTCCGGGGAGAACTCGACATCCTCCGTGTAGCGCTTGGCGTACGTGACCGCCCACACCGCCTGGCGGAGAATCTCCGCCTGGGCCTTCCGGAGCTTGTATTTGCGGTGGATGGGCGAGGTCGCCAGGAAGACGTGGATGCGCTTGCGCTTCGCCGGCGCCAGCGCGGCCGCGGCCGCGTCGATATCCGCAGGCAGCGAGCGGGCCAGCGCCGCAATCGTCGGGCCCTTCACCGTCTGAGCAATCCGTTTGACCGCCTGCGCGTCGCCTGGCGAGGCGATCGGAAACCCCGCCTCGATGACGTCCACGCCTAAGCGGGCAAGCTGTTTGGCGATCTCCAGCTTCTCCGGAGGCGTCAGGCTCGCGCCGGGACACTGCTCGCCGTCCCGCAGCGTCGTATCAAAGATGATGATCCGTCGACTCATTCGTATCTCCCCAGTTCAATAACGAAGTGCAACACCTGGAGAAGTTGAAGGCTTCCGCGTTATGATACGCGGACTATGCCAACACCCTACACACATCTCACGAGTCATGAGCGTGATCTCCTCGCAGTGCTCAGAAGTCAGGGCCGA
>JAUYPJ010000100.1 GCA_030697665.1 Candidatus Omnitrophota bacterium
TCGGCCCTGACTTCTGAGCACTGCAAGGAGATCACGCTCATGACTCGTGAGATGTGTGTAGGGTGTTGGCATAGTCCGCGTATCATAACGCGGAAGCCTTCAACTTCTCCAGGTGTTGCACTTCGTTATTGAACTGGGGAGACAGGTGGTGGGATGATCTCACGATATCTTATCGTGTGCTGTTCACTCGTCACTCTTCACTCGTCACTCGCCACTCCTGTCGAGGCCGCAGTGGCGAAGGGGAAGGACAAGCACCTGCAGTCATCTGAGGTCAACCAGGGCGGCGGCACCATGAGCTCCTCCAAGTTTCGCCAGCAGTCTTCCGTTGGAGGAACCGTCGCGGCGACACAGCTCAAATCCGCCCTGTCGATCGCCCTCCCCGGCTTCTTCGGCGCGAGCGGCCTGGCGTCTCCCACGACGGTGGTTCCGGTCACCGAGCTGGACATCAAGGTGGTGTACGCGAAGACCCAGCCGGGAGGCCCGGAGATTCCGCCGGCCGCCTGGCAGACGGACAACAGCCCGATCGTGATCTGGGAGCCTCCGCCCACCGGGCCGCCGGTCGCCGGCTACAGCTACGCGATCGACCAGGTGCCGGATGACGTCATCGACACGACCGCCACCTCCTTCGACGTCGCCACGGCCATCCCGGCGACCCTCCCGGACGGCAAGCACGCCTTTTCGGTGAAGGCGCTCAACACGGCCGGCAACAGCGGCAAGCCGATCTCGCTCGAGCTGTGGGTGGATACCACCCCGCCGCAGATCACCAGCTATTCCCCGGCTCCCGGGAGTCTGTTGAACGCGTTCAACGTCCCCGCCGGCGCGACGGTGGCCGATGCCGGCAGCGGCGTGAAGACCACGACGGTGAAGCTCCTCCTCAACGGCAGCTCAGTGTCCGCGCTCTTCGATCAGACGACAGGGACCCTGACGGCGAGCAGCCTATCGTGGAAGGAAGGGGCCAACAGCCTTGAGCTGCGCGTGGCGGATGCCGTCGGCAACGCCCTGACGCCGCTGATCTGGAGCGCGACGGTCGATACGAAGCCGCCCCGCGGGAGCGTCACGATCAACGGGGATGACGAGAGCACCCGGAGCATCTACGTGACGCTGGGGCTGGACGCCTCCGATGCAACCTCCGGGGTGGCCCGCATCCAGGTGAGCAACGAAGAGCTCACCGGCTACGTGGAAGAGCCGTACGTGACGCTCCGGGAGCTCTGGAAGCTCAACCCGATGCGGGGGCTCCAGAAGGTCTACGTGAAGTTCATCGACAAGGCGGGCAACGTCTCCGAGCCGGTGTCGGACGGCATCGAGTTGACCCTGCTCTCGCCGGAGACGGTGATCACCAGCGGTCCCGCCGGGTTTGCCGCGAAACCGACGGCGTCCTTCGCCTTCATGTGCCCGGAGGGCGGTTGCGTGTTCGCCGTGGCCTTCGACAATGACGACTGGTCGGGATGGGGGACGGTGGCCTCTGCGGCGAGGACGGGCCTCGCCGTGGGGAATCACTACTTCCGCGTGAAAGCGGCGAAGGAACATAACGGGCAGCCGGGGATCCAACCCGATGAGGAAGATCCCTCTCCAGCCGAGCGGACGTGGATTGTCGGCGAGCGGCCCCCCGTGCTGACCCTGCCCAAAGGCTCGCCGATCAAACTGTGGCGCCTCGACTGATGCTTCGTCACGATTACCCTGAGGCGTTGCGCCTGACCATCGTGACGAAGCAGTCCATAGTCGATAGTCCGTAGACGAGAAGAAAGAATGCAGAAGGCGGTAGGCAGAAGGCGGCAATCCGTCACAACATCTTGTTCCTGCTTTCTGCATTCTGCCGTCTGCCTTCTGTCCACTATGGACTATGGTCTATGGACTATGGACTGAGATGGGATTAGGAGTTGGTGTGGAACTGAGTCCGTCGGCGATTCAGGTGGCGGTCGTCTCCGGACCGAAACCCCTGCGCCTGCTCGCGGCGCGGGAGATCCCATGCGACAGCGCCGATGGCGGCGTCCTCACCCGCACCCTGGTCCAACTGCGATCGAGCCTTCGGATCCGCCACCCCATCATCGTGGGCCTGCCCAGCACCTCGACGATCCTCACGACGGTCAAGCCGCTGGTGGTGAGTCCGCAGCGCGCGCTGTTGGCGGTGGAGTTTGAGCTGCGCCAACACCTGCCGTTCGAATTGGCCGAGGCGACGTGGCATTGTCACTGGCTCTCCGGTCCCAACGGCCACCCCCGCGGATTTCGGATTTCGGATTTCGGATTTCGGATTGGCGGTGTTTCAAATCCGCAATCCGCAATCCATAATCCACAATTACCCCTGGTGGTTGTGGCGGCCATGAAGCACTCCCTCCTCAATGAACGGCTGGCCTGCTTCCGGCGCGCGGGGCTGTCGGTGGGGGCCGTCTCGGTCAGCGCGGTGGCGATGCTGAATGCGTGGTCGCTGTCCCACGCGAAGCCGTCGCCTCCATCCGTCGCGTTGCTCCATCTCCTCAACGAGCAGACCGCCGAGTGGGTGCTGTGGTCTCCCACGGGGCTCCAGATCGTTCCTGTGGCGATCTCCTCTGCCGAGACCTGCTGGCAGGAGCTCGCCGCGTCATGGGAGGCGCTTCACGCCCAGTTCCCCGATGTGCCCCGTCAGGTCTGGCTGGTCGGTCCCTCAACCGCTCTTGGCCAGGTCCAGTCGAGTCTCGCAGGGCAGGGCGGCACGCAGGTCGAGTGGTTTGACCTCGCGCGGGCCGCGGCCGTGACGACGGGCGCCTCCCGCCTCGAGCATCCTGAGCGCTCCGTCGCGGCGTTGGGGCTGGCGCTGCAAGGGCTCGGCGCGGCGCGCCTTCCGCTGAACCTCTTGGCCGGGGCTCAACGCGAAGGCCGACACCGGCAGGCTCAGCGCAGGACGATGCTGATCAACGGCTCATGCGTCGTGGCGATGCTGGCGTTGGGCGTCGGCGGCATGGCGGAAGTCGGTCGTCGGCATCGGCTGGTCTTGGAGTCCATCGAGCGCCAGGAGCGCCTGTACCGGACGCTCCGCTCAGAGATCCGCGCGCTCCTCCAGCGCCAGGAGCGCCTCCAGGAGCGCCATCATCAGCTCGAGCGCGTCGTCGGAGATGCCCGCGTGGTGGCCCAGGTCCTTGGCCGGATCACGGAGGCGTTGCCGGAGGAGGTGTGGCTGACGAAGCTTGAGTGCGCCAGGGGGGGCGCTGCGATCGACGGCGTGCTGGAAGGCCGGGCGAAGTCGTTTCAACAGGTGACGCAGTTGCTCGACCAGCTCAAGAGCGTGGCGGGCATGACGAGCGTCAAGCCGCTCTCGACGACGGTGATCACCGATCCCGGCACCGGCAAAGAGGTCGTGGCGTTCGCGGTCCAGCTCCAGCGTTCCGTTCAAGAGAGCGTCAATGGAACGAGTCCATAGTCCGTAGTCCATAGTCCATGGAGACCCCGCACCGCCAGGACCCGAGTATCAGTTCGGTCCTCCTGCTGTGCGCCTCCTCGTTCCCGACCTTGCCCCTGGCTCTTGCTATGGACTATCGACTATGGACTATCGACTATGGACGATAGACGACGCTGATGGCCCCACGACGTTTGACGGTGCCGGTCCCGCTGATCACCGCCTTCGTCGCGGTGCTGGCGGGAGTCGGCGTGGTGGGCTGGCGACTCAACGTGCAGCGCATGACGGCTGACGTGCAGCAGAAGCGCTCCGCGCTGAAGAAGCTGACGTTGGTCAACGGTCTGCCCCCGAACCAGGACGTGATGGACTACCTCAGCGCTCGCCAGCAGGCCCTTGAGGGACGCTACCAGCGCTGGGTTGAGCTCATCGCTCCGATTCCAACGGCCGCCGCGGCGGGCACAGATCCTCAATTGTACTTCCAGGAGCAGCTCCATGAGGTCCAGCGGACGCTCGAACGCCTGAGCGCGGCGCGCGGGATGCCGGCCCCGGAACAGCTCGGCTTCCCCAAGGAGCTGCCGCCGCTTGAGACCGTCTCGCGCCTGCTGGCGCAGTTGTCGCTCAGTCAAGAGGTGGCGACCCTGATGCTGGAGCACGGGGTGCCCGCCCTGACGTCCTTGAAGATCGAGGATCCTGAGCCGGTCGAGGCCCCGGCGGAGGAGGAGTCTCCGTTTCTCGTTCGGTTGCCGGTGCGCGTTCGACTGGCGTGCTCCCTGGCTCAGTTGATGAAGGTCCTGGGGGCGATGGAGCGGGTCACGCCGCTGATTGACGTGCGCGCGCTCCGGATGCTGGCGGCGAACCCCCCGTCCATCTCAGGAGAAGGGCAGGCACGACAACCCGACGACGGCGGCGGCTCCACGCCGGCGCAGTCGGCTGGATCCTCACAGGCGCCGAAGCGCTCTCCACAGGAACCGGGATCACCCCCGAGGGGAGCCAGCCCGGAACCCGAGCGGCTTGAGGTCGAGCTCACCGTGGCTCGCTACCTGGTGACTGAGCCGTCGCCGGAGGCGTCAACCGATGAGGAAGCGCATGAGGCCTCCCCGCAACGAGGAGCCGGTTCCCCGCGACGGTCTTCCGGCAGCGCGCGCCCCAAGACTTCCGAACATGGCGGACCTTCAACCAAAGCGGGCTCTCGCAAGGTCCCACGCAAAGAACCGGCTCATGCGGACGAGTAAAGAGGTGAGGTTACCAGAGGTTACCAAAAGGTTAATCCAGGTTACCCAAGGTTGCAGCAACCTGGCGTAACCTTGGTGAACCTCGTATAACCTTGTGTAACCTCCCTACAGCCTCGAGCTAGAGCGAACAGCGGTGCGGAGCCCCATTGATGGCTTCACAGAATAATCACCGACTCCCCTCAGCCGTCCTGACGCCGCTCCTGGTCCTCGCGGCCGCCGCGACGTGGTGGTGGCGATCCCAGGTCTTTCGCGCCCACCAGACCGCGCTCCCATCCGAGGCGTGGGAACGGGTGAAGGAACAGTATCCGATGGACGGGGAGCTTGCGCCGCCTGCGCAGTTGTCGGAGGAGGCGATTGAGGCGGTGGTCCGCGCCGCGCCCTTCTCGCCCACACGACAGTTCGTCCCGAGCCCTGTCTCTTCGGGGCAGGAGGCGGCGCAGGATGCCGGTCCGCCGGTTCCACCCCCGCCTCGATTCACCTACAAAGGACGCATCAATCTTGGGACGCGGCAGCGGGCCATCGTTGAGGAGGCCACGACTCGGAAGACCTATTTTCTTGAAGTGGGACAAGAGGTTGCGGGGTTCAAAGTGCTTGACATCGACGAGCGGCGGGTGGTACTATCACAACTTGCAACCGGTGAGGAGTTGGTGATTTCCCTCGAGGGGAATAAGGGAGTAACCCCGTAAGGAGGCGTCGATTTCCTTCCTGAGAAACACGAGGAGGCTGGCGTGGCTCCTTGTGGTGGTGCTCGCGTCCATCGCGGGGCCGTGGACGGTTGCTCGCGCCCAGCGCTCCGACCTCTCCGGCTCCTCTGAACGTTCCCCGCAGCCCGCCGGCGACGATTCTCTCGAGCTACGCCAGGCGATCACGAAGCAGCTCGCGCTGGTCAAACAGTTGCTGCAGCAGGGTCGCTACGTGGAGGCGCAGCAACAGTTTCGCGTGGTGCTGCAGCTTGAAGCCAAGCTCCGCGGCCCGCAGCGACCGCGCGCCACGGCGCCGATCCGGCAGGCGACCCGCCCCACTACCCACCGCATCAGCGCGCATCTTCAGCAGCTCGCTCGAACCCTTGCCGAGCAGGTGGCGCTGGAAAAAGCCCAGGCGCTGGCGAAGCGGGAAGCGAAAGCGCGCCAACAACTCGCGCGCGCGCGCGAAGGGCAGCTCAAGTTTCTCTACAACAAGGGTCTGAGGCTCTACCAGCAAAAGAAGTTTGAGGACGCCATCACCACCTTTCAGCAGATGGTCCTCGTGGATCCGGCGCATCCGCTCGTCCGTGAAGCGCAGCGGCTGATGAGCCAAGCCGAGGCCAAGCAGGAGGCGAAGGCGCTCGCGCGCGTCCCCGCCCCGGCTGTGGCGCTCCCATCCGACCGGGTGGCCATGTCAGAGCTGGAGCGCCAGCTCACCGCCAAGCGGATTGAGCTGGAGACGATGCTCAAGTATGCCAAGGTGGCGGTGAACGAGCGCCACTACGAGACGGCGATCGGCTTGCTGCAACGCGTCCTCGCCGAGGATCCCAGGCACCGAGACGCTCACCTGCTGATGGAGCGCGCCAAGCTGGCCCGGGTGGAAGACGAGGAGGCCCGTTTCACGCGCAAGATCGCCCGGGATGAGCGGACGATGCTCCATGAGGTGACGAAAGCGTTGGCGTTGCCGGAGCCTCCCTCGGTCGTGCCGGCGGGCGGCCGGTCTCCAGGCAGCGCCTCCAACGAGGCGATGACGGCCAAGCTCCGCCAGCCGATCAGCCTGGAGTTCACCGAGGTGCCGTTGAGCGACGTGCTGGAGTTCATTGCGGATGCCGCGGGCGTCAGCATCATTCCATCGCCGCAACTGGATCTCAAGGCGCGGCAGGTGTCGCTGAAGGTGACCCAGTTGCCGCTGGAGCTGGCGCTGAAGTACCTGGCGAAGAACCAGTCGCTGGCCTACCGGGTGGAGCAGGACGCGATCCTGATCGCGACGTCGGAAGAGTTTTCGAATGAGCCGCTCCAGACCCGGGTGTTCTTCCTGCGCAATGGCCTTGGGCCATTCGCCCTGCAGACCTCGGCCGTCCAGTCCAATCCGGTGGTGCCGATGGACTCCATGAAGGACTTGATTGAGAAGACGGTCCCCCAGTTGCCGGACAGCAAGCTGGTCGTCGATGAGCGCAGCGGCGCGATCATCGCGACGAACACCGAGGAGAACCTCGGGCTGATCGAGCGCCTCCTGAGCCAGTTGGATGTGACGCCGGTGCAGGTCCTGATCGAGGCGCGGTTCGTGGAGCTGGTGATGACGGAGCTTGAGCAACGGGCGTTTGAGGCGGTGCTCAACGACAACGCGACCCTCAGCAAGAAGACCGAGGTCAATCAGACGCGGGGGGCCCAGGTGGAGGTGGCCAGCGGGGGCGGCTTCAAGTTCCCCGCGCTTGCGCGGGAAGATGAAGGGGCGAACCTGACGCTGCAAGGGGTCCTCACGGGCACCAAGTTCGAACAGGTGCTGCACTTCCTCGAAGAGACGAAGAAGAGCAAGACCCTCTCCGCGCCCCGGGTGACGACCCTGAACAACCAGACCGCGACGATTCGGGTGGTGGATGAGTTTCGCTATCCCACCCGCTACGAGGTGTCGCTCATCCAGTTTGACATCAACGGCGATGGGGACTTCGACGACGCCGGCGAAACGGAATTCGCCAACGTCCCGCAGGATATCCAGCAGCGCGACGTCGGCATTCTGCTGCACGCGACCCCCAGCGTGGGGAAAGATGCGAAGAGCATCCGGCTGATCCTGGCGCCCGAGGTGAGCCAGTTCAGCCAGTTCCGGGACCTCGGCGGCGGCGTGACCGTGCCCGAGTTCACCTCCAGCCAGTTGACCACCCAGGTCCTCATCGAGGACGGGCAGACCATCGTGCTCGGGGGGCTGATGAAGGACACCGTGTCGGAAGAGATGAGCAAGGTGCCGGTGCTCGGCGATCTGCCGGTCGTCGGCGAGCTGCTGTTCCGTCAACGACGCGAGAAGCGTGAGCGCAAAAACCTCCTCATCTTCATCACCGCACGGATCCTCGCCCCGAGAGGGCAGACGATTTAGCGCTCGACTGCGCGCGGCCTCCTATGCCGTCCCAGGCACCCCACCGTCAGCCTCGCGCACCGCAGGGTCTCCTCGTGCCGTTCCAACTTATTACGCCTACCGGCCAGATGGCACCACCCCAGCACAACCATCGGTTCCATATCCCGGAGCATTTGGTCGAAATAGTTGGAACGGCACTCGTGGCCATGGCGATCTCCCTCGTCGGGGTGTCTTCCGGAGCAGCCGAGCAAACCTCGCCGCAGGCCCCGACGGGTTTTGCGGACCGGTTGTCGCAGCCGGTGACCGCGACGTTTCAGGAAGTCGACTTCACCTCCGCGGTGGAGTTCCTCTCGGAAAGCGCCGGGGTGAACATCATGCTTTCCCCGAAAGCCAAAGAGCTCGGCAGGCCGGTGACGGTCCATCTGATGAACATGCCGCTCCAACGGGCGCTCGAGCACCTGCTGAAGGGGCAGGGGCTGTTGTTTCGGTTCGATGAGCAAACCATCTGGGTGGCGACGCGCGATGAGATGGAGGCGGAGCCCGTGGAGACGCGGGTCTTTTTCCTCAAGCAGGGGCCGGGCTTTGCCGCCGCCTTCGAGCCGATGGCGGAAGTCCGTCAGAGCGTGGCGTTGCAGGGCACGGGGTTGAAGGAGGTCACCACCCTCAAAGACATCCTCTCCGAGCTCATCCCGCAGGTGGGCGACAGCGCGATGCTGCTGGATGAGCGCACGGGAGCACTCATCGTGACCCATGCGCCCTACTACCTGCAACAGGTTGAAGCCCTCCTCGTCCAGCTGGACGTGCCCCCCATCCAGGTGCTGATCGAGGCGCGGTTCATCGAGCTGACCGTCACCAAGACGACGGAGCTTGGGCTGGATTCGCAACTGACGGCGGACGCCATCCTCTCGAAAGCGGTGGCCGGCGATGGGACGTTTGGGCCGGGGACGCAGTTCTCCAGCTCCGGCTCGACGCTGAAGCGGGGGACGAAGATCAGCTTCACGGACTTCGCGAACCAGACGGCGGGCCAGGGGCTCAACCTGACGTTCCAGGGGATCTTGAGCGGCACGCAGTTTCAGACCGTGCTCCACGCCCTGGCGCAGCACACCAGGACGAAGACCCTCTCCGCGCCCCGGGTGACGACCTTGAACAACCAGACCGCGACGATCAAGGTCGTCACCGAGTTTGTCTACGCCACCCGCTATCAAGCGACCGTCGTCCGGAAGGACCTCAACGGGGATGGAGACTTCCAGGATGTCGTCAGCGGGGTGCGCGAGAGCCGCTTCGTCAACGCCCCGCAGGATTTCGTCACGAAGGATCTCGGGATCCTGCTGCACGTGACGCCCAGCATCGGGTCGGATCTGCGCACGATCACCCTGGCGCTCAAGCCCGAGGTGAGCGAGAAGAAGACGGACGACATCTTCGGGGGCGAGGTGAGCCTGCCGCGCTTCACGGAGCGGAACCTGGAGACGACGGTGGTGATGGAGAATGGGGAGACGGTCGTCTTGGGCGGGCTGATGAAGGACACCGTTTCGACGACCCGCACGAAGATCCCCATCCTGGGCTCGCTGCCGCTGGTCGGTCCGCTGTTCCGCAAACAGGACGACTCGACGGAGCGTTCCAACCTGTTGATCTTCGTGACCGCGCGGTTCCTGAACGCCTCCGGGGCTCAGGTGGCTTCGACCGAATGAGGACCTAGCGTACAGCGTAGAGCGTTCAGCGTACAGGCGGAACACGGCCTCTCTATACGCTGCACGCTGCACGCTGCACGCTGCACGCTAATGAAAAAACCGGGCATTGCGGAAGTCGCCAGGATCGCGGGGGTCTCCACCACGACGGTCTCCCGGGTCATCAATGAGGTTTCGACGGTGTCCGACGACAACCGCCGCCGGGTGCTTGAGGCGGTGAAGAAGACGAAGTATCGTCCCAACCCCAGCGCCCAGCACCTCGCCTCCGGCAAGGCGAACACCGTCGGCCTGATCATTCCCCGGTTCGAGGGGGTGTTCCACTCCTACTATGCGCTGCAGGTGATCAAGGGCATCGGCTTGGCCGCCGAGCGGATCCATTGTGATCTGCTCCTGCACATCACGGATGGGCGCACGGCGCCCTCTCCGGCCGCCGTGGATGGGCTTCTGTTCATCGACGTGTATGGCTGCGAGGAGCTGTTGGACCGCACCCTGGACGAGGGGCTCCCCACGATGGTGGTGAACCACTACCTCGAGGACCTGCCCGTCAGTTGCGTGGCGGTTGACAACAAGACGGCGGCTGAGCGGGTGGTAGACTACCTGGCTCGCCTGGGCCATCGCGAGATCGCCACGATCACCGGGGATCTCAAGACCCAAGCGGGGCTGGACCGGCTCGATGGCTTCGTCAACGCCCTGAAGGCCCGTCAGCTTCCCTGCAAGGACGCCTACCTCCGCTACGGCGATTTCGGCCTATCCAGCGCGCGCGCGGCGACCGAGGTGTTGCTGGCGTTGCCGGATCGCCCGACGGCCATCTTCGTCGCCAGCGATGACATGGCCCTGGAGTGCATCAACGTGGCCTTGGCGAAAGGGCTGCGCGTGCCGGAAGAGCTCTCCGTGGTCGGCTTCGACGACAACCCCATCGCCGCCCACGCGCGCATTCCGCTCACGACGGTGCGGCAGCCGCTCAGCGAGATGGGGCGCAGGGGCTTTGAGCTGCTGCACCAGCAGATGAAGGGGAAGAAACAGACGCCGACAAAATTGCTCTTGCCGACGGAGCTGGTGGAGCGGCAGTCCTGCCGCCAAACGTGGCTCGAGCGTTAGCAGGCTGCGGAAAAACGCCTCGCCACACCACGGATGACACGGAATCCCACAGAAACACAGAGAACTGCTCGTCGAGCAACGTTCCGTGTCTCCGTGGCGCTTCCGTGGTTCCGTGGTGTCATCTAAACTGTGAACCGTAAACGATGAGCTG
>JAUYPJ010000111.1 GCA_030697665.1 Candidatus Omnitrophota bacterium
GCGGCATCATGCGCTGCGACTGGATCGCCCAAGGCCTGCTGAATGCCACCCGGCAGATGGAGGTCAAGGTGCCCATGGTGGTGCGCCTGCAGGGGACGAACGTGGAGGAGGGCCGGCAGCTGCTGGCGAATGCGAAACAGCTCAACCTCATCAGCGTCGATGAGTTGGCCGACGCCGCCCGGCGTGTCGTCGAGCTCGCCAGAAGAACAGTGACAAGCAACAAGTGACAAGTGGCAAGATGAGGCATCCTTGTCACCTGTCACATGTGACGGGTAACCCATGAGCATCCTGGTGAATCGGGACACGCGCGTCATCGTTCAGGGCATCACGGGACAAGCCGGCGCCTTCCACACCGAGAAGATGTTGGAATACCACAAGGCGTCGGTGGTGGGGGGTGTCACCCCTGGCAAAGGCGGCTCAACGGTCCAGGGCCTTCCGGTGTTCAATGCAGTCCGGGAGGCGGTGGCGGCGACCGGGGCGAACGCCACGGTCCTCTTCGTGCCCGCCCGGTTTGCTTACGAAGCCATCCTGGAGGCGATTGAGGCGCAACTGCCGCTCATTGTCGTCATCACGGAAGGCATTCCCACGTGGGATATGGTCCGCGTCAGACGCCGATTGACCGGCACCCCCATCCGTCTCATCGGGCCCAACTGCCCCGGGCTCATCACGCCCGGCGCCTGCAAAGTCGGGATCATGCCGGGCTACATTCACCGGCCGGGCTCCATCGGGGTGCTCTCGCGCAGCGGGACGTTGACCTACGACGCCGTGTACCAGCTCACCCAGGCGGGGTTGGGACAGTCCACTTGCGTGGGGATCGGCGGGGATCCGGTGCTCGGCTCAAGCTTTGTGGATCTCCTGACGCTGTGTGAGGCGGATGGTCAGACCGAGGCGGTGGTGTTGATCGGAGAGATCGGCGGGACCGAGGAAGAAGAGGCGGCCGCGTTCATCAAGGCACGCATGACCAAGCCGGTCTTTGCGTTCATCGCCGGGAAGCTCGCGCCGAAAGAAAAACGGATGGGCCATGCGGGCGCCATCGTGGCCGGGGGCCGAGGAACCGCCGCGGAGAAAGAAGCAGTTCTGCGCGCGGCCGGCGTGACCATCATCGAGAGCCCTGCGACCATCGGTCAGACGGTCCACGCCAGCCTCTCCGGAGGCCGGTCGATGGCCAGCGGTCGGACGCCCTCGACCCTTCGACGCGGGCCACGGCCTCCGGCCGTGGGCCCTTACTCAGGGTCGTCCTGAGCGAAGCGAAGCCGAGTCGTGGTTCGACTCCCGTTGGTCGCTCACCACGATCCTGAGCAAGGCCGAAGGCCGCGTCGAAGGATCGAAGGACGACGAAGTAGGCCGGCGCATTGACTGGGCCAGACGGGTGTGGTATGGTGAGAAATAGCGGGACGTGCGTCGAGGAGGTGGAAAGATGCGAGAACGTGTCGAGCAGGTGATCAACCGGATTCGCCCGGCGGTGCAGATGGACGGGGGCGATATCGAGCTGATTGAGGTGGTCAACGGCGTGGTGAAGCTGCGCTTGGTCGGGAGCTGCTCCGGCTGCCCGTCCTCGATGCTGACCCTCCAGCAGGGCATCGAGCGCGCCATCCGAGCCGAAGTCCCTGAGATTACGGGGGTGGAGGCTGTCCCTTCGTAAGAGACAGTAGGCAGAAGGCGGCAGGCAGTAGGCAGAAAAAGAAAAAACGCCTGGAATGCTCCAGGCGTTTCTTTTTGATGCTGCCTACTGCCTTCTGCTTGCTGCCTTCTGGTTATTTGCCGACGAGCCGCTCCAGCTCCTCGACGTGCTCCTGGCTGTCCTGGAGGACGTGCTCGACGGCTTCGTAGAGGATGACCTCATCGTGGGGGATGAGGTTCAGCAGCTTGCGGTAGAACGTCACCGTCTCCCGCTCATACTTCAGGTTGATCTTGACCGCCTGCAGGGAGTCCTTGTGCACTTGAATCTGGCCGACCTTCGTCGTGGGCACACCGCCCAGCGCGGCGATCCGCGCGCGGAGGATCTTGGCGTGCTCCGCCTCGTCTGAGGCGATCTCTTCAAAGCGGGCGATCAGCCCCTCCGCATAGGGGCCGGTGGTCATCGCCGCCTGCGTCACGTACTGGATGTGGCTGGCGTACTCCATCTCCAGCCCTTCGTTCATCAGGGCAATGATCTTCGTCTTGTCCAACGTCATGACCGCCTCCTCATCAGGATCTGTGGTTGTGGGTGGAGGTAGTTTATCGGACTGCGTAGGGGCGTGTCAAGGGTTGGCGCCGTGCTATAATATGAGCTTACCTCGATGTCGGCTCTCCGCGTGGCGCTGGCCCAACTGAATGTGACCGTGGGAGATCTGGAGGGGAATCGCCGCCTCATCGAGCAGGCGATCCGCCAGGCGAAGGCCTGGTTGGCCGATCTCGTGGTGGTGCCTGAGCTGGCCCTCACGGGATATCCCCCTGAAGATCTCCTGTTGAAGCCGCAGTTTGTGGACGCCAATCTGCAGGTGCTTGCGCGATTGACGCCGTGCGCGCGGGGGGTTGTGGCGCTGGTGGGCTACGTGGACCGCGACCCGCGCGGGCGGCTCTACAACGCCGCGGCGGTGCTCTCCCAGGGACGACAGGTGGCCACCTACCGGAAGCAGTGCCTGCCCAACTACGGGGTGTTCGATGAGAAACGGTATTTTACCCCAGGGGGGCGTCCGCTCCTCCTTGAGCTCGGGGGGATCCGCGTCGGGGTGACGATCTGCGAGGATCTGTGGGAGGCGCGGCCGTGCCAGGTGCTTGCGGCCTCCGGCGCGCAGGCCGCCGTCAACCTCTCCGCCAGCCCGTACCATGCCGGCAAGCGCGTGGTCCGGCAGCGGCTGTTTGCCCAGCGAGCGCGGGCCAATCGGCTGGCGCTGCTCTACTGCAACCTGGTCGGTGGGCAGGACGAGCTCGTCTTCGATGGGGCCAGCCTCGCGCTCGACGCGCGGGGGCGACTCCTCGCCTCGGGCGCCCAGTTTCGTGACGATCTGCTGGTCGTGGACGTGCGTGCCGAACACCTCGCGGCGCAAGGGCCCCGCGGGCGGGCTCCCATCGTGCGACTGCCGCACTCCCTGCGGGAGCGGCCCCCATGGCCTGCGGTGATACGCCGGCCGCTCGGGGCAGTGGAGGAAGTGTACGACGCGCTGACGGGGGGGGTGCGCGACTACTTCCGCAAGAATGGTTTCTCAACGGCGGTGCTGGGGCTCTCCGGCGGGGTGGACTCCGCCCTGACCGCGTGTCTGGCCGTCGACGCCTTGGGAGCTGCGCACGTGGTCGGGGTGGTGATGCCCTCGCGGTACTCCTCGGCACGGACGCAGGAGGATGCCAGGCGCGTCGCCCAGGCGTTGGGGATCGCGGCGCGCGAGATCTCGATCGAGCCGATCTTCCAGGCATACCTGAACACCCTCAAGCCGTTCTTCCGCGGCCGAGCGGTGGACGTCGCCGAGCAGAACATCCAGGCGCGCATCCGCGGCAACCTCCTCATGGCGCTCTCGAACAAGTTCGGGTGGCTGGTCCTGACGACGGGCAACAAGAGCGAGATGGCCACCGGCTACTGCACCCTCTACGGCGACATGGCCGGCGGGTTTGCCGTGATCAAGGACGTGCCCAAGACCCTCGTCTATGCCCTGGCGCGCTTTCGGAACCGACGCGGGCCTGGGCGGCCGATCCCTGAGCGCGTGTTGCGGCGCGCGCCGACGGCGGAGCTGGCGCCGAACCAGACGGACCAGGACACGTTGCCGCCGTACGACCTCCTGGACCGGATCGTCGAAGCGTACGTTGAGGAAGACCAGAGCCTGCGCCAGATCCTCCAGCACAACCGCGTGGCTCCCTCGATTGTCCGACGGGTCCTTCAGATGATCGACCGCTCCGAGTACAAGCGACGCCAGGGCCCCCCGGGGATCAAGATCACCCCCAAGGCCTTCGGGAAAGATCGCCGCATGCCCATCACGAACCGGTTCCACCAATGCTAGCGGATAGCGTTCAGCGTAGAGCGGATAGTCATGGATAATAGATATTGGCTTTCTATACGCTATACGCTATACGCTATACGCTGACCTCATGCATCACGTGCTGTTCGTGACGGACGATTGGGATCAGAAGAAGCGGCTGAGGCCGGCCCTGCTGGACGGCGGCTTTCGTCTGAGCCAGATCGCATCGCCTGAGCTGTTCACGGAGACCTTCACGCCCCCCGACAAACTCGACATCGTGGTGGCGGACCTTGAGCGATGCCTCACCGAGAGCGCCAAGCTGTGCCATGCCCTCAAGCGAGAGACTGCGCTGAAAGAGCTGCCCCTCGTCCTGCTGCTCACCGAAGAGCAGTTGGTTCGGATCGACCTCGGCTGGGCGATCGACGACTACCTCACCTTGCCGGCGAGTCCCGCCCGGTTGGTGCAGCGGTTGCGCTTCCTCGTGTGGAAGTTGCATCGGGTCTCCCCGAAGAACGGCTTCTCGCACGGGGAGCTGGCGATCGATTTCGAACGGTATGAGGTCCATGTGCAGGGTGTTCCGGTGGATCTCACCTACAAGGAGTTTGAGCTGCTGAAGTTTCTGGTGGCGAACGCCGGCAAGGCGTTCACGCGCGAGGTCCTCTTGAATAAAGTCTGGGGCTACGACTACTACGGCGGCACCCGGACCGTCGATGTCCACATCCGGCGCCTCCGATCGAAGATCGAGCTCGGCAGCGCCTCGTACATTGAGACCGTCCGCAACGTCGGCTACAAATTCGTCGCCGAAGCGATCACTCAGTGACTGAGTTACTGGGTGACTGTGTGACTGGGTAACCCCCAACAACCCAGTCACTCAGATACTCAGTTACCCAGTTACCGAAGTTGTTACTCCGATTTAACCCGCCCGTCATCTCACTGTAACGTCTTGCCGTTATCGTCCCTTCCATAAGGGAAGCTCTACCCCGCCATTGCGCCACGGCCTTCGGCCGTGGGCGGCATGGTGGTGCTGATACCCGCGGGTGGGCGGGATGTCGCCCCCATCGGGGCGTTGTTGCAGGTGCCACCCCGCCCTGGTGTGGGGGGCTCCACAGGCATGTCCCCCTGTGCCTGGGTGGGTCGGGAGTTGGTGAGACATTTCGCTTCGCGACATTTCTGGTGGACTGTGTGGCCACGCCGCTCTTGCTGCGCTTTGGAGATCTCGTGATCGACCTCGAGCGCTACCGGGTTCTGCTGGGGGAGCGCCCGCTCATGCTGTCCTACCGGGAGTATGCGCTCCTCGCCTACCTGGCCGGTCGCGCCGGCCAGCTCGTCCACAAACGTCAGCTCTTGGAGGAGGGCTTCGGCCGGCATGACCCTGGGGGGCTGCGGATGGTCGATGAGCATATCCGGCACCTCAAGAGCGTGTTGGAGCGGGAGGGCCGGTCGTTCATTGAGCAGGTCGGCGATGCCGGCTACCGCTTCCATGTAACACCGAATTAACATCACCGTGATACGCGCGTAACGTGGGCCGCGTACGGTAAGGCAACTTTTTGGGGGGCCCAAACAGAAGGAGGGGGGCAGCATGAGCTTACGAGCTTGGCCGTTCGTGAAGATGGTGCCACGTGGGTTGTTCGCCTTTCTGCTTACTGCCTACTGCCTACTGCCTACTGGGATGGTGTGGGCCGATGAGCCGGCCACCGAGTCGCTGAAGGTGGAGATCCAGGTGCTGAAAGACCGGCTATCCAGATTGGAACGCCAAGTTTCCGAGGCTGAGTTCACGGGAATTTCTGGAATTGGCGAGAAGGCCGGGTTACCCACCCTCAACTTGCCAAGCGGGTTACAAGGCTTAGCAATCAGCGGCTATGCGGACGTGTCGTATATCTACAACTTCAATGAAGCCGATTCGCCTACCACAGCCAACACCGGTCGCGTCTTTGACACGGAGTCGAATGGATTCACGCCCCACGCCTTTGAGCTGGTGTTTGAGAAGGCCATGACTGATCAGACGCCCATTGGATTTCGGACCGACCTCTTCGCTGGTGATGATGCCGATGCGATTGGGTCAACCGGGTTAGCCGATACAGACACCGGCGATTCCGATCAGGTGGACCTTCAACAAGCCTACATCACGGCCCGGGCTCCAATCGGGGCGGGCATTGATTTCAAGGTGGGGAAGTTTGTGACGCTGCTTGGGGCCGAAGTCATCGAGAGCCCTGCGAACTGGAATTTTTCTCGGTCGTATATGTTTGGGTACTCCATTCCCTTTACGCACACGGGGGCGCTGGCGAGCTATCCACTTGGGGAATTCGGCTCAGTGACCGGAGGGGTGGTCAATGGCTGGGACATTGTTGATGACACCAACCACGCTAAAACCCTCCTGGGGAACCTCACCCTGACTCCATTAGAGGGTGTCAGTCTTTTCTTCAACGCTATCAGTGGAGCGGAGCGCGCCGATAACGATCATGACGATCGGACGGTGTTTGATGTCGTTGGGAGTTGGCAGGCCACGGAGCAGTTGGCCTTGATGATGAATTACGACTACGGTCATGAGAGCAGTTTGACACAGGGAACCGGATTGACGGGATTTGAGTCCGCCAACTGGCAGGGATTGGCGTTGTACGCCAAGTATGACCTCTCACCCACGTGGGCACTGGCGGGACGGTGGGAGTGGTTTGACGACAAGGACAACGTCCGCACCAAGTTCACCAGCATTGGCGGTGGTGTCCCCACGGATATTGACTTCTACGAGTGGACGCTGACCAGCCAATGGAAGCTTCATGAGCACGTCCTGGCGCGGCTTGAATACCGCCACGACAAAGCCGATGAGAAGGTCTTTGTCCGCGATGAAGGGTTCTCCGCATACCAGGACACCGTGGCGGCGGAGATGATCTACCACTTCTGAGATTGTTGTGACCTATCCTCTCCTGTGGCGAGGATAGGGCCCCCCACCGCTTTGCTTCGCACGGCGAAGTCGGTGGGGGGCGTCCCCCACGAGACCTCGATCAGAAGGGGCAACCAAGGAGGAGGCGCATGGATCCGAAGGTGATGGCTGATACGATCTGGACGCTCGTCACCGCGATGCTCGTGTTCTTCATGAACCTGGGCTTTGCGTGTGTCGAGACGGGGTTCTGCCGCGTCAAGAACTCCACCAATATCCTCTCGAAGAACTTCATCGTGTTTGCCGCCTCCTCCATCGCTTTCTGGGTGCTCGGCTTCGGCCTGATGTTCGGCAACGGCACCGGCCTCATGGGGACGGACGGGCTCTTGTTCCTGGGCGGCGCCGATAACAGCCCGGCGACCGGGGAAGCCTATAAGGGGCTCTACGCCTCGCTCAACTGGACCGGCGTGCCGCTGTTGGCGAAGTTCTTCTTCCAGTTGGTCTTTGCCGGAACGGCGGCGACGATCGTCTCCGGGGCGGTGGCGGAGCGGATCAAGTACTTCTCGTTCATCGCCTTCAGCTTCATCATCGTGGGGATCATCTACCCGATCGCCGGCCACTGGATCTGGGGCGGCGGGTGGCTCGCCCAGAAAGGGTTCCTGGATTTTGCCGGCTCCACCCAGGTCCACTCGATCGGCGGCTGGGCGGCGCTGGCGGGCGTGCTGGCGCTTGGTCCGAGGTACGGCAAGTACAACAAGGACGGCTCGGCCAACCCCATCCCGGGCCACAACCTGTCGCTCGCGCTCATCGGCTGTTTCATCCTGTGGCTCGGATGGTTCGGATTCAACCCCGGCTCGACCATGGCGGCCGATCCGGAGGCGATTGCGAGGATCTGCGTGACGACCAACACGGCGGCCGCTGCGGCGATGCTGGCGGCGACGGTGGTGTCCACCATGCTGCTGGGCAAGCCCGACCTGGGCATGACCATCAACGGCTGTCTGGCGGGGCTGGTGGCGATTACCGCCCCCTGCGCGTTCGTCAGTGTGATGAGCTCTGCGATCATCGGCGTGATCGCCGGCATCCTGGTGGTCTTGGCCGTCATCGCCTTTGACAAGGTCAAGGTGGATGACCCGGTGGGCGCGCTGTCCGTTCACCTCGTCAACGGAGTGTTTGGGACGCTGTGCGTCGGGCTGTTCGCCGAGTCGCAGTGGACGCCTGGGCAGGCCGCCGGCCTGTTCTTCGGCGGAGGGTTGAAGCAGCTCCAGGCCCAGATGACGGGGATCATCGCCACCGGGGCCTTCGTGTTCGTGGCGTCCTTAGTGGCCTGGAAGATTCTGAAGGCGACCCTGGGCATCCGGGTGAGCATCCAGGAAGAGATCGAGGGGTTGGATATCGGGGAGCACGGGCAGACCACGTATCCGGAATTCGTCACGCGCAAGCCGGCGTACTCCTACGTCAGCATCGCCGAACGCATCGCGGAGTGAGCAGATGAAAAAGATTGAAGCGATCATCCGGCCGGAGAAGGTGGACGACGTCCGCAAGGCCCTGGAGAAAGCCGGCTATCCCGGCATGACGGTGGCTGAAGTGGAAGGTCACGGCAAGCAGAAAGGGGTCACCCGCCAGTGGCGCGGCGAGTCCTATAAACTGGATCTGCTGCCCAAGGTCAAGCTGGAGATCACCGTCTCCGACAAGGACCTCGAGCGCCTGCTGAGCGCCATCGTCTCAGGGGCCAAGACCGGGTCGGTCGGAGACGGGAAGATCTTCGTCTCCGACGTCAAGGAAGCGGTTCGGATTCGCACCGGGGAGCGCGGCGAAGAGGCAATCTGATCTGAGGTTGCGTTCTTCCCGCACCGTTCCAACCAGGAGGCGTTCCAATGCCACGGGTTGCTGTCGCTGAGGCACGTCGGGTGCGTCGGGTCGCGCAAGAGCGCGCCGTCACCCGATCGCTTGCCGGCACCACGAATTCCAAGCCGCCCTCCCCCAGCATCACCGAGGAAGGGGTGAAGCGGGTCTGGCAGTTGATCCGCCAGCACAACATCACCGTGGTGGATCTGAAGTTCAACGACCTGCCGGGGTTGTGGCAGCACTTCTCGATTCCGGTGAGCGAGCTCGACCAGAGCGCCAAGAAGGGCCTCTGGGTGGACGGGATCGGGTTCGACGGCTCCTCGATCCGCGGGTTCCAGAAGATCCAGGAGTCGGACATGAACCTCTTCCCCGACGCAACGACCGCGGTGCGCGACCCGATCTGCAGCACCCCCACCCTGAGCCTCATCTGCGACATCTACGACCCGCTCACCAAGGAAGCCTACTCCCGCGACCCGCGCTTCATTGCCCGCAAGGCCGAGCTCTACCTCAAGAAGACCGGCATTGCGGACACGAGCTACTGGGGGCCGGAGCCCGAGTTCTTCATCTTCGACGACATCCGCTTC
>JAUYPJ010000115.1 GCA_030697665.1 Candidatus Omnitrophota bacterium
ACGCTGGCGGGACCTTGTTTTGCCTGGAACGAAAATGTCGCCATCAGTCGTCCATGGTCACCCGCAAGACCTCTTCCGGCGTCGTGATCCCCATCGCCACTTTCTGCCAGCCATCCTGGCGCATCGACTTCCATCCCGCTTCCAGCAGCTTCTGTTTGATGGCCTCGGCCGGGGCCTTCTGCATGATCAGGTGGCGCACCATCTCATCGAGGACCAGAATTTCGTAGATGCCGATCCGGCCGCGATAGCCGCTGCCGCGGCAGGCCTCGCAGCCCTTGCCTTTGTAGACGGTGGGCGGCACCTGCTCGCCGCGCGCCAGGTCCAGCATGACGGGCGCGTCGTCAATCACCTTGCAGTCCGGGCAGATGACCCGCACCAAACGCTGGCCGACGAAGGCCAGCACCGTCGAGGACACCAGGTAGGGTTCGATGCCCATGTCGAGCAGGCGGGTCACGCCGCCGGATGCGTCATTGGTGTGCAGGGTCGAGAAGACCAGGTGGCCGGTGAGCGCGCTGCGGATCGTGATCTCGGCCGTCTCCGAATCGCGCACCTCCCCCACCATCATGATGTCCGGGTCGTGGCGCAGCATCGAACGCAGCCCCGCGGCGAAGGAGAAGCCGATCTTCGGATGCACCTGCAGCTGGGTGATGCCCGTGAGCTGATACTCGATCGGATCTTCGATCGTCAGGATCTTCACGTTGGGTCGGTTCAGCGTCGAAAGGCAGGCGTAGAGGGTCGTGGTCTTCCCCGAACCGGTCGGGCCGGTCACGAAGATGATGCCGTGCGGCTTCTGGATGAGCGACGAGAGGATGTCCAGCTGATCGCCGGAGAGCCCCAGCTGCTCCAGGCTAAAGAGCATCGTGGAGGAGAGCAACCGGACCACCACCGACTCCCCGAAGTTGGTCGGCAGCACCGAGATGCGCAGATCCAGCTCCTGGACGTCCAGCCGTACCTTGATGCGGCCGTCCTGCGGCAGCCGCTTCTCGGCGATGTCCATTTTCGCCATGACCTTGATGCGGGAGACGATGGCTTGATGCAGCTTCGCCAGATCCACCGGCACCGCCATCTCGTACATGACCCCGTCGATCCGCTCGCGGACGCGCAGCAGCTGCTCAAACGGCTCGATGTGGATGTCGGTCGCCCGGTCGTGCGCCGCCGAGAGCAGCAGCTGGTTGACAAACGAGATGACCGAGGCCTCATCCGGCTTGGCGGTCAAATCCTCGGCGGCCTGGGTGATGGGCGCGGCCTGATGCGTGCCGGTATCGAGCAGCCGCTCAACCGCCGAGGCGCCGACGCCGTAGTGGCGCGCGATCGCCTCCTCGATCTCTTTTTGCATCGCGAAGACGGGTTTCACCTCGCAATCCAGCAACAGGCGCAGCTCATCCAGTGTCTGGACATCGAAGGGATCGGCGATGGCGACTTGGAGGGTATTGTGTTCGAGGGTCAGCGGCATGAGCCGGTAGAGGCTGGCAAACTTCGGCGGCACCTTGGCCAACGCGTCCGGCTCTATCTGCATGTCGGACAGATGGACGTACGGGATGCCCATCTGCTCGGCCAGGACGGGCAGCAGCTGCTCCTTGGCCACGATCCCCAGCCGCATGAGGACGCTGCCGAGAAACTCCCCGCTGCGCTTTTGCTCAACGAGGGCCCGCTCCAAATCGCCGGGGGACAAGAGCCCCCGCTCGATGAGGAGCTGTCCCAGGAGTTGTTTCGCTTTCACCGTCGCCATATCAGAAATTCTCTGTGATTCTGTGGGTTTCTGTGGTTCTGTGGTGTCATTTCTACACAACCTTACCATAGCCGTCGGTGAAAAACAAGGAAAGCGGGTGGATCAACGAAGATCGCAGGAGAAGGTCAATTCACGAGGAGCTGCCAGCTTCCGGCCACAGGCCGGCAGTTGGACTGGGCAGGATCACACGCGTCGCCCTCTCCATCTACACCGCCTGTGGGGTATTTGAAGGATTGATCCCAATGGATCTTCACGGTCGAGGAAGTCGTAATCCCCCTGGCGTTGATGGCGCCATGGAAATCAAGCGGATCGGTGTTCGTGAACATCACGTCCGCATAGGGATTGAAAATCTTGCCGTAGAACGGTTCGCTCGTGGAGATATAATTTGAGCTCACCTGCTGATCCTTGCCCCCAAAGATTGCCACAGCGTCAGGATCTATGGCGCCGTTGGACCGTGTGCGCTGATTCCTGATCCCCCCGCCGCCGAGATTGAAACCGCCTTGTGCGCCTTTGTCATCGTAGTAGATCTCCATCGGGCTGAGGACCACGATTTGCCCGGTGCCGGGACGCCCTCCATCACGTACCCAAAGAGCGTATTGGCCTTGGTCAGGATAGGAGAGATCGGTGGTGGGTTTGGTAGCAATGGTGACTTTGGCATTTGGATCAAACCCAGAACAGCTCTTTGGAGTGCCATAGAAGTCCTTGAAATTCGCTGTCGGCATCTCGCAATAATAGGGACTCGCAGGCTCCGAAGAACAGCCGATCACCAAGGTCGCATCCTCGACCGTCACTTCTGTTGACTGGACCGACTCCCCGGGACAGATCACCATCACGTCACCGGCCGCAGGGTCAAATCCATACCCAGGATCAAAGTAGAGGTCCGGATGAATGA
>JAUYPJ010000120.1 GCA_030697665.1 Candidatus Omnitrophota bacterium
TAAATGCGCCCACGAATGCACCTTAACATTGGGGGCGCATTTACCCCGAGCGATAGCGATGGGTTACCCCTCGTCGCAAATGCTCCACGGTGTAAATGGAACCACCTGGAAACGTCAAGTTGCATTAGTGGTTCCATTTAGCAGCCTGCGGAACGCGCCTGGCCACACCACAGTATTTTATAGCGATGTGGACCATTGACGATCGGCTCAGCCTGGCGCTTCGAGAAGCGCTGGACCGCCTCGGGATGCTGGAACCGCTCGGATTGAAGCGGGACGGGGCGCCGGAGTCCGCCCTGCGTTGGGAAATCCCTAAGAACCCTGCCTTTGGAGATCTGTCGAACGCCGTCGCCTTTCAGATCGCGGCGCGCCGCCGACAGCCCCCCGCCCAAGCCGCCGAGGAGCTCTCAACGGCGTTCGGGCTCTCGTGCCGTGGCGCCGGCCTCGGGGGGTGGGTGGAGCGTCTCGAAGCCAAGGGCGGGTTCCTGAACGTCTTCCTGTCTCATGAGACGCTCACCCGGGTGCTGCGGACGATCCTCCGCCAGGGCCCGCGGTACGGGACACACAGGGATCCCGCCGCCCCGTCGATCACCATCGAGTTCGTCAGCGCCAACCCCACGGGACCGTTGAGCGTCGCGCACGGCCGCCAGGCGGCGGTGGGGGACGCGCTCGCGAGGCTCCTGCGCGCGCGAGGCTGCCGGGTCACCACGGAATACTACCTCAACGACGAGGGGCGCCAGATGGAGCTCCTCGGCCAGTCGCTGCGCAGCCGTTACGCGGAGCGGGTCGGACGCCCGGAGCCCATCCCGGAGGGTGGCTACCAGGGCGGCTATCTGTCCGACGTGGCCCAGGCCTGCCTCCGGCGCTATGGCGACCGCTTGCTGGAGCTGCCGGCCCCGGAAGCGCTGTCTACCTTCACCGCGTTCGGGAGGGAGTACCTGATCGAGGAGATCAAACGGGACCTGGCCCGTTGCGGCCTCTCGTTCGACCGATGGGTCAGTCAACGCTGGCTGCGCACATCGGGGCGCATTCACGCCGCTCTGGAGACGCTGCGACGCTGCGACTTGCTCTACACCGCGGAGGAGGCGACGTGGTTTGCGTCGACCAAGTTCGGGGATGACAAAGACCGCGTCGTCCAGAAGCGCGACGGGGAGCTCACCTACCTGGCCCCGGACATCGCCTACCACCAGTGGAAGTTCCAGCGGGGCTTCGACCGGGTCCTGAACCTGTGGGGGCCCGATCACCACGGCTACATCCAGCGGCTGAAGGCCGCCGTGGCGGCGCTCGGCTTTCGGGCGGACCGGTTGACGATTCGGATCGTGCAGCTGGTCACCCTCTCGCGATCGGGCAAGCCGATCCCCATGTCAAAACGCCAGGGGGAGTTCGTGACGTTCCGCGAGGTGATGGACGAAGTCGGGGTCGACGCGATGCGCTTCTTCTTCCTGATGCGGACGATGGAGAGCCACTTGGACGTCGATCTGGAGCTGGCCAAATCCCAGTCGCAGGAGAACCCGGTCTACTACGTCCAGTACGCCCATGCGAGGATCTGCAGCATCCTCGCGAAGGAACGCCTGCCTTGGTGGATCAGGCTTCGCCCCGAGCTGCGACGGCTCGAGGCACCGGAAGAGCGGCTCCTCATGCGGCTGCTGCTGCAGTACCCGATCGTGCTTCAGCTCTGCGCCGCCGCGCTCGAGCCCCATGGGATCACCGCCTATCTCCGGAAGCTGGCGGAAAGCTTCCACGTCTTCTACACGCGGCATCGGGTGATCAACCAAGATCCTCGGCTCTCCGCCGCCCGCCTGGCGCTCGTGCGGGCCACCCGCCACGTGCTGGCCAATGGGCTGGGCGTCTTGGGGGTCCGCGCGCCGCGCCGGATGTAACAGAGTGCTGAAAAACGTGGCGCGACAGGCGACAAGCAACACGTGACAGGCGAATAGATGCCCATGGGGGTGCTGGTGTTCCCTGTCGCGTGTCACCTGTCACATGTCACCTAGATGAACGAGACGGTCTTTGAGTGCTGCTCCCTCTCCGTGGGCCAGCAGCAGCCCCTGAACGAGCTGTGGCGGCGGCTGCTGGCATTCGACTACCGGCGGGTGGAGGAGGTGGCGGCGCCGGGAGAGTGCGCGCTCCACGGCGGGGTGGTGGACGTGTTTCCCGCCACCTTCGAGGCGCCGATCCGCATCGAGCTGGACGGCTCGCGCATCGCCTCGATCCGGAGCGTCAACCCGAAGACGCTCGAAACGCTCGACCGCCACACCACCGTCGTCATCCTCCCGCGCCGCATCCATGCCACCTTCTCGGTGGAGGTGCCCTTTGAAGCGTCCGTCGATCTCCAGGAGGGAGACTACGTGGTCCACATCCATCACGGGATCGGCCGCTACCTCGGCCGCGCGACCATCGCCGGAGCCCGGGGCCTGGAGGAGACGCTCCTGCTCGAGTACGCCGATGGGGACCGGCTGTACGTCTCCCTGACCCAGATGCACCTGGTGCAGAAGTACGCGGCGTTTGGATCCCGGAGCCCCGCCCTGCACAAGCTGGGCGGCGCGGCATGGGAACGGGCCACGACGAGGGCCTACGCCGGGGCCTGGGCCTACGCCAAGGCGTCCATGGAGCTCCACGCCAAGCGCCTGGCCCTGCCCGGCTATGCGTTTTCGAACGACCACCCGTGGCAGCGGGACTTTGAAGCGTCGTTCGCCTACCGCGAGACCCCTGACCAGGCGACCGCCGCCGCCGATATCAAAGGCGACATGGAGCAGCCTCGGGCGATGGATCGGCTGCTGCTGGGCGACGTGGGCTACGGGAAAACCGAGGTCGCCCTCCGGGCGGCGTTCAAAGCGGTGATGGACCACAAGCAGGTCGCCGTGCTGGTGCCGACCACCCTGCTCGCGTACCAGCACGCCGGGACCTTCAGCCGCCGGATGGCGGCGTTCCCGATCCGGATCGACATGCTCAGCCGGTTTCAATCCGACGCCGAGCAGCGCCGAACCCTCGAGGCGATCGCCGCCGGCACCTGCGACATCGTCATCGGCACGCACCGCCTGCTCTCCGGCGACGTCGCGTTCAAGGAGCTGGGGCTGCTCATCGTCGATGAGGAACAGCGCTTCGGGGTGGCGGACAAGGAACGGCTGAAGCAGTGGTGCTCCCACGTGGATGTCCTCACCCTCTCAGCCACCCCGATCCCCCGGACCCTCTACCTGGCGCTCGTCGGCGTGAGGAACCTGTCGCTCGTCATGACCCCTCCGGAGAACCGCCACCCGGTCCACACCGAGCTGGTCGAGGCCACCGACGAGGCCTTCCGAGGCTGGATCCTCAAGGAGCTGCGCCGTCGCGGCCAGGTGTTCGTCGTCCACCCTCGGATCGACACCATCCATCGCATGAGCCAGCGGCTCTCCCGCGCCGCTCCGGAGGCCCGCCTGGGCGTCGCGCACGGCCGGATGCGCGAGGCGGAGCTGGAGCAGGTCATGCGGGCGTTCATCGATGGGCAGCTCGATGTGCTGGTCACGACAACGATCATCGAGTCGGGGATCGATATCCCAAACGCGAACACCCTCATCGTCACCGAGGCTGAACGGTTCGGCCTGGCCGACCTGTATCAGTTGCGCGGGCGCGTCGGGCGCTTCGACCGGGAAGCCTACGCCTATCTCGTCGTCTCCAAGGCGACGGCCCTGACCGCCCCGGCCCGCCAGCGGCTTCAGGCGCTGGTCAAGCACACGGCGCTGGGATCCGGTTTTACGATCGCCATGGAAGACCTGAAGCTCCGTGGGGCGGGGAACTTGCTCGGCGTTGAACAGTCCGGGCACATCAGCGCGGTGGGGTTCGATCTGTACTGCCGCCTCTTGCGCGAAGCCGTCAATCGCCTGAAACAGGAGCAGCCGATGCCGGCGGAAGTCGCATGATCGTCCACCGTCCACCGTCCACCGTCGACCGTGGACCGTGGACCGTGGACCGTGGACGACAAGGGACGCTTCTCCTGGTTGCCGTTGTCCTGCTCACTACTTACTACTCACCACTCACCGCGTATGAGGCGCACGCGGAGACGGTCAACCGGATCGTGGCCATCGTCAACGAGGAGGTGATCACCGAACAGGACGTCCGGCGCCATCTCACCAGCCTGCTTGAGAAGGGGGCAATCGACCCATCCGAGGAGACGGATGTCGGCGAGCTCCAGCGGGCGGTCCTGCGGCACCTCATCGAGCAACGGCTGATTCTCCAGGAGGCCAAACGGACCAGCGTGTCCGTGACCCAGGACAACGTGACGGAGCGTCTCGACGTCTTTCGGAGCCGGTTCGGCTCCGAGGAGGCGTTTCGGCGGTCGTTGGCGGAGACTGCCCTCTCCCTGGCGCAACTCCAGCAGCAGATTCGGGAACAGCTCATGATCCAGCGGGTGATCGACGCGAGCGTCCGCGCCGCCATCGTGGTGAGCCCTCAGGAAATCGCCCAGGCGCTCGCGGCGCACCCCGAGCTTGCCAGGCCCGGAGAGCGCAGACGGGTCTCCCACCTCCTCATCCGGGTCACTGATGAACGCTCCGAGGAGGCGGCGAGGGCGCTGACCGAGGAGCTCTCCCGGCGGCTCCGTGAGGGGGAAGAGTTTTCGCGGTTGGCCGCGCAGTACGCAGAGGACGCTGAAGAGCAGACCGACGGCGAGATGGGGTGGGTCGCGCGCGGACAGTTGCTTCCGGAGCTGGATCAGGCGCTCTTTTCGCTCAAGGTCGGGGAGTGCTCCCCGCCGATCCAGAGCCGGCTGGGATTTCACCTGCTCCGGGTTGAGGAAGAGCGCGACGCCTCAGCCCTTTCGCTGATCGAGGCCAATCGCGCCGTCTACGAGCAGCTCTACCAGCAGAAGTTTGAGCGGGCGATGGCCCATTGGCTGGACGGCTTGAAGCGGCGCGCGTACATTGAGCTGGTCCCATGACCCCACGATACCTACCGAGCCCATTGCGGATTTCGGATTTTCGATTTCGGATTGAGAAGGCTCTTCATTCCGCATTCCGCAATCCGCAATCCGCATTGTCAAGATGATCGCCATCACGGCAGGCGACCCCTGCGGCATCGGACCGGAGATCCTCCTGAAGGTGCTCGCGCGCGCATCCGGTGTGCCTCGCCCCCTCGTCGTCATCGGCAGCCTGCCGGTCTTCGAGCAGGCGGCGAAGCGGCTCCGTCGTCGTCTGCCCCGATGGCGGGCCATCCGTCCCGAGAGCCCGTGGCCCAGCCCCGCGCCGGCATTGCTCTGTCTCGACGTGGGCCTGCCGTCCGCCTGCGAGCCGGGCCGTTCCTCGGCCGAGGCGGGACGGGCCTCGCTCGCGTACCTCGACCAGGCAATTGCGCTGTGGCGCGCGGGGCGCATTCGGGCGCTGGTGACCGGCCCTGTCACGAAATGGGCGATCCAGGCCACCCACGCCGCGTTCGTCGGCCAGACCGAGTATCTCGCCCACGCGATGGGCCGACGCTCGGTCGTGATGATGTTTGTCTCCGATCAGCTCCGGGTCGTCCTGCTGACGCGCCATCTCCCGTTGGAGCGCGTCGGGGCGGCGATCACCAGACCCCTGCTGCGTCGGACAGTCGAACTGACCACGCGCGCGCTGGCGACGCAGTTCGGCATTCGGCGACCGAGGCTGGCCCTGTGCGGCGTCAACCCGCACGCCGGGGAGGGGAAGGGAACACGAAGCGAAGAGCACACCGTCATGAAGCCGGTGCTGCGCTCGCTGCGGCGACGAGGCGTGGCATGCGAAGGGCCGTTTGCGGCCGATGGATTCTTCGCTGCGCGGGGTCGAATGAGCGAGTACGATGCGGTGGTGTGCGCGTACCATGACCAGGGCCTGATCCCCTTTAAGCTGATGGCTAGAGACCGCGGGTGCCAAATGACCATCGGGTTGCCGATCGTCCGCACCTCGCCGGATCACGGGAGCGCGCTGGACATCGCGGGACGCGGCCTCGCCAACCCCGGCTCGATGCGCTACGCCCTCGCGCTCGCCAGCAAACTGGCTCGCGCAGTCCATAGTCAATAGTCCATGGTCCATAGACAAGCGATGCAAGCGATTCAGGGTTTGCTCACGTCGAAACCGTTCCAAAAGCGGCTTGGACGGCTCTTCTCTCATCCAATCGCACTCCTGGCTATTGCAACGATCTTCGCGACTATCGCGGGCGTGTGGTTGACGAACTACTACCAGGAGCGGGCCTGGGTGCGGGAGAAGCGGTTTGAAACCTTCCGACAGGGGTACCAGGAGGCGCTCGAACTGGTCGATGAGCTCTCCGAGGTCATGAGCCGGCGGGTCTTTGGCCTGAACCGCGTGATCTGGGTGGCGAAAGGAACCGGAACGGGGGAGCTGGAGCAGGTCTGGGAGGAGTACTACCAGTCTGTGGCGGAATGGAACACCAAGCTCCTGGCCTACAAGGGCCGGCTGGCTCGTTCCATCGAGCCGGTAGCGGCCGAGGCGCTGGGCAACTGGGAGGATGCCGCGCTGACGGATGCCACTAGCGATCCTCAAACTATCCACGGCCATTTCTTCGTCGCGCACCATCGGGTCAGGAAGCTGGTGGACTGCGTGCGCGAACGCTGCTCGGGCGAGGCCAAGGTCAACGCCATTCAGCAAGCTGAGCAGGCTGTGAACGAATTGAGTGTTGCGGTGGAGAACTTTATCCAGGCCTGCACTGAGCGGATCTACGAGTATGCCAATCAGTTTTAGGTTGGGCGGCGATGTCCCACATAGAACCGCCACACCCGTTGTAGGTCGGCACAGTTATTGAGTAACGTAAAAACAATGGATACTCTTGACCCCGTGCGCTATGCTATGAGCCATGAGACCCCCCGGCAGCCCCAGTCAGCTGGAGCGGCGTCGCCGACGCGCCCTCGAGCTGCACAAGAGGGGCCTGACTCA
>JAUYPJ010000124.1 GCA_030697665.1 Candidatus Omnitrophota bacterium
CAGTTGGATGTCGTGGTGCTCTCCATTGACCGGCAATCCAACAAAGTCTCGCTGGGCTTAAAGCAGCTCCTGCCCAGCCCCTGGGAGCACGCGGAGAGCAAGTATCCGGTCGGCAACAAAGTCAAGGGCAAGGTCGTCAACCTCGTGCCCTACGGCGCCTTCGTAGAAGTGGAGCCCGGCATCGAGGGACTCGTCCACATCTCGGAGCTGTCCTGGTCTAAGCGCATCAACCACCCCTCGGAGCTGCTCCAAGTCGGGCAGGACATCGAGGCGGTCGTGCTCGCCGTCGATGCGAAGAACCAGCGGTTATCGCTGGGCATCCGCCAGGTGAGCGGCGACCCGTGGCAGACCGCGACGGAGAAGTACAAGCCGGGGGAGAAGGTCCTGGGCCGCGTGCGGCAGCTGACCGACTACGGCGCGTTCATTGAATTGGAGGATGGCCTCGAAGGGATGCTCCACAACGCGGATATCTCCTGGACCCGCAAGATCAACCATCCCTCCGAAGTCCTGAAGAAAGGCAAGATGGTGGACGCCCTCGTCCTTACCTGCGAGCCGGAGAACCACCGCATCACCCTGGGCATGAAGCAGCTCATGGAGGATCCCTGGTCGCAACTGATCCAGCAGTTCAAGCTGGGTGCTGCGGTCGAGGGGGTCATCACCAAGGTGGCGGGCTTCGGGCTCTTCGTTGAGATCGCCCCGGATGTCGAGGGGCTGATGCACCTCTCTGAGCTAGAGCTCGGGGCGAACGAGAAGCTTGATGAACGCTACAAAGTGGGCTCACAGATCAAGGCCCAGGTCATCAAGCTCGATGAGCTTGAGCGCAAGATCGGTCTCAGCAACAAAAACCTCCCAGCATAACTCCGCTACGCACAGGACGCAGCTTCCTGTCACCGCATGAGTGCCGCCAACCCGCTTGAGTCAATCCGCCGCGGCGTTACGGAAATCATCTCGGACGCGGAGTTCTCCGCGAAGCTCTCCGCCAAGCGGCCGCTCATCATCAAGGCCGGCTTCGACCCCACCGCCCCGGACCTGCACCTTGGCCACACCGTCCTGCTGCGCAAGCTGCGCCACTTCCAGGATCTCAATCACAAAGTCATCTTCTTGATCGGCGACGCCACCGGCCTCGTGGGCGATCCCTCGGGCCAGTCGCAGACGCGCAAGGTCCTCACCTGGGAGGAGGTGGGCGCTAACGCCAAGACCTACCTCCAGCAGGTGAGCAAGATCCTCTTGACCGACCGCGAGCGCTTCGAGGTCCGCTACAATAGCGAATGGTTTCTCGGCCGCAGCCCGCAGCGACGCAGTCAGGGGCTCGAATCGTTCGATTTCGCGAAGTTTGTGACGCTGGCCTCCCGCACGACGCTGGCCCGACTCATCGAGCGCGACGATTTCTCCAAACGCCTCAAAGCGGGCAAGCCCGTGAGTTTTCTGGAGCTCTTCTACCCGCTCATGCAGGGCTACGATTCGGTGAAGATCGCCGAGCAGCACGGCCACTGCGACGTCGAGCTGGGCGGCACCGACCAGAAGCTCAACCTCCTCATGGGCCGCGAGCTGCTCAAGGAGTACGGTAAGGCACCGCAGGTCGTCATCACGATGCCGTTGCTGGAAGGCACCGACGGGGTCCACAAGATGTCGAAGTCGCTGGGCAACCAGATCGGCATCGCCGAGCCGCCAGGGGAAATGTTCGGTAAGCTCATGTCGATCCCGGATGTGCTGATCACCAAATACCTCACGCTATTGACTGACGCTGACAGCGCGCAGATTCTCGAAGTTGGGCAGCAACTTACGACCCGCAGCATCAACCCGCGCGACGCCAAGGCGGAGCTGGCGACCACACTGGTTAGCCAGTATCACGGAGCACCCGCCGCCCAAGAGGCGGCCAAGGAATTTACCAAGGTGTTCTCAAGGCGCGAGCAGCCCTCCGACATCCCCGAGCTGGCCCTGCAAGACAGCGACCCCGTGGATCTGATCGACCTGCTGGTGGCCTCCAAGCTTGCGGCGACCAAGAATGAGGCGCGCCGGCTAGTCAAACAGGGTGGGGTGAAGCTCAACGGCAAGACGGTGAAAGCGTCCTCAGTCTCGCGCGCAGAGGCCTCGGGGGCGGTCCTTCAGGTCGGCCCCCGCCGCTTCCGTAAACTCATCGCTTGACAAACCAGACAGCCGGTGCTACCGTACGCATGCCTATGCGACGAGCAAGCACGTTCGTGTAGTTGACAATCCAACCAACGACACCACTTCTGTTGAAGTGTAAAGCGCCTTCGAGAGAGGGCGCTTATCGTGTTATCCGTTTTCGATCCCTCGATGAAAAAGCCCTCGGGATCATTCCGAGCGAAGCGAGGGATGGCGCTCTTTGACAATTCAGAGAAAGCTGCCTACCCCCAGACATTCTGGGGTTTCACCGGATCGATTCACCGTTCAAGAGTTATTTGACGGAGAGTTTGATCCTGGCTCAGAGCGAACGCTGGCGGCGTGGATAAGGCATGCAAGTCGAGCGATCCCGCAGCAATGCGGGATAGCGGCAAACGGGTGAGTATCGCGTAGGTTACCTACCCTGAAGCGTGGGATAACCCACCGAAAGCTGGGCTAATACCACATGTGTCTCCTGGACCGCATGGTTCGGGAGGGAAAGATGGCCTCGACCGTAAGGTTGCTATCACTTCAGGAGGGACCTGCGTCCCATCAGCTAGTTGGTAGGGTCACGGCCTACCAAGGCGTATGACGGGTAGCTAGCCTTAGAGGACGGTTAGCCACACTGGGACTGAGACACTGCCCAGACTCCTACGGGAGGCTG
>JAUYPJ010000126.1 GCA_030697665.1 Candidatus Omnitrophota bacterium
AGGAGCTTCTGCGACTGCTCAACGGTTGAAGCGATGCACAGCGCCGGCTGGCAATCCGCGCAGATGACCTGGAGGTCTTGCACGGTGAGACTCGGGTAGACCGGGACGGACCAGGCGCCGACGGATTGGATGGCGATGTCCGCCAGGCCCCATTCGGGACGGTTCTCTGAGAGGATGAGAATGCGGTCGTCAGGATGGACGTGATGGTCCAGCAGGAAGGCAGCAAGATCAGCAACGTTGTCCGCAGCCTGGCGCCACGAGATGGGTGCATAGGCGCCGTGCCGTTTAACAAGAAAGAGCGTCTCGTTCCTCTGGGTAGCGGCTTGACGGAGGAACAGCGCGGGGATGGTGTCAGCCATCAGCGCCAAAGGGGCGGTGTCCCCTCACAGGATCCCCTCTTCGAGCCAGTCGATGCGCCCGTCAAGAACCTCCTGGGCGATCCGGTACGCCTGCCGGTCTTCGTTATCGTGCAGCTGCTCAAACGCCCTCGTAATCCGCCGACTGGCCAATCGGCAAAACAGATCCGCCAGCTCCACAGGGTTTTGCTCCGAGGGTTGCAGCCGCGTCATCGCGTGAGCCTTGGCGCACGCCGCGGTCATCGCAAACAGGTCGCCGCCCATATCGACCAACCGTCCCAGCAGCTGCTGCCGGCTGGCCAGCCTGGTTTGATAGCGCATCGCGCTGTGAAACAGCGCCCGGGCCAGGCGATGGCTGGTTCGCTCGATGAACCGCACGTGGCCGGCGAGGCGCGGGCCGAACCGCTCGGCGCGCGGCCACCAGGTCCATGAGAGCCACTGTTGCGGATACCACACCACGTACCGCCCGCATGCCGTGAGCGCCGCCTTGAGCTTCCCCATGACCGACTCGTGGGGGTCCAGCAGCTCCCCCATGATGCGCATGTGCGCATCAAGCGCCTCACGCGCAATGAAGAGCCGCATGATCTGGCTCGTTCCCTCAATGATCAGGTTGATACGGGAATCCCGCATGATGCGCTCAACCGGAATGGCGGCTTCCCCGCGGGCGCGTAAGGAGCCGGCTGTCTCATAGCCGCGGCCCCCACGGATCTGGACCGCGTCATCCACGATGCGCCAACACGCCTCGGAACAGAACAGTTTTGCCATGGAGGCTTCGAGCCGCATGTCAATCGTCTTGCGATCGGCCAGGGCCGAGGACAACGCCACCATCGCATCCATCGCGAAGGTCGTGGCCGCCATCTCACCGAGTTTGGTCGCCACCGCTTCATGTTTGCCGACGGACGCGCCCCACTGCTTGCGCTCCTTGGCCCATCGGCGGGAGATCTGCAAGCAGCGTTTCGCCGTCCCCACGCAGCCCGCGGGGATGGCGATGCGGCCCGCATTGAGCGTGATGAGCGCCAATTTCAGCCCCAGCCCAAGCCCCCAGATGATGTTGGCCTTCGGCACTCGCACATTCGTGAATCGCAGCACCCCGTTCTGAATGCCTTTCAAGCCCATAAAGTCACAGCGGTGCACCACCTCAAAGCCCGGCATCGACCGCTCGACGAGAAAGGCGGTGATCTGTTTGCGCTCCTTCCCGCCGACCATGGCGGAGGGCGTCTTTGCCATGACGACGACCACCTCGGCCACCGGACCGTTCGTGCACCACAGCTTTTCCCCATTGAGGAGGAACCACTCCCCTCCCTCAACCGGGTTGGCCGTTGTCAGCATGTTGGAGGGGTCCGATCCGGCACCCGTCTCGGTGAGGGCAAACGCGGAGATCGTCCCCTTCGCCAGGCGAGGCAGGAACCGCTGCTTTTGCTCCTCGGTACCGAAGAGCACCAGCGGCTGAGGCGCGCCGATGCTCTGGTGGGCGCTGAGCCACACGGTCGTCGACCCACAGTGGCTTCCTAGCAGCGTGATCACCCGGTTGTAGTTCGTCTGCGAAAGCCCCAACCCGCCGTAGGCCTTGGGGATTTTCATGCCAAAGCAGCCTAAGCGGGCAAGACCCTCAATGACGCGAGACGGTAACTCTCCGGTGCGGTCGATCTCATCCGGATCGACGTGCTCTTTGAGGAAGGGCTCCAGCCGAATGATGAACTCATCACCGATCCGGCGGTCGCTCTCGTCCTGCTCGGGAAATGGGAAGACGAGGTCTGTCCGCACCCGTCCCATGAAGAGCTCCGCAACGAAGCTGGGGTAATGCCACGTCGCCTCCCGGGCGGCTTCGGTCACCTCGAGCGCTTCCGGCGCGCTCTTGCCTAACAGCATTTGCGCATTAGCCATCGCCCATCATCTCTCGTTCAAGTGTCCCTGGTTATCGGTCCTGAAATTTGGGCTGCCGTTTCTCAAGAAACGCCTTCACCCCCTCCCGGCTGTCCTGGGTGGCGGCCACGCGGCCAAACGCCGCGGCCTCCTTCGCCATGCCCTGCTCCAGCGAGCCGTCTAAGCCCTCTTCGATGGCCCACAGCGACTCGGCAATCGTCGCCGCTCCCTTGGAGGCGATCTTGCGGGCCAGGTCCTTCGCCGCCTTCAACACCTGATCCTGCGGGACGACGAGGTTCAC
The DNA here is from genome assembly GCA_030697665.1 of Candidatus Omnitrophota bacterium. Taxonomy (GTDB): domain Bacteria; phylum Omnitrophota; class Gorgyraeia; order Aquiviventales; family Aquiviventaceae; genus JAUYPJ01. The sequence goes on from JAUYPJ010000126.1 coordinate 2,521, forward strand.
GAGCCCAAGCCGCAGCGCCTCCTGCGCCATGACGACGTCGCCGGTGAGAATCCACTCGGTGGCCTTCGCCTTACCGATCAGGCGCGGTAGCCGCTGGGTTCCGCCCCACCCGGGAATGATGCCGAGGGTGATCTCTGGCTGGCCGAATCGTACCCGGTCGCCGCTGATACGCAGGTGGCAGGCCATCGCCAGCTCCAGGCCCCCGCCGAGGCACACCCCATTGATCGCAGCGATGACCGGCTTGCCCAGCTTCTGGATCTTCATGAAGACCGCCTGACCGAAGGCGGATACTTCCTGCGCCTCCTTTGGAGAGGTCAGTTGGCTCACCTCTTTAATGTCCGCTCCGGCCACAAAAGCTAGCGAACCGGCACCGGTCAGGATGATCACTTTCACCGCCGTGTCACCGCGCAGCCCCTCGACCACAGTGTCCAGCTCTCTTATCGTCTGCCGGTTGAGCGCATTGACCGGACGATGGTCAATCGTCACCACCGCCACGCGGTCTTCCGTCGTGACCTTGACACACTCTCCCGACGCCACAGGCATGCGATGTCCCTCAGGTGTAGTCGAAAAAGCCCTTCTTCGTCTTCTTGCCCAGATGGCCCGCCCCGACCTTGCGCTTGAGCAGAGGCGAGGGCCAGAACCGTTCACCCAGCGTCTTCGTCAAGCGCTCCAGCTCCGCTTGCACAACATCCAGCCCCACCTCATCCGCATAGTGAAGAATCCCTCCGCCTGACTGAGGGTAGCCGAGCCCGGCGATGACGCCCAAATCCACATCCGCGGCGGTGCAGACGTGCTCCTCCAGGCAGCGGATCGACTCGTTCACCATCGGTAAGACGAGCCGGTTGACGGAAAACGGTTCCAAAGGTTTCTGGCTGCGGCACAGCTCTTTCAGGATGGTCTCAAGCTCAGGGTCCAGCTGCCCAGCCCGATCGCCGTAGAGATAAAACCCGGCCCCGGCCTTCATCCCGTACCGCTTCAAGCTGTGCAATCGTTCCCAGATGGGTGCTGGCGCCATCCGTGACCCATACGCGTCGAGGAGAACGTTCACCACCTCCCTGCACACGTCGAAGCCTAGGTTATCGACGAGCGTGAACGGTCCCATCGGAAAGCCGAAGGCCACCAGTGCGTCATCAATCTGGCGAGGGCTGGCCGATCCTTCCTGCACGCAGAACGCTGCTTCATTCAGATATGGCATGAGGATGCGGTTCACGAGGAACCCCGGGCACTCATTGACCCGGATGGGCAGCTTCCGCAGGCTCTCGGCGAAGGCCGTGACATCTCCCGTCGTCTCCTCCGATGTCTCTAAACCGGGGATCACCTCGACGAGCTTCATGATGTGCGCCGGATAGAAGAAGTGCATGCCGATCACTTTGTGGGGCCGCCTGGTCGCGCTACCCAAGGCAGAGATCGACAGCGATGACGTATTGGAGGCGAGGATGGCAGTCTCCGGCGTGGCTTGGTCAAGATCCTTGAAGATCTGCCGCTTGAGCGCCATGTTCTCCGGCACCGCCTCCACCACGGCCTCGCCGGCCAAGAGCTGATCCATCGACTTGGCCA
>JAUYPJ010000004.1 GCA_030697665.1 Candidatus Omnitrophota bacterium
CAGTGACCTGACGCGCAGCCTCTGGACAGCCAACCCCCCAATCCAGCGGGCGTACTGACGGAACCACCCCAGGGCTTCCATAATCTCGGCTTCTGTAGGGTCTCGCCCTATTTGTTCCCTCAAGTGATCCAGACGGCGCAGAGCTCGGCGCTCCGACCTGCGCAACACATCGAACCGCCTGATGTGGTCCAAGATCGCGCCGCGGACCCGTTGGTAGGCAAAGGTGCTGAAGCGGTTGCCACGCGTGCCATCGAAGGTCTGCGCGGCCTCGACGAGACCTTCGTTACCCGCGCTGACCAGCTCACGATAATCCCGTGCGAAGTGACGCCAATCCTGATGGCGGCGTGCAAGCGTTGCGACAATCCAGTGATGGGACTCAACCAACTGCTGCTGGGCTGGGGTGAGTGGCTGCTCTCGCATCTGTTGCAGATCCAGATCGCGCGCCGGTGGTGACATGGGCCACTCGCGGTCCCAGACGGACCGTTGCAACATCCCCAACCACTTGGTTAACTCGTGCCGCTTCACGGCCTTCATGAGCATTTGGTCAGGTGCGACCGGTTGGTCGTGCAGGACACGATCAATCAGCTCGGACTGAACGTCCTCTGTTGCGACAAACCGCGTGGGGTCTGACCCCTCTTCGGTGGCGTCCTTTAGGAAAGCGGGGCCGAGATGGTCATTGAGCGGATCGTCGAACCGTGGCTGGTCAGGGGTGGGCTGGTGGTGCCAGTGGACGCCACCGAGGGTGAAGGTATCTGGAAAGTTGGGATGGTGCTGCGGGGGCGCGGGGGGCTGGTCGGACGTGCCGCCAGTCGATGGCGGCGCGCGGGAGTCGATGTCAGCGATCGCCTCACGCAACCAGATGAGCTCATCTGGATTCTCAACAACCCTGCCTTCCTCGCGTTGTCTCAGGACATTTGCCGCTCCTCGATCGCCTAGTAGCCCAGCCAGGCCTATGAGTGCGTGTCGGTCGGTCGCCACTGACTCTTGAAATCGCTCAATGCCAGCGAAAGGATGGCGTTCCGGATGGATAATCTCATCGAGCACACGTTGGTTAATCAGTTCCCACAGTTCTGCGCGCCCTTCCTCGCCAACCAACTCGACAAACTCTCTTGCGTACCGCACCTGGTTTTTGGGATCACCGTGAAGCACCCAGTCCTTGAGGAAGTCCAACCTCGCGATGTTTTCCGCCATGGAGCGCTCTAGTGCACTTGGCGCCTCAAACAGTTCAGCCGGCAACAAACCCGCCTCATGCCAGGCTTCGAGAACTCCTGGTCGGGCGAAGGTCAGGCGTGTGAACACTTCCTCCAGCATCCGAGGCTCTGGAGACCGTTCCGCGGCAAACCGAGACAACGCAATGAACCCAATCGCATTCGCATACTCAGAGACTCGAATCCCAACGGGGTACCGACTCCAAAACGAATCAAGACCCAGCCAGAGCGTCTGACCTTCCAGTCCCTCGTGCTCTCGCAGTGCTGCGAGAGCCTCCGGAGTGGGGCGTGCAGTCAGATCGACCATCATCTGTACCTCAATCAGGGAGAACGAACGGATGAGGGTCTGCATCCATTCCACGAATCCGACGTAGTGGGGGCCTCGCGTAAACCGATCAAGCGCATCCTGAGCAACTTTCGGGTCCATCCGAAGGAGTGCTTCAATCGCGCTGCGGAGGCTGTGCTCCAGCATGCCGCGCTGAGTCTCAGTCAACCCCTCAAGTCGAATCTCGATAGGTAGCTCCTGCGCCTTTCGATGCGCCGCCTCTCCGCGCCGCGCCTGCTCGTCGTTGTTCTCCGCGCCGCCCGAGACGGCGGGAACTCGGGCCGTCAGCCACTGGTCGAGCCAAACGCGGGTTCCCTCGGGATCCTTCCGCATGCCACGGCTGAGGGTCCGTTTCCTCTGCGTCCGGTGCGCGCGGTCGGCCGCCTGGTAGCGGGCCACGAGAGCCGCCACCGAGTCCGGGCGCGGCAGGCTCCCCTCGGCGAGGAACCGGAGGACCTCCTCGTTCCTGATGAGCAGCTGCCGCACCTCGTCGGCTGGGACGACCGCATCACCTCGCAGGGCCCGCAACAGGGCAAAGGTGGGCACGAGTTTGCGTTCCAAGTTATAGCTCAGCAGTGCCGGGAACACCTCCACCAGGCGTCCAACGCGACGCACCCCGAGCGAGCGCAAGGCGGCCACAGTGGGCTTGAGGTTGGTTTCGAGTTTCAAGCCGAGCACGGCCGGGGACGTCTCGATGACGTGATCGAGCCGGCGGACCCCGAGGGAACGGAGGTACTCTGCGGTCGGTTGGAGGTGCTCCTCGACGTTCAGCCTCAGGATGAACGGGAAGGCCTCGAAGACGTTGCCGATGCGACGCACGCCGAGGGAGCGCAGGTACGCGGCCATGGGCTGGATCTTCTCTTGTGCGTCGTGACCGAGCGCGCCCCAGCGGCGCTTCAAGAGCCGGTCGAACCGGCGAACCCCGACGCCGTAGAGGGCGATGAGCGTGTCGCGCTGATCCGCCGTGAACGTCCGTCCGGGCAGCTGCGCCGCGAGGGCCGCTAGCGCCTCCGCCCGGATCGCCTCGGATACGCCGCCTGCGGCGGGATGGCCCTCCGCGCCGCCAGCGACGGGCGGGAACGTGCGCTCGAGGTCAGGCACAGTGCCTGACCCCGGGTCTGACTCCTGCTCTGCTCCGGTCAGGAAGGCGGTGCCGAGGTGGTCATTGAGCGGATCGTCGAAGGTCAACGCTGGCGGCTCGCTGCGGGAGGGGTGGAAGTCGGTGTCGGTAGGAGGCTCGGTCCCCGGCCCGCCGGAAGGTCCTTGAGCCGGGGCGGGCGGGCCGCCAGTGGACGTTCGCGGCTCCTCGATGATCATCGTCCGCTGCTCGGAATCGAACACCATGACGTAGTCCTCCATAAACAGGGATGTTTCAAGGCTCGCCGCGTCATAGCCTTCTTCGCGCAGCAGGTCCGCTAAGCTCGCATCGAGCCGGCCACGCAGTCTCTGCTGGTCGGCCTCGTAGTCAGATGCTTCGCCTGGTCTGAGGAATCGTTTTACCCGCCGCACGTTCACTTTCATCTGAAGAACGCTCATGGCAATATTCTTGGAAGAGGCGAGGCTGTGTGCATACCACGAGGCATGTTCGCGCGTTCTGAACAGGTACATCACCTTCCCACGTGCGCCCCACCCCATCCTCTTCGGATCAAACCCTTCGCGCTTCAGGCCTGTAACATCCCTGTGGGGCACAACGTAGTACAAGGTTTCTCGAATCGCGCTCTCCCGCGCAAACGCCTCGGCCTCCTCGCGCGTCCCGACCGGCTTCCAGGGCATGCTCTCCGCGCCGCCGACGACGGGCGGAATTGTGGACTGGCCTCCTTGAGAGGCCGACCGGTGACGTCGGCGGCGCTCTTCCACCTCCCGGTAGAGCTCTTCAAGCAACGCATCCTTCGGGAACCGCTGTACGCCAACACTCAGGATGGTCAAGGCGTCTATCGGGCGATTCAAGGCAAGCAGCGCAAACGCAACATCCGCCCGGATGAAGCGTTCGTGCCGAATCGCCTCCAGCTCACCCTGATCCTCCACCGTCTCCCGGATCCGCTCGATGAGCTCGAGGGCCTCGGAACCCGCGCGGACGACCGCCTCGTCGCGCCGGTGGTGATGGAGCACGTTCACGAGAAAGTGCCGGATGACGACGTCCTCCGGATGCCGCGGGATCACTTCGTCCCGGGCAAAGCGAATGGCCTCATCCGTCAGCCCGAGCCGCTCGTAGGCCGTCGCGATCTGGGTCAGGCCGATGACATCCTGTGCCATCCACGAGAGGAGCGGCGCTTCGAGCGCCCGGGCGTCAGCTAACTGACCCTGTTGCAGGTGCTTCCGCAGCAGGTCCACGAAGGCCCTGGAGATGGTGACGCGGTCCCCCTTGCGCGCCTGCAGGCGGGGACGAACCGATGGGGGCGTGTCCATGATGAGCTCAACCGCCCGCTCGGGACGTTGCACGCCACGGTAGAGGTTCACCAAGGTCATCCGCGCCGCTGGGTCATTGGGAAAGTCGGCCACAAGCCGCTCACCCTCCTGCAAGGCCCCGGCTTCATCTCCGACGTCGAACCGTTCGACCACCTGTTTGATGCGCGTCGCGACCTCCGAGTCTATCTCCGAAGGCTCCCCTGCGATTGCGCTCTCTCGAGCAAACG